>NZ_CP104174.1:3666923-3972500 GCF_025200925.1 Bradyrhizobium sp. CB1015 | reverse complement strand
TGCGCTGACGGGGTGTGCGGAATAGGTGTAACCGTGGCCGATGGGCGTGTTGCCGGCGCCATCCGCAATGGTGTTGTAGACGCGGTCGGACATGAGAACGGCCCCCATCGGCACATAGCCCGAGGTAAGTCCTTTTGCCGTGGTCATGAGATCCGGCACGACATCGTCCTCTTCACAGGCGAACAGCGGACCGACACGGCCAAAGCCGGTGATAACCTCATCGGCAACGAACAGAACATCATGCTCCCTGCAAACAGCATGCATGGCCTTCAGCCAGGATGGCGGCGGAACGAGGACGCCTCCCGACCCCTGTACCGGCTCGACATAGAAGGCCGCGACGCGTTCGACCCCGAGTTCGGCGATCTTGGTCCGCAGAGCCGCGACCGACGCCGCGATGATAGCCTGGGGGTGGGAACCGACGGGATTGCGATAGGCGTAGTGCGACGGGATCTTGTGCTGCCAGCTGTAAGGTACCCCGAAGCCGGCATGAAAGGCCGGCAGTGCGGTCAAGCCGGATCCGGCCGTCGACGATCCATGGTAGCCAGACTCGACGGAAATAAACTGATCCTTCTGTGGCGTCCTCTTGGCATGATAGTAGTACCGAACGAACCGGATCGTGCTGTCGATTGCGTCGGAGCCACCTAACGTGAAATAGACATGGTTCAGATCGCCAGGCGCCAATTCAGCCAGCCTGGCCGCTAGCCGGATGGCCGGGTCGGAGCCCAATCCGAAATAAGCCGTCGCATAGGGAAGTTCGCGCAGCTGCCTCGTGGCAGCTTCGACGATGCTGTCCTGCCCGTAGCCGGCATTGACACACCACAGACCCGCAAAACCGTCGAGCAATTGACGTCCCGAGACATCGGTCAGCGTCGCGCCCTTCGCTGACTTCAGCACACGGACGCCTGCCGTCTCGTGGCTGCGATAGGACGAGACCGGGTGAACCAGATGCGCCCGATCGAGTTCAATCAGCGAGTTGCTCAACATGTCGTCCTCCAGATCAACCGCAATGCTTGGGCGACCACCCCGATGCTTTCGGGCTCAATGTAAGCTGGGGAAGACGGCACTTGCTCCCAGGCAGGACACGGACAGAAGGCGTATTGACTTTGATTGACGATCGACACGGCATCTTGTGCCGGCATGGGTCGGTGCCGGCACTGACGCTCTGATTTGTTCGCGCAACTCTCTGCCACAGCTCCGATCCGATACGACACAATCTGCTCCCGACCGTCGCGACAGCGGTGCTTTATCTGGTCAGCTGCTCGTTATGATGCTTGTCGTGCCGGGAAGCGGTGCGAGAGGATTGGAGAAGGATTCGAGCCATGGCGACGTTCAGACCCAAATACATCACGTTCGACTGCTACGGCACGCTGACCAATTTCGACATGGCCGGCGCGGCGAGGAGAGTTTATGGCGCCGAGCTTTCGTCCGCGGCATTGGAGCGGCTCATCAAGGACTTTTCAGCCTATCGCTTGGATGAGGTTCTCGGCGCCTGGAAGCCGTACTTCGAGGTGGTGCACAATGCGCTGGAGCGCGCGTGCAAGCGTAACGGTGTCGTATTTCGGCCGGAGCATGCCGAGCGCATCAATGGAGAGATCCACACATGGGGCCCACATGCCGACGTGCCGGCGGGTCTGGCCAAAGTTGCCAGGGAGATTCCACTGGTTATCCTGTCGAACTCCATGAAGAATCTCATCATGTCGAACGTGGAAAAGCTCGGCGCACCCTTCCACATGGTCATCACGGCGGAGGAGACCGGCGCCTACAAGCCGCAGATGAAGGGCTTCGAGTATATGCTGGACAGGCTGGGCTGCGGCCCGGAGGATATCACCCACGTCTCCTCTTCCTTCCGCTACGACCTGATGACCGCCTACGACCTCGGGATCAAGAGCAAGATCTGGGTTAACCGCGGTCACGAGCCCCCGAACCCCTTTTATGAATACACCGAGATCGCTGGCATCGACGGGCTCGCCGCGGCAGTCGGCCTGGAGCCCCTGCGCAAGAGCGCGTGAGCGCAGCTCGCTCAGGTCCTCTCGTTGCACTTCAGTTCTCCAAAAGATTCAATCGAGATCGGTGCGAAGAAAAACGGGGCGGTTCAGCACCGCCCCCTTATTTTGTTTCAGGTACAGGTTCGATGAGCGCTCAATCCAGCCCGCCGATATGCAGCGCCTTCGTCTCGAGATATTCTTCGATCCCGAGCTGAGATCCCTCGCGTCCAAGGCCCGACTGTTTGACACCGCCGAAAGGCGCCACCTCGGTCGAGATCAGGCCGGTGTTCAGGCCGACCATGCCGAATTCCAGCGCCTCGGCAACACGCCATGAACGCTTGAGGTTTTCCGTGTAGAAATAGGCGGCGAGGCCATAAGGCGTGCCGTTGGCGATCGCAATCGCCTCATCTTCGGTCTCAAAGCGAAACAGCGGCGCGACCGGTCCGAAGGTCTCTTCTGAAGCCAACAGCATCTCAGTCGTCGCGCCGCCGAGCACGAGAGGACGGGCGTACTGCCGACCTTCCGCCACCGTTTCACTTTCCGCGATGATCTTTGCGCCCTTGTCCAGGGCGTCTGTGACGTGCCGCTTGATCTTCTCTATGGCGGCGCCGTTGATCATCGGCCCGATCGCCACGCCATCGTCCGTGCCGGGACCGACCTTCATTTTCGCGACCCGGCTGGCAAGCTTCTGAGCGAAGGCGTCGTAAATGCCGGATTGAACGAGGATGCGATTGCAGCAGACGCACGTCTGCCCGCCATTGCGGAATTTCGACGCAATCGCCCCCTCGACCGCCCGGTCGATATCGGCATCGTCGAAGACGATGAACGGCGCGTTGCCGCCGAGCTCGAGGCTCAGCCGCTTTATCTTGTCAGCAGCACCTTTCATCAACAAGGCGCCGACCCGGGTCGATCCGGTAAACGAGATCTTGCGGACGGTTTCGTTGGCCATCAGCTCCGTGCCAATGTCCCCCGGCATGCCCGTCACGATGTTGATCACGCCCGCGGGAATTCCCGCCCGCTCGGCCAAAACAGCGATGGCGAGGGCCGAAAAGGGCGTGAACTCGGAGGGCTTGATGACCACGGTGCACCCGGCGGCAAGCGCAGGCGCCACCTTGCGCGTGATCATCGCGTTCGGAAAATTCCAGGGCGTGATGATCCCGCACACGCCGACCGGTTCCTTCAGCACCAGGATGCGGCGATCGGCAGTGGGTGACGGGATGGTCGATCCGTTGATCCGACGCGCTTCTTCTGCAAACCATTTTACGAAGGACGCTCCATAACGGATTTCGCCGAGCGATTCAGCAAGCGGCTTCCCCTGTTCCAGCGTGAGCAGAAGAGCTAAGTCCTGCTCATGATGTCGCATGAGGTCGTACCAGCGCTCCAGCAGCGCGGCACGCTCTGCATGGGCCTTTGCCTTCCAGTGCTTGAACGCAGCGTCCGCGGCCTCGACTGCTGCCCTGGTCTCGTCTCGACCCATGTCGGGGATGGTGCCAAGCACTCTCTGGCTCGCAGGATCGATGACATCAACAACGGCTTTCGTGCTCGCATCCCGCCAGTTGCCGCCGATCAGCGCTTGCTGCCGAAACAGATCCTCGTCCTTCAATGCAACCATGGTCTTGCTCCTTGCCTCGGGCTCGACTCCGCCGTCACTGCCTGGATTTACTAGTGGCGGGACGAAGCCGTCTCACGCGAGCGGTACACGCCCGCACGCCGCATTTTTCATTGATCATGAAGTGCCTGACCGCGCTGAATCTCGTCAGATGCTGCCTTGAAAGTCGAATATTCCAACGGCGGCTCTGCCCTCGGTACCTCTCAGTCATAATGGCAGACGTAGATCTTTCGCACGGTCTCGATCGTGCGCCAGATCCCAACAAAGCCAGGCTTCATGACAAAGCTGTCGCCGGCGCGATACCTTCTGATCTCGCCACCCTTTTCCTCGATCTCGATGAGGCCCGAGAGAATGTGGCAAAACTCGAAGGTGGTGCCCTTGATGGAATGGGTCTCGCCAGGCGTCGCTTCCCAGACGCCGGTCAGTACCTTCTCGCCTTTCGAGGCGTCCTGGGCCCAGGTCTTGAACGATGGATTGCCAGAAATGAGCCGTTCAGGAGCGGGCAAGGCGCTCTTCGGTGCGAAATCCGGATTGATATCGATGGTGACCAGAAGTGACATGGCATTTTTCCTGTTAGTAGCCGAGTGTTCGATCGACGAGGCCGATCGGATTTCGTCCAGCGCGGTGGCGCCGGATGTTCTCTACGACGGATTGTGCCGCCGTATGCGGTTGGGTCACGGACGCGATATGCGGCGTGATGATCACCTTCGGATGGCACCAGAGGGGATGGGTTTCCGGCAGTGGCTCGGGATCGGTGACGTCGAGCATGGCTGCTGCGAGGTGACAACTGTCGAGCGCCGCGACGAGTGCGCCCTGGTCAAGCTGCGGGCCGCGACCAACATGCAGGAGCTCGCTCCCACCGGCAGGAGAGAGAAGAGGCTTTCGTTCAGGATGTCTCGTGTTTGCTCCGTCAGGGTCAGAAGACAAACAAGGATATCCGTGCAGGAAACTGCCAAGCTGATCCTCGCCATGGAAGCAGGTGACACCCTCCACCACCTTTTCGCTGCGGCTCCATGCGGCAAGCGAAAATCGAAACGGCCTCAAACGGTCGGTTGCGGCTTGCGCCAGCATTCCAAGGCCCAAGAAGCCCACGCGCCTATCGCTGGCCTGGGAGGTTGCAAGAGCCTGCCACACGCCCCTGCTCTGCTGCTGCCAATATGCAAGCATCTCGCGATGGAGCATCAGCACACCAAGGACCACGTATTCCTGCATCATGCGAACGATGCCGTCCTCGAACATGCGCACGAGCTTGACGTGGCCAGGTATGGTCTCCGGCTTGAACTGGTCGACCCCGGCGCCGATGGAAAAGAGCACTTCCAGATTACAATAACGCGAGAGATCGTCGGGCGCGTTCCAGGTCAGCAGGTACCGCACCTTTTCGGCGCGAAACTCTCGCTGCAATGATGGAATTCCAGATCCGGAAGCTCGCGCGCAAAGACCTCGCCGAAGACTACCGCCCTCGCAGCATCGGAATTGAACAAAAATGCCATCGGTGCACGCCTCTACCTGGCTTGGCGTGTCGACGACGCCCGGAAAAGCGAATAGCCTCGCAAGACATTCTTGAGCATTCACGGCGCCCCAATCTTCCTGCACAGTTTGCCGAACATCGATAGGGTAGCTGCGAGCCCGAGCTTTCCCTGCCGAATTAGGCTGCAAGACAGGCCGAAGATTTCGAAAAGAAGGCCCAAACAGGGGAAACCTGCTGGGATTCCGTGCGATAGTGCGACGAAATACGTCTGCTACCCTATTGTGGCGGGAGGAAAAAGGCGCGATGTGCGAGAGATTGGCATCCCGCGAAGGAATGGACGAGTCGAGATGGGACGAACGGTACGCGTGAAGTCCTTTGAACTGGCCGCGAAAGACATCAACGACGTTGATGTGACGCTGCTCCACGCCCTCTCGACCGGGGTTGGCTGGCCGCATCGCCCCAAGGATTGGGATTTCTTACGCCGCGCAGGTCACGGCATCGTAGCCGTTGATGGCATAGGACGCGTCTTCGGCAGCGCGATGTGGTTCCCACATGGCCGCGAATTCGCGACGATTGGCTTGGTAATCACATCGCCTCGAACCCAGGCACAGGGGACCGGCCGCTGGCTCATGGAGCAGGTATTCGAGCGGTGTGGCGACCGGAGTTTGAGCCTCAACTCGACCGATGCCGCATATCATATGTACCTTTCACTGGGCTTCACGAAGGAAGCCACGGTGTATCTATGGCAAGGGGAGGTCGTATCACCACCCCCGCCGGTGCCAGCACTGGAAGGCGAATTGAGATCGCTGTCCGCGGAGAACATCGAAGAGATCGTAGGACTGGATGAGCGCGCGTTTGGGACCAACCGTCAGAGGCTGCTTGCGTTGCTTTCTGAAGGTGCATCGATCTGCGTCCTCTGCCGCGGCGGAGAGATCGTGGGTTATTCCATGGCGCGCGAATTTGGGCGCGGTCATGTGATCGGGCCGATTGTCGCCAGCAATGATTGTGATGCGATCCATCTCACGGCCATCCATCTCAAGGATCTTGCCGGAAGGTTCGCCCGCGTGGATACGCGAGAGCAGACGGGTTTGTTTGCGGACTACCTTCAACAGAACCGCCTCGGGATGAACGACACAGTCACGACCATGTCCAAGGGGCGGCGATTCCTGAACCGAAAGGAAGACGAGCCGTGGGTTTACGGTTTGGCCGGTCACGCCTTGAGCTGAACCCGTGCACGCGCGTTGACTTAGGCGCCTGCTAGCCCGAACCGAAGCGCTTGACCGATCTTCCGCAAGATGCGGACGCGTGAAGAGTCCGTCTCGTCAACCGACCTTCTTAGGGTCCAGGTGGTCGCGCATCTAGAGGCGTTCGGCCCCCCAAATCGGGAAAATCCGGCACTGAATTTTGCCGGTTGCTCCTACCCATGATACACGCTCATGTTGTATATTTATTAATGGTTGCATTGGCAGAAGAATTCCCGTTGGAATGCAGGGAATGCCAAATGACAACTACGAAGGGTGGACGACGTTTCCGGTCAGCCGGGATTCTCTCGAACGTCAAAGAGGATTTGGAGCTTTCTTTATGGCTGTTTCAGCTGAACTGGATCCTCATCGGCGTGGTCCTGGTCATGCTCGCGCTCGGTGTTCTGCTGACCAGCTTCCGAATGGAGGTCAATGGCTACGTCATTCTGCTCGGAATGGCGGGGCTCTACGGATACATCGGGCATCGCAACGCGATATCCGGCGCCGCCAATCCGCGGGTCTATGCAACTCTATTCACTCTCGCGCAGATCATTCTGGTCCTGGTTCTCGTCACATCGCTCGGATATATCGCGGCGTCAGCGGCGCTACCAATGCAGGAAGCCCGGCTGCTGGCATTCGATCATGCGCTCGGGTTGAATTTTCGGACCTATCTGTCGTTTGTGAACGACCGGCCGGGATTGATCCGCGCGCTTGCGCCCGCGTACAATTCCATATTCTTGCAGCTGACCGTTCTGGTCGTTGTTCTGCCCGTGTGCGGTCTCTACCGACGGGCCGCAGAGTTCGTCCTTGGCTATGCAATAACGCTGATCGTCACCACGGTCATTTCCACCCTGATCCCCGCCACGGGCGTTTATCATGCTCTTGAACTCGTGCCGGCGGATCATCCGAATGTCGAGCCGCTCGTTTACTACGCTACCCTGCGAGAGCTCCCCCTTGTCCGCGATGGCTCTACGAGAGTGCTAGATGCGTTCAGTCTGGCGCCCCTCCTGACCTTTCCGAGCTTCCACGCCATAACCGCTGTCCTCTACACATGGGCCATGTGGCCACTCCGCTGGTTGAGGCTTGTCGGGTGTTGTTGGAACGCCCTGGTGTTGGCGGCGACCCCGATTGGCGGTGGGCACTTCTTTGTCGACGTCATCGCTGGTGTGGCTGTCGCGTTAGCAACGATCTATGCGATACGCCGCCTAGTGAATTACCTTGCACACGGCCAATCGCAGAAGCGACAAGCGATATTGATCCCCTCGTTCACGACGGGCGCGAGATGATAGAAGGACGTCATTCACATTCGCCAGCCAACTTCCCTCTATTCCCCCGCACTACCCGGATGTGCATGGGCAGAATGTCGCAACCAACGACAATCGGAGAAAATTTCGGGAGAGAAAAATTTCTTCTCAGGTTCCGGCAAATGAATGCGATACCGCGTCGATGCAGCGCCGACCAACCGATATTGGGCAGGCTGAAGCAGCCACTTTATCTCGGTGCCGGACTAATCGGCACAAGCAGCACGTTGTGCTCTGGCGCGGCTGCTACGCGGCAAGTCCTCCGAACCACGCGCCGAAATAGCCGGCATAAAGCGCCGGGCGTTCGAGATTCATCGAATGCCCGATGCCGGGCACGATCACCAGCCGGCAAACCGGCATCGCCTCGGCCATGGTGCGGAGGTCAGCAGGTGCAATCCAGCCATCGCACTCGCCCCACAGCACGAGGTGCGGGTGCCGGATCTCGGACATACGGCGCTCCAGCTCACGGCTCTCCTTCTCCCGCGTCAGGTTCACCGGCGTGCCGATCCAGATCCCCTCCGATACACCGAAGGTCTGTTCGATGATCCGGTCGAACAGCGCCTGGATCTCTCCTAGCCCCTCGCGAAAGCGGGGGATCATGTTCGGCCCCAGGCTCTCCGGGACGAACAGCGAAGAAGCGGCTGTCGCCATCACGGACCGCGTCAGCTCCTTGCTCGACATCATGGCCCTGAATAATCCGATCTGGTCGGCATTGAAGGCCATGCCGAGCGGCGTCACCGGATCAAGCGCGAACACGCGGCCGAAGCGCTGCGGCTGCTTGAGCAGCATCCTGGCCGCGATGATGCCGCCGGTGGAATGTGTCGCGAGATGGCAATAGCCGATCTCGAGCGCATCAAGCGCCGCCAGCATGTCGTCGGCGTGCTGCCGCATCGAGTAGTTGGAATAGTCGGCCGCCGGCTTCGGCCGGTCGCTGTCGCCGCAGCCGCGCCAATCGATGCCGATCACGCGAAGGCCGGATGGGAACAACGGCGCGGCGAGTTCGATCCAGTCCTTGCTGGCGAGATTTCCGTGGATGAAGACGACGGTGACGTCGCCTCCTCCCCACTCCCGCCAGCCGAGCTGGACTTCGCCCGCCTGCACCCTCGGCATCGCCGGGCCCTACTTGTTGAGGCCGGCCGTCGGCGCCGCTCCGGGCGGTGTCGGCGCCACTGGCAGGGCCGAGACGACGGCGCCCTTGATCATGCGATCGGTACCGAGCGGCGATGACACGTCAACCGTCCCCTTGGTCACGAAATCCACGACATCGGCGGCGTATTCCACTGGATTGTCGGTGTGGATGAAGTGTCCGGTCTCCGGATAGATCTTGAGCATCGGCCGGTTGCCGGCATTGGTCATGCGCGTCATGAACGGCGTGATGACGTCGCGGCCGAGGTCCGTCAGCCCGTTGAACGCGGGCGTCGGAATGAACGGCTCCTTGTCGCCGAACGCCAGGAAGATCGGCGCTTTGATCTGGGTGACCCGCTCATAAAGGTTCTTCGGGTCATCCTGCTGGAGTTCGGCACCGATCGTATAGATGTCGAAGATGAAGACGTTGCACCATTGATCGAGCTCCTTCGGGTTGCCCTTGGTCAGCCCGACACGCTGCTCGGTATGGAAGCGGGCATATTCGCTGTCGCTGAAGAAGTAGCCGCTCTTCGCAGCCGACACCACGCCGGTGTCGGGGTCACGCTTCTTGAAATAGAAGAAGTCGCGGATGTTCTGCTCGCTGCGTGCCTTTTCCGCGGCGAGAATACCGGTCTGGTCCCAGACCTGCTTCCACTTTTCGAAGTCGCGGCCGAGGCCGTCGGCGAAGAGAGGCGCCTTCTTGTCCTTGGCGATGGTGATCTCGCGCGGATATTCCTCGAGGCCGGACGGCGCTTCCAAGGCGAGGCCCTGCACCGCATCCGGCCAGATCAGGGCGTAGCCTACGACGAACTGGCCGCCGAGCGAGTGACCGAGATAGTACGCCTTCTTGACACCGAGCTGGTTGACCACGAGGTCGTAGATCACCTCGCGCATGTCCTGCATGGTGCGAGCGGGGTTCTTGTCGAGATTGCCGGGGCCCGACATGCCGTAATGCGGCAGGTCTGGCACGATTACGCGCAGGCCGCTGCGCAGCGCATACTGCATGATGTTGCCGTAATGGCCGCCGAACGCGCCCTTGCCGTGGATGATGACGAGCACCTTCGGATCCTTGTCGGTGCCGGCATACTCGTCCATGTAGCCGATTTCCCAGGAATTGCCGCTCTTGTCCTTGGCACTGCCGAATTTGACCGGATAGGGATAGGTCACGTAGGCCTTCCAGAACGACTTCTTGGGATCGATAGTCTGGGCGACGTCGGGCACGCGGTAATTCTTGTCGACGAATTTCTGGGCGCGATCGAGAGCCGCCACGTCATCCATGAAGGCGACGAACTTCGGATCGTTCTTGCGCTGGTTGATGATCGGGAACACGCCGTAATGCGCGACCGGGCTCTCCTGTGCGATGAGATCAGCGCCGGGCACGCGATCAACAGCCTTCTGCGCCAGCTTGAAGTTCAGCCAGAGGTCGTTGGTGATGTGCATCACCAGCGTGCGGGCCTGAATGCGACCGAGATAGGGATTGATGTTGTGGGTCTCGCCCACCCTGTTGCGCCAGACGAGGTCGACGGCGTCATAGAGCTTGGCACGGTTGGTGACGTTGAGACCGGCCTTCTCGTTCGGCGGATCCCAATAGAAGATCTCCGGCTGTACCGCCGCCCAATTCTGGGTCGTACGGAAGGCGAAGTCATAACCCGTCATGCCGAGGATCGACCAGCCGAAGGCCACGCCCGGCACCGGATGCTTTTCCTTCGGGAGCTTGTAATAGTCGCCCTTGGTCGCCTGCCAGACCGGATCGCCCTGGATCGCGGCCGTCATCATCTGGAAGGTCCAGTTGCCGACGGGGTCGTCGCCATCCGATTGCGTCGTGCCGCCGATCGGCATCAGGGCGCTGACATATTCCGGATGCATCACGCCCCAGACGTAAGTCTGCGTGCCGCCCATTGAGACGCCGGTCACCAGCGCGACGCGCGCGACCTTCAGCTCGTCGCGCAGCAGGCGGTAATTCGCCTGCACCATGTCGTAGTAGCTGTATTGCGGGAACTTGATGCCGAGGCCGTCGGACGGCTTGCTCGCGCCCCAAGTGCCGAGCGGATCGACCATGACGACATAATAGCGATCCGTGTCGATCGGCCGGCCCGGACCGATGATGGGCACGCCACCCGACAACGCCGCACCCTTGACCCACTGTTCGTACATGTCGGTGGAATCGCCGGAATAGTAGGAGTTGATCACGATGGCATTGGTGATCTCGCCGGCGGCGTTGCGCCTTGCGTTGCCGATGGCGATGTAGGCCGTGCGAAGCTTGCCGGCGCCGAGCGATTCCAGCGTGACGCCGCCCTCGCCGCCGTTCTCCCATTTTGAGGGGTCGGACAGGTCATACTTGCCGCCGAGACGGAAGTTGGCGATCTCGTAGGTCTTCTTCAGCCCATCATGCTGCACCTGCGACGAGCGGCGCGTGAAAGGCTGTGCGGTTGCGATCGCCGTTCCGAGCAGCAGCACGATCAGGCTCATGAAGCAGCGCTTCAACGCGTCTTGTCCGAACATGACGCAGTCCTCCCTGGAAGATTTTCCTGAAACGCTAAGCAGGGCGGCCAGGGGAGGTTTGATCTAACTCAATGGAATCCGTTCGCAGGGATCGAAGATCGCGGGCATCAAAACACCGGCAGTACCCTGCGATGCCTTTCCTCAGCCTCGGCTCATATCGGATCCGCTATGAGCTCGACGGGCCGGTGGGCGCGCCGGCCTATGTCCTCGTGAACGGCCTGACGCAATATTCCGAACTGTGGGGCGCCTATCGCGAAGCCTTGTCGGCGCGAGGCTTTCGCGTTGCAATCTTCGATCTGCTGGGCCAGGGCGGCTCCGACAAGCCGAGGCTCTTCATCAGCCAGGACGACCAGGTCGCCGCCTTGCGTCTCCTGATCGACCAGCTGGGGGACGGTCCGGTTTTTCTGAGCGGGATCAGCTTTGGCGGACTGATCGCGCTGCGATATGCGATCGAGCATGGCAAGCGACTGGCCGGGCTCGTGCCGATGAGCTGCTTTGCGGAACTGTCGCCGCAACTCTTGCTGCTTGGCAATGCGCTGCGAACCGGGCTGATCCTCGGCGGCACGAGTTACCTCCAGGACCTCCTGCTGCCGATGAACCTATCGGACCAATGGCTGAAGCCGCTGCTGGACAGGCTCGACAGCGTGAAGCGGCAAGGTTGGCTCGTCAACGACGTCTACGCGCTGCAGAACCTGATGGAATCCTTCCTCGACTTCCAGCCGCTCACGCCGCGCCTGTCCGCGATCGCCGTTCCGACCATGATTCTCAACGGCGAGTTCGATTTTCTCACGCCGCGGGGTCTCCACGAAACATTGCGTGTCGAGATTCCCAACAGCTCCCTGGTGATCATTCCCAAGGCCTATCATGCGTTCACGCTGGAGAAGGGAGCGCTGACGGCGGACCTGCTGGCGCGCTTCGCTGATGACGTGCTGGCCGGGCGATGGGAGGGACATCAATCGATTTGGGTGGCACCGGACGAGGCCGGCGGGGAGCTGACGCCGTTTCCAGACGGTTACGACCATCTGCGTGCCATCCCGGTCAGAAGAGCGGTGCCATGAGCGGCTTCCTCGGCCCGCTCGATCCCGACGGCCGCATTCCGCCGCGCCAGCAGACGCGGATCGGGGCGTTCCTGATCTCGGCGCATGGTGCCCTAGCGCGGCAATTCGCCCTCTCCTTGCCGGCGAGGTTTGAAGCGGCCTGGCAGACCGAATTGAACGCGCAGTTCTATCGGGAGACCGAGATCGTCTCCCTGCTGATGCGCGCCACCTCCTGGGTCCCGGATGTTGCCCTCGGATACATGCTGATGACTTGGGAGACGGCTTGGCTTCCTGCGCCGCTCGCGGAGATCACGGACCCTCACCTCGCCCAGGCCGTCAACCTCGCAACGCTCGCCCATGCCGTCCACGCCGGCATCCGGCCGGCTGCGCTGCTCCCGGTCGAAGCCAATCCGCAGGATGCGTTCGTCATGGCTTTGCGCCGCATCGAATTCGAGAGCGGCCGGCTGCTGCAAGCGCAGATCCTGTTCCTCAAAGGCCCCGACCTCGCTCCATACCGAGATGCGGTGAGCGCGGCACTCGAGCAGCGCCACGTCGGTGTTCGCAAGCTCTGGCGCGAGACACTCGAAAGCATCGGCATCGACGCAGCCGGAGCGGAATGATCCGAAAGCCTTGACCCAGATCAAGGGAGCCCGCCCCCCGCCCGCCAACATCCGCACGTTACCGCCCTTCTGCCATCGTCGGCCGACCGGGAGTTTCGATCATGAAGGCCGTTTCCGTCGAAGAAGCCGTTGCGATGATCCCGGCGGGCGCCAGCGTCATGGTTGGCGGCTTCATGGGAGTCGGAACGCCGGAGCGGCTGCTCGACGAAGTCGTGCGCCAGAGGAAGACAGGTCTGACCTTGATCTCGAATGACGCCGCCACGCCCGGCAAGGGCGTCGGCAAGCTGTTCGATCAGGCCCTGGTGTCGAAGCTGACGGCAACGCATATCGGTCTCAATCCGAAGGCGCAGCAGCAGATGCTGGCGAACCAGATCGCCGTCGATCTCGTGCCGCAAGGCACGTTCGTCGAGCGCATCCGCGCCGGCGGATGCGGCCTCGGCGGCGTGCTGACGCCGACCGGCGTCGGAACGCTGGTGGCCGAAGGCAAGCGTCAGATCGAAGTCGACGGCAAGCCGTTCCTGCTGGAGACGGCGCTGCGGGCGCAATTCGCATTGGTGCACGCCTTCCTCGCCGATTATCTCGGCAACCTCGCCTACGCCCTCACGTCGCGCAATTTCAACCCGGTCATGGCGATGGCGGCCGACACCGTCATCGTGACGGCGGAGCATATCGTCCCGGTCGGCGTGATTGCACCCGATCATGTCATCACCCCCGCGCCGCTCGTCGACTATCTCATCACGAACGGGTGACACCATGGATCCGCAGATCATCATCGCCCGGCGCGTCGCCAAGGAGCTGAGGAACGGCAACCTCGTCAATCTCGGCATCGGCATTCCGACGCTGGTCGCCAATTATGTGCCGTCGGACCTGAAGGTCTTCTTCCAGTCCGAGAACGGACTGATCGGCACCGGGCCGATCCCCGAGCAGGGCATGGCGCATCCGACGCTCACCGATGCCGGCGGACGCCCGATCAGCGCGCTGCCGGGCGCCTCCACCTTCGACAGCGCGATGTCGTTCGGACTGATCCGCGGCGGCCACGTCGATGTCACCGTGCTCGGCGGCCTCCAGGTCGATGCGCATGGCCATCTCGCGAACTGGATGATCCCGGGCAAGATGGTTCCCGGCATGGGCGGCGCAATGGACCTCGTCACCGGCGCCAAGCGCGTGATCGTCGCCATGCAGCACGCGGCCAAGGGCAAGTCGAAGATCGTGGCGAAATGCTCGCTGCCGCTGACCTCGGCGCGCCCTGTCGACCTGGTCGTGACCGACATGGCCGTGATCGGTTTTCCCGACGGCAAGGCGACGTTGCTGGAAACAGCGCCCGGCCTGAGCGTCGGCGAGGTCCTGGCGCTGACGGAGGCCGAGCTCGCCATTCCCGACAATGTTCCGGAAATGAGGATCTAAACGGGTCAACCCATGCGAATATTCAGCGACTTCAACGAGATCAAATCCGCAATCGGCACCGAGATCGGTGCCAGCGACTGGATCGAGATCACGCAAGACCGCATCAACCAGTTCGCCGAGGCGACCTGCGACGAGCAATGGATCCATGTCGACCAGGAGCGCGCCAAGCAGGAGATGCCGGGCGGCAAGACCATCGCCCATGGCCTGCTCTCGCTTGCCCTTGCGCCGCTGTTCATCCGCTCGGTCATCGGCCTGAAGGGGCTGCGCAACACGCTGAACTACGGTGCTGACCGCATCCGATATCTCGCGCCGGTACCGGCAGGATCGAAGCTGCGCGGCCGGGTCACGATTGCGGAAGCAGAGGACGTGCCGCCGGACGGGCTGCGCGTCAACTACCACCTCGTGATCGAGATCGAGGGCGGCAAGAAGCCGGCCTGCGTGGCCGAACTGATCGCTCTGCACTATCGCTGAATCAAAAAGTCGAAAAACAACCCCATGCACAGTAGCCATGGGGCTGATTTGACTGAGGTTTCCGTTTCGCCCTCTGTTCGCCCGGAGCCGGTTGCGCCGTCGGGCAAAAAACTGGCAATATGTCACCATCAGCCCACGGGTCGCCGGACTGTTCAGCGCGGCGGCAACGCGGCGTCAATCGATGATGTGATAGCCGCCGTCGATGTAGAGCACGCCACCGGTGATCAGCTTGGCGCCGTCGAGCGCCAGAAAGGCGGTGGCATTGCCGACATCGTCGATGCTGACGAGGCTGCGCGAGGGCGCCTTGGATTGTGCCTTGTCCATCAGCTCGTCGAACTCCGGAATGCCCGAGGCCGCGCGGGTGGCAAGCGGTCCCGGCGAGATCGCGTGCACGCGGATGCCCTTCGGACCGAGCTCGGCAGCGGCATAGCGAACCGCGGCCTCGAGCGCCGCCTTGGCGACGCCCATGATGTTGTAGTTCTCCACCACCATCTGGCTGCCGTAATAGGTCATGGTGAACATCGTGCCGCCGCTCTTCATCAGGGGTTCGGCAAGATGCGCCATGCGCAGGAACGACCAGCAGGAGACGTCCATGGTCTTCAGGAAGCCGTCGCGGCCGACATCGACGACGCGGCCGTGCAACGCCTCCTTCGGCGAGAACGCGATGGAATGAAGCAGGAAATCGAGTTGCCCCCATTCCGACTTGATCCGCTCGAAGACCGCCTCGGTCTGGCCTTCGACCATGACGTCGAGCGGCAGGAAGATCGGCGCTTCGAGCGCCTGCGCCAGCGGCTCGACGTGCTTCTTGGCGCGATCGTTCAGATAGGTGACGGCGAGATCGGCGCCGAGTGCGCGAAACGCCCTGGCGCAGCCCCAGGCGATCGACTGGTCGTTGGCGATGCCTACGACGAGGCCCTTTTTCCCCTTCAGAGCGACCTTGCTGTCCGGAAATACTGGAATCATGACACCCTCTCTTGTCTGGGGTTGGGCGATTGGCCGTTCATCAACAGCGTCAGCGTGTGCTGCGCGATCATGAGCTCCTCGTCCGTCGGGACGACGTAGACCGGAACGAGACTCGTCTTTGCTGAGATCAGCCGCGAATGGCGCGTGTTCTCGGCAGGGTCGAGTGCCACGCCAAGCCAGCCGAGCTGCTCCGCCACACGTGCGCGGATGCCGCTCGAATTCTCGCCGATGCCGGCGGTGAAGACGAAGGCATCGATGCCCTGCAACGCCGCCGCCAGCATGCCGGCATTGAGCCCGATGCGATAGACGAAATAGTCCACCGCCAGCTTCGCTTGCGGATCAAGGCTTGCCTCGAGCTCGCGCATGTCGTTGCTGACCCCGGAAAGCCCCTTCAATCCGCAATCGCGATAGAGAAAATCCTGCACCTTCGATGCCGTCATGCCCTTTTCCGACAGCAGATACAGCACGACCCCCGGATCGAGCTGGCCCGGACGCGTGCCCATCGGCAGCCCGTCGAGCGCCGTGAATCCCATCGTGCTCTCGACGCTCAGCCCATTCTTCATCGCGCACATCGACGCGCCACTGCCGAGATGGGCGACAATCACCCGGCGCTTTGCGATGTCTGGCGCGATCTGCGGCAGGGTCCTGGAGATGTACTCATAGGAGAGCCCGTGAAAGCCGTAGCGCCGCACACCTTCGGCGTGGAGCTGGTGGGGGATGGCGTAATGATCGGCCAGCGGACCGTGCGTGCGGTGAAACGCGGTGTCGAAGCACGCGACCTGCGGGACCGTCGGGAAATTGGCCAGGATCGAGCGGATCGGCGCCAGATTGTGCGGCTGATGCAGCGGCGCCAGCGTGACGAAGCGTTCCAGCCGTGCCACCACGCCATGGTCGATGAGAACCGGCTGCTCATAATCCGGCCCGCCATGGACGACACGATGCCCGACCGCCAACGGATGGATACGAGCCTCCTTCCGCAGCCATTCCCCCGCGACTTGCATCGCCGCCGGCACATCCGGAATGGCCTCGATCGGATAGGCCCGGTCCGCCATGGGGTCGTTGCCTGCCCTGCTTGCACGCAAGCGCGGCCGGCTGCCGATGCCGTCCACCTGCCCCTTGATCAGCCGGCGCAGAACGCCCTCACCCTCGACCGCAAAGACCTGGAACTTGACGCTCGACGAGCCGGCGTTGACGACGAGGATGCTGTCCATGGCGGTCACGCCGCGACTGTCGGCGCCTTCTGGCGCCGCGCGTGAGCATAAAGTGCAGCAACCGCGCAGGACGCCATCCGCGCTCTTGGGCTGTCCGCACGTGAGGTCAGGACGACGGGGACGCGCGCGCCGAGCACAATGCCGGCGCCGTCGGCCTTGGCGAAATAGGCGAGGTTCTTGGCCAGCATGTTGCCCGCTTCGAGGTCGGGCACGACCAGGATCTGAGCGCGGCCGGCCACTTCGGACTTGATGCCCTTGATCCGCGCCGATTCGAGGTCGATCGCGTTGTCGAAAGCCAGCGGCCCGTCCAGCACGCCGCCTGTGATCTGGCCGCGATCCGCCATCTTGCAGAGCGCCGCGGCCTCGATGGTGGACGGAATTTTCGACGTGACCGTTTCGACTGCGGAAAGGATGGCCACCCGCGGCGACTTGCCGAAGCCCGCCTGATTGTAGAGGTCGATCGCGTTCTGAATGATGTCCCGCTTGGCATCCAGATCGGGGAAGATGTTGATGGCGGCGTCAGTGACGAAGATCGTCTCGGCGTAGGCCGGCACATCCATGACGAACACGTGGCTGATGCGCCGATCGGTCCGCAATCCCCCGACCTTGCCCGTGACGGCCCGCATCAGCTCGTCGGTGTGAAGGCTGCCCTTCATGAGCAGTTCGCCGCGCGCGGCATGGATCAATTCGACGCCCTTCGCGGCGGCATCGTCGCTGTGCGCGGCATCCACGATCTCATAACCCGAGATGTCCAGGCCGAACCTGGCAGCCGTATCCCTGATCTTGCGCTCCGGCCCGACCAGGAGCGGCCGGATGATGGCGGCGGACGCGCTGTCGACGGCGCCTCGCAAGGATGTCTCATCGCATGGATGCACGACGACGGTCGGCGTCGGCGGGATTGCCTTGGCCGCGGCGATCAGGCGATCATACTTGCTGGGAGACTTTGTGGCCGTCGCATCTGACATGATGTCGCTCCCGATCCTTACAACTCGCGCTACGACGCCTTCGCCTTGGGATCGAAAGGGGCTACGTTCGACGCCCTTTCGGCACCGTCCGCAGTGTCGAGGCCAAACAGGCCAGCGATCTGCCGCAGCCGGTTTGCACGCTCGCCCGTGACGTCTGCACTGGCCGACAGCACCTGTTCGATCGCTTGAAATGCTGCGCGACGAGCGTTCATGTCGTCAGGCAGCAATTTCGGGATTGCGGCGAGCGCCCCTTCTCGATCGAGCAGCAGCATGAAGAACTGCTCGCGTACCAGCATCTTGAACTCGGCAAGAGACATGCGTGCGCCGCCATGTTCCCGGCGGACCTGGCGCAGAGCCTCGATGCTGCGTTCATCCACCATTCCCCGTGCCGAGCCGACATAGAGCAAAGCGCGCAACGCCGCTTCACGGAGGCCGCCCTCACCGATCCGCGACTTCAGCTCGGCGATGCGCTTCTCGAGCATGGCGCGATGCTCGGCGGACATCTCACGCCGGCGGGACGGTGTGGACGTCGGATCGATCCCGACCGCCGCCTGGAGCGCCGGGGACCCGTAGACGCTGAGGAACATCGCTTCGCTGAGCGCCTCCTGTGAATCGCGCCAGCTGTCGAGGGCGTGAACGACCTGCTTCGAGATCTGCTCCTGAAACGCCAGGAACGGATTGTCCGCAGCGACCGGCTTGCGCTCCTCGGCGGCCTTCTCGGCCAATGATTTCACCGTCGCCATGTAAGGATTCTGGCTGCTGAACAGCTCGTATTGCAGCCGCAGCGGATGCATGTTGTGAGCCCATTCCGCCATCTGTGGCATCACCATGCGCTTGAGCCACGGCTGGACGAATTTCTGATAGGCCGCCAGGTTGATTTCCGAGATCCGCTTGGCCGTGGCAAAGCGTCGCTCGTCCTCGGGCGAATTGCCGCCCATGGCGCGGATGTCGTCGAGCGTCCGCGCTTCGCAGCGCATCACCCACTGGCCGACGACCAGATCCGAACTTGCGGTTTCCTCATCCTTCGCCTCGAATGTCGCTTCATAGAGCCCGGGCGGCAGAACGTCGATGAGGTCGATGTTGCTGGAAAATTCCGCATGCTCCTTCTTGGCAACGCCGCCGGAGACGAAGATGCCGAGGTGGCCGATGCTCTTGTGCACGGTGTAGACGATGGTCTGGCCATAGGCCCTGATCTCATCGACATCGGCATAGCAATCGAGGATCCAATGCAGCGCCTGCTGCGGCGGCGTGATGTTGTCGCCCTCCGAGCAGAACACCACGATCGGAGATCTGATGTTACGAAGATCAACCTTCCGGCCATCGGACATTTCGATGTTGCCGGCTGCGAGGTTGTTGCCGACGAACAGCTCATCGACGATGAACTGAATCTCCTCGGCGTTCAGGTTGACGTGGCCGCCCCACCAACGCTCGAATTCAAGGTATCGCTCTGCCTCGGTGTCGACCTTGGAATAGACGTTGTACTGCTTGGTCCAGAGCGTATTCGACGGGTTCTGGTTCTCGAAGTTCTGCACCAGCCATGCACCATCGAACTTGCCGGCGCCGAGATCAGACGTCAGCGCCGTCAACCAGCTTCCGCCCAAGAGCCCGCCCGAGTAGCGCATCGGATATTTTCCGTGGACGCCGGCCCAATAGGCCAGCGGCGCGCCGGCGATGATCAGCGGACCGAACAGTTCGGGACGCAGCGAGGCCAGGATCATGACGGCCCATCCGGCCTGGCAATTGCCGATCACGCACGGCTTGCCGTCGGCATCTGGGTGAAGGCTCATGACCTTTTCGATGAAAATGGCTTCGGCACGCGCGATGCGCTCGATGGTCTGACCGGGCATCGGATCCGGCAGGAATCCGATGAAGTAGCAGGGATGGCCTGCCTTCATCGCCACACCGATCTCGCTGTCCGCCTTGAAGCCGCCGATGCCGGGGCCGTGGCCCGCACGCGGATCGACCACGACGAACGGCCGCCGGTTCGTGTCGATCTCGACGTTTTCGGGCGGAACGATGCGCACCAGCGCGTAATTGACGGGTTCGGCGAACTGGCGCCCGTCCATGATCAATTCGGCCGCATATTGCAAAACATGCGGCGCGGTTTGCGCGACATGCTCCCTGTACTGATCCCCGCGCCGGCGCATGATATCCAGGAACAGGACACTGCGCTGTCCCGCATCGACCAGGTATTCGACTGCCGAGGCGACCAGCCCCGACATGGGACCGCCCGGAATTTGTAACTTGTCCATGGCCATGTTCTCGACCTCTCCGTCGCCTTCCAATTGACGGCGCTGGGCGAGGACGAACGTTGATCTAGGTCAAGATGATCTGCACGCTTGGGAGGCGTTTATCCTGCATCATAGGGCATGAGACGCGGCTGGACGGTTTTGGACGAGCGACATCGACATGTCACAAGCTGCAACTTACAGTGTGCAAACCGTCCTGAAGGACGGCACTCCGATCCAGATCCGCGCGCTTCACGCCAGCGACGAGGCGGATATGCTCACTGCCATCGCGCGTACCGGGCCGCAATCGCTGCAGAGCCGGTTCTTCATTTTGAAACGGCATTTCTCGGAGAAGGAGCGGGCCTACTTCATGGACGTGGATTTCGTCAATCACGTTGCGCTGGCGGCTCTCGCCGAAGAACAGGGTCGAGACGCCATTATCGGCGGCGGCCGGTACGTTGTCGTCGAGCCCGGTCAGGCCGAGATGGCCTTCGTCGTGGTGGATGCCTGGCAAGGTCGCGGCGTGGGCTCCCTATTGTTGCGGCACCTGACAGACATCGCGCGCGCCCAAGGCGTACGAGAACTCACGGCCGAGGTTCTGTCCGACAATTCGCCCATGCGAAGCGTGTTCGCGAAGGCGGGCTTCAAGCTTGCGCGGAGTGACGATCCGAGGACGGTCCACCTGTCGCTCCCGCTTGGATCCGCGCGCCCGGCTTGAGCCTCACCTCAAAGCGATCGTGATCTGACTGATATTGGCCGCCAGCTCGAGTCCCGCCTTCGGGCCTTGCAACACCATCGTGACGCCCTTTTCGTTGCGGAGGTGCACACCGTTGGCACCGCCGACCAGCGCAAAGCCGCCGCCGACGGAACTGTAGGTGCCGGCGAAGTCACCGACCTCCCGGATGCCGGATGCCCAGCCGTCGAGACGGCCGAAAGTTGCGCCGACCGTGATGCCGAAACTCAGACCGCTGACCTTGAAGGGATAGGTCTTGCCCCGGTAGGTCAACACCCCGCTGCCGGCGCCACCGCCGACCAGGAGGCCTGCCTTGACGATTTTGACCCGGACTTGACCGGCGGCTTGCGCGAAGGACTGCGTCGCCGGCGCGGTCAGCCCGAGTGCAAGCAGAAGCAGCGCGATCAGGCGAAATGCGCGCCGGCGCGCTCGCCGCTCAGGGTTTTGCGGCATCGACCTTCTTCCAGGTCTGGTCGGGATCGAACAGCGTGATGCGCTGCGCGATGAACTCGGTGCGCTTGCCGAGATCCTTCTGGTAGACGACGCCGTCATGATTGACGAGGAAGGTCATGACGCCCGAATTGCCATATTCCGCCGGCCAGGCGATCAGGGCGAAGCCGCCGATCATCTTGCCCTTGACGACATAGTCGAGCGCACCCCCTCGCGCGTCCCGCCCCTGCCCTTTGAGAATCCGGAAGTAATAGCCGTGATAAGGTTCAGGTCCGACGTCACCGCCGCGATAGCCCTCCTTCGAGGCTTCGGCCGCGAGCGCACCGAGCGGGCTCGGATCGCTGTCGTCGCGCCAGAACAGGCCGTCCTTCTTGCCGGGCGAGGAGACGATGCGCTGCGCGTAGACGCCGACGCCCTCACCGCGGTCCTTCTCGGCATATTCGTTTTGCGCGTCGACGAAGGCGAGCGCGGTCTGGATCGCGTCGAGCTCGTTGCGGCCGATGCGACGGCGCAGCACCTCGATGCGTCCCTCGTCGGTGTCGAACGCCCAGCCCGTCCTGGTGTTGACCAGCGGAATTGGGAACGGGAAGTCCTCCGGCCCGAGGATCAAGGTGGCAGTCTTGTTGCCCTCCGCCTTGATGCCGTGCTTGGCGTCGTACATCGCGGTGAAGCGCGCCCGAATGTCGTTGTCGGCAACCTCGTCGCCGGACGACACGATGTCCTCCGCGTTCCTGCCGAGCACTTTCAAAATGTCTTTCGGGCCGCTCTTGACCGCGGCGGCAAGCGCAGAGGCGGCCTCTTCCGGTGTCTTGTAGGATTCCTGCGCCAGAGAGGCCGATCCGAGCAGCGCGAGCGCGACGATGCCGGGCAGCAGCGCACGGCCAAACGATCTCAGACCAGTCATGGCATCACCTCCGCAGGAATCTTCGCGCCGCCGGCGAGCCAGTCGCGATAGGTGCGGAACGTCAGCCCCAGTTTTTCGTAATGGACGCGCAGATAGCCGTCGCTGCCGCGGGTCACGGCATCGGGCATCACCTGCTCGACCTCCTGCGCCATCACGCCGACATAGGCCTTGTCGCTGCCGATATAGCTGAACCGATAATAGCCAAGGCCGCTCGAGAGATGACCGAGCAGGACGACATCATGCTTCAGCGCGATATCCGAGCGCCGGCCACCGCCGCCACCGCCGCGGAAGCCGCCTCCGCCACCTCCGCCACGCATCGCCATTCCGCCACCGCCGCCGCGGCCGGCAAAGCTTGGTCCGCCGCCGCCACCGCGCGGCATGCTGGCCATGCTGCTGCGGCCGCGCGCGGATGCTGCGGCAGCCGAGCGGCCGGAGGAAACGTTCATGGCACCGCCGCGGTTGCCGCCGCCACGACTGGCCGCACCGCCGCCGGCGCGGTTCGCAGCCTTGGCGCGATCGCCGCCGCCCTTGGCAGCACCCTTGGCAGCACCCTTGGCACGATCGCCGGCACCGGCACGATCGCCGCCGCCAGGCCGGTCGCGCGTCCCTGCGCTGGGGCGATCGCCTGCGCCCGGACGGTCGCCGCGATTGCCGGCGCGATCGCCCGCACGATCACCTGGACCGCCGCGATCACCCGCGCGGTCTCCCGCCCGGTCCCCGGCACCCTGATTGGGGCGCAGCACCTGGTTGCCGTCGCGGCCACGGAAATCCATCCGGTCCGACACGCCGGCCTTCAGATTGTTGTTGCCGAAGCGCTGCTGAACATTGCTGTTGCTGTAGCGCACACCGCCGCGATGCGCCGGATTGTGCTGCCAGCCATTGCCGATGTTCGTGGTGCGATGGTTGACATAGACGTTGCGGTTGCCCCAGTTGAAGCCGCCACCCCAGTAATTGCCCCAGCGTCCGATCGCCCAGGCCGTGCCGAAGGCGATGCCGGCGGCGACCATGCCCGCGCCGATATAGGACGGGTAGCCCCAATAATACGGCGGATATTCCGCATATGGCCAGCTGCCGTAGACCGTCGCGGGGTCGTAATACGGCACGTACATCGCCGCGGGATCGGCCTGCTGGATCAGGACGACCTGCTTGCCTTCCTGAGACTGGACGCTGACCTTCTGCTGCTTGGTGGTGACGAGCTTCTTATTGTCATAGGCCCTGTTGCGCAGACGCTGGATCGCGTCCATCACGTCGGGCTGCTGCGCAAGAAAGGCATCGCCCAGCTTCTTGGTCCAGTCGAGCTGCTCGCTCATCATCGCGAGGACATCGGCGGTGCTGGCCAGCGCCTTGACGCTATCGTCCCAGCCCTGCTTCTCCACTTCCGTCTTCAGCGCATCGCCTTTCAGGCTCTTGCGCTCCTTCAGCCAGCGGTCGGCCTGCACCACTTCCAGCGGATAGGTCGAGGCGGCCAGTACATTGGCGAGCAACTCGTCGGGATAAAGCGCGATCGGCGCGACGAGGGCCTCGAGCTGCTCGGGCTTCAAGAGCTCGGCCGCCGGCACAGGCGTACTGGCGGGCTGCGCCTGCGGCGCCGGCGCTGCAGGTGTCGTTGTGGTCTGCGCCGTTGCAGCGACCGAAGTCGCCATCAAGAGCGCCAGCGCCACCAGGGTCTTGCCGCCACGAAACATCACATCCTCCCTCGGACTTCCAGTGCGGGAGGATCAAGCCGGGGCGCCGGCATTTGTTGATCGAGATCAACGAAAAGAGCCGTCCAGGCTGCCGCAGCGCAAGGACACACGAGCATTCGACAAGGATTTTTTGGCCGAAACAGCCCGCCCCTGAGAGACGCGGATCATCTCTCAGCGCGCAATCGGAAGCCGGATCGTGAACAGTGCGCCTGCCGCCGGCTGGTTCGCCGCGGAGATCGTGCCGTGATGGGCTTCGATGATGGTTCTGGCGATCGCAAGCCCCATGCCCATGCCTTGCGGTTTGGTCGTGAAGAACGGATCGAAGACGTTTGCGAGGTCGGAGGCGGCCATTCCAGGCCCGGTATCAGTGATCCTGATTTCGGCCTGATTGCCGGCACGCATGGTCGCGACGCTGACCTCCCGCTTTCCGGTGTCGGCGTCGGAGATCGCATCCATCGCGTTGATGATCAGGTTGAGAATGACCTGCTGAAGCTGGACCGGATCGCCCTTGACGTGAAGGCCGGCCATGACCGGCAGATAGCTCAACGTGATCCGGCGCCCCTGGGCGAGGGCCTTCACGAGACCAATTGCTTCGCGCACCGTATCGTTGAGCTCGATGTTCTTGACCTCGAACGGGGTCTTCTTCAGAACGCTGCGCAGCCTCCGGATCACCTCGCTCGCCCGTTGGTCGTCCCTTCTGATGTCGGCGAGGATCTGCTGGATCTCGACCAGATCGGGCTGGGCAGCCTTGAGCATGAGCTCTGCCGTTTCGGCATTGGTCAGAATCGATCCGAGGGGCTGGTTCAGTTCATGCGCGATCGAGGTCGTCAGCTCGCCAACGGCCGAGTAGCGGTTGACGTGGGCGAGTTCCGTCAGGCGCTGACGCGATTCGACTTCGGCAACCCGCCGGCGGCGACGCTCGTGCAGGAGCCCGCTGATGAGTCCGGCCTGGACCAGGAACACGGCCGAGATCATCAGCATCTGCCAGTGATAGCGCTGCCAGATACTCGGCTCGCGAAACAGGATGGTGCTTCCCGGGGGCAGGCGACTCTCGCTGATGCCCCAGCGCTGCAACTCCCGCCAATCGTATTTGGGAGCAGCATATGCGATCGGTTCAATTCTGACGTTTGCAGGCTCTTCCCCGCCCAGAATTCGCAGTGCCGCATCGGCGGTCTTTTGGCCGAGTTCAGGAATTGAATGCATCGGACCGCCGACAATGTCGCGTCCGAAGAACGACTCCTCAAAGCAGAAAATTGGGGCGTTCGCGACGGCCTGAAGGCGATGCAAGGCAAGGTTTCCATCATGAACGACACCCGCCGCGTCGACCGACATCAACCCCCAGAACAGAACCGTGTGCGGTGGAAGCGTCGACGCCCGTTTCAGGATGTCCTCGAACGACAGATCGCCGTACCAAACGAACGAAACCCGGCCTTCGAGCGGCTTGACGTCCCGCTTGACCTCTTCGAGCCAGAATTTCTCCAACGCAGACGCGCCAATGACAAGGGCTATCGTCTGCGTGTCCGGCAGCACCTGCAGAACGTTGCGGAAGGCCGTGACGAATTCGTTACGGACTGACACTACCGCATCGTTCCTGGTCAGGCGTGCTCGGTCGATCAATCGTTCCTCGACTGTGGTGAGGACCATTGGCGCCTTCGAAAACAGCTTCTCGCGATGCCTTTGCACGAACCCTGCCGCCGGTCCGCCAATGCTCATCACGATGTCAGGTGGCCGCCCTTCGTACAGCGAGCCAAGATATTCGACGAAGGGCCCCTCAGGACCTGGCGCGATGAACCGGGCGGTAAGAAGCGTATGTTCCTGGATATCGAGCGGCCAAGGAGAGCGCTCCTCGAGATTGGTCTTGATACTGCGTGCGTACTCGCTCCAGGGCAAGAAATCGCGCCCGAAGGAATGCAGCATCAGCACACGCTTGGGCTCGCTGCGCGTTGCCGGGGCCGGTTCCGCGCGCGCAGGACCGCATAGCATGCACCCGGCAAGCAAGAGGCCGAGACAAAGCCACGCAGCCGCAACCGGCCTGACCGCATCTGTGGACATGCACCCGCTCAGCTCCACTCCCCGCAGCTTTCGCTGACTGCGATCTCCGGCAATTTTAGCGGGGATTGCAGCGCACGGACAGCCCCGAGGCGGGCCTCAGCAGCGCGCGACCACCCGCCCATGGTCTCGTCTCGTCCTGTACTCTCGTTCAATGCCCGCCGCTCAGCACGAGCGTCTGGATCGGCAGCAGCAGCGCCTGGATCCGCAGCAGCAGCGCATGTACGAGGCCGACGCCATCCACGACGTGCAGCGCGATCTTTCGGCTGGTCGGGGTGTCCTTGGCCGAGATCTCCTCGTGATTGCTGGTGTAGGCATTGACGACGCAGCTCGAGCCCGGCGTCACACCGTCGAGACCGCCCTTGTAGAGCGGCTCCAGGAACACCAGGATCGTGCCGGGACGGACCGCATTCTGCGCTTCCAGCAATTGCTCGCCGGACCGGAATTGCCCGGCTGCGATGTAGTCCTGCACGGTCGTGATCACCATGGGGATGATGACCCAGGGCTTCGATATGCAGGCCGCTTCCGCGACCATGCCGGTCTTCATCACCTGCGCCTCAATCTGACCGAAGCCGGCCTGAAGAACCTTTCGGCCGGCCTGTTCCGGAATGAGGATGCCGGCCGGGCGCATCAGCTGGTTGACGACGTCGCCGGGGCGAACCAGGAACTGCTCGACCCGCCCGTCAATCCCGGCACGGACCACCGTCTTGTCGAGATCGACCTGGGCCTGGTCGAGCGCGGCTTCAGCGCTGGCCTTTTGAGCCGGCAGCAGGACGGAGACCTGCAGAGATGCGGATTGTTTCACGGCCGTTGCGGCATCGACGCCCGCCTGGCGCTGGTCGACCAGGACCTGGAGCTTTTCGATATCCCGCTGCGGAACGATGCCCGGATTGCGGCGCTGGAGCTCGGTCTTGACCTCGAGCTCATCCTTGGCCTGCTGATAGTTGGCTTTCGCCTCGCCGATCTGCGCCTCGGCCTTGACCACATCGGCCTGCGCCGTCTGCATGGCGGCATCGACCTCTGCCACCTTCCGCTTGGCGGTCTCGAACGCAGCCTGCTGCTTCGAGCTGTCGAGCGTGAACAGAACATCGCCCTTCTTGACCGGCGCGCTGAACCCGACCTTGACCTCGGCGACACGGCCCGAGCCTTCGGGAAGAATCGGCACGGTGCGGAAGTACAGCGTCGCGGACGGCGTTGCCGGATGGAAATAGAAGATCATCGTGATCAACGAGATCGTCAGCATCAGGCAGGCCGTGATGCCCCAACGCAGCTCGTGCCAGACCGAGAACAGCGTGATCTCCTTGCCGAAGCGCTTGCCTTGCGCGTAGCGCCGGTAGAGATAGTCCGGCAGGATCGTCACGAGCGAGCAGATCAGCAGCTCAAGCATGACTGCGCTCCTTCTCCTTCGCGGGCCCCGGCTTGTCCGCGGGAGGCGGCGCGACGGCTGCCTCGGCCTGGACTTCCCCCGCATCGGAGGCCGGCGCCGCGTCGGCGATCTTCTCGACGGACCCTGCAATGCTGCGCAGCGGCGTACCGAAATCCGGAAGATCGATCATCGCGAGGAGCAGGCCGGCGATCCAGAAGATGTGCATGTGCGTGAAAAGCGAGATCAGGCCGAGCACCGCAACGAACTCGAACTGCAATTTTTGCGATTTGTGCGCCATCCGCTCGGGCAGGCTGTGCAGTTTCCAATAGAGCGTGCCGACCCAGAGCACGATCCCGATCAGGAATACGCCCATCACCACCATCAGCGTGTCGGTCCCGCTCCCCGGTGCGAGATAGAACGGCAGATGATGCGGTGCCATCGGATGAAGCTGCTCGCTCAAACGTCTCTCCCGGTCAAAACGTGGATGGGCAGCACTGTGGTCGGGTATGTTCGCGTTTGTTTGATTTGAGTCAAGGGAGCGCGTTTGGGCCGACCTAGCGTCTGCCGCATGCTGATTGGACAACCATCAGGAGCCGCCCGCCATGCCCGGCCTAGACGATCTCATTCCCAGCGCCGCCCAGATTCGTAAGGAAGCCGCCCTGAAGGAAGCTGAAAAGGCCGACGAATATGTCCGCCTTGCCGCTGCGGCCGAGGCAGAGAAGCGCGCCTTGATCGAGCGCTTGAGCAAGCCGTCGGGCAAGACCGAGGAGGAAAAGATCAAGCTCGCCTCGACCGTCATCCAGCGCGCGGTGCGCAACGGCCTCACGGAAGTACTGGTCTATCGCTTCCCCAACTCGCTCTGCACGGACAAAGGCCGCGCCATCAATCAGATGGAGAAGGGCTGGGAGAACACTCTGACCGGAATCCCCAAGGAGATCTTCCAGCTCTGGACCGATTATCTGAAGCCGCGCGGCTACCGCATCTCCTATCAAATCATCGATTTTCCCGGCGGCGTGCCCGGCGACATCGGCGTGACCATTTCCTGGGACGATTAGGACGGACCGGCATGGCCAATGGCGCAGCTGCAGAGCGGATGAAGCGGAAGGATTACGAGAAGGAGCTCGAGAAGCTCCAGGTCGAGCTGTGCCACCTCCAGGACTACGTGCGGGAAAACAAGCTCCGCGTCATCATCCTGTTCGAGGGCCGGGATGCCGCCGGCAAGGGCGGGACGATCAAGGCCATCACCGAGAAGGTCAGCCCGCGCGTGTTCCGGGTCGTCGCCCTGCCCGCGCCATCCGACCGCGAGAAGACGCAGTTGTTCTTCCAGCGCTATATGGAGCGATTTCCGGCCGGCGGTGAGATCGTGATCTTCGACCGGAGCTGGTACAACCGCGCCGGCGTCGAATACGTCATGGGCTTCTGCACTCCCGCCGAGCACGAGCGCTTCCTCAACCTGTGCCCGCAGATGGAGAAATACGTCATCGACGGCGGCATCATCCTGATCAAGATCTGGCTCGAGGTCGGCATGGACGAGCAGGAGCGCCGCTTCAAGGCCCGCATCGACGACCCGGTCCGGCAGTGGAAGCTCAGTCCGATGGACCTGGAATCCTTCCGGCGGTGGTACGACTATTCGCGGGCGCGCGACGTGATGCTGAAGAAGACCAGCACGAAGGAGGCACCCTGGTACATCGTCCGCTCTGACGACAAACGAAGGGCGCGGCTGAACTGCATCTCCCATCTTCTCGGCGCCATCTCCTACAAGCGCATCAAGAAGGACAAGATCAAGTTGCCGAAGCGCTCCGACAAGGGACGCTACAACGACCAGACCAGCCTCAAGCAAATGAATTTCGTCGCGCAGCGCTATTGAGCAGCATCAGGCCGCTAAAGCGCGATGCGATTAGGATGAATCGTCATCGCGCTTGAGGTTATTGTTTGAGCACGATCTTTTCGGAAAACCGCTGCACACTTTTCCGGATCATGCTCTAGGGGCCTGATGCTGCCGTCAATCGCTCAATAGCCATACGGGTATCGCTGCGGGCAGACCCAATTGCCGTAGGTGTCCTGATAACAGCTGTTGTTGTAGTAGCCGTAAGCGCCGTAAGCGCCCGCAGCCGCGGCCCCAACCGCGGCGGCGCCATAGGCCGCGCGGCCCCAGCCGTAGCCAGGACGATATCCCGGATAACCGGCGACGGGACGACCCGGACGACCTGCGACTGGATAGCGTCCGGGACGACCGGCTATCGGATGAGCAGAGCGCGGACCTCCGGCGACGCGATGCCCGCCATGGATGCGGCCAGCATGAACAGCACCACCGCGGAAACCTCCGCCATGAAAGCCACCTGCACGCGCTCCGCCGCCATGAAAGCCGCCACCACCGCGACGAGCGAAAGCATCGTCGGGAATGAGGCTGACGGTGAGCAGGACAAAAGCCGCAAGAGCAGCCAGAAGATAACGAAGCATGGCATCTCCTCCTATGATTGGGGTGCCATCACTCGCTCTTGGATGATGCCGCCGCACGACCGAGATAGGCACCCGACGATAAGGTCGGGTACCGATCCGATTCGAGCTTGATTTGAATCAACAAGACGAAGGCTTTGTGAGGTGGGCTCCTGCAGCGCGCACGTGAACGGGCGCGCTGCGCTGGCCGTTCAACTCGATTTCAGGCGGATTGTGACGCCGCCGACGGCAGCCGATACTTCCGCGCCGACCTTGGGACCGCTGAGCTGAAGGATCACGCCATTGCTGTTCTGCAACTGAACCGCGCCAGCACCTGCGGCGACTGCCCCACCTGCTCCTCCCACGGCATAAGTGCCTTCGATGGAAGCCGGCCCCTTCAAATTGAGGGCGCGGCCGACGAACTTCGTGGTCGACGCCCCGATGGTGAGGCCCACGCTCATGCCAGACACCGTGAACGGATATTTCTTGCCCCGGTAGACCAAAACGCCCTCTCCGCCACCGGCGCCGACGATGAAGCCACCCTTGGTGAAGACGACCGCAACCTGGCCGGTATCGGCACGCGCCGATGTGCTGAAGCCGGCAACAGTTGCGAGCGAGGCGACCAGGACGGCGCCGAAGATCAGTTTTCTCATGACGTGTCTTCCCCTTATTGAGCCAGGATCATGGCGAAGTAGCCGAAGATGGTGAGAAGGATGCCCGACACGGCGTAACCGACCGGGAATCCGATCCAGGGCACGGAGCTCTGGATCTCGACCGCGGCCTCGCGGCACGGGCCGGAATGCGAGCGCGCGCCGGCAACGCCGCCCATCAGCACCGCCGGATTGATCTTGAAGACGTGGAATCCGATCGCCCAGACGATGAACGGCGGGATCGTGCACGCGATGAAGCCGACGATGAAGATCTTGAGCGCGAGGGCGCCGGTGAGCTGGGCCAACAGGCCGGCGCCAGCATTGACGCCGACGATCGCGACGAACACGACGAGGCCGAGATCCTCGAGCACGTTTCGCGCCGCATTCGGCGTGTTGCCGAAGAAGCGAAGACGCGACACGATCGAGGACACGATCACGCCGGACAGCAAGAGGCCGCCGGCATTGCCGAGGCCGACCTTGGCACCGAAGGCGGGGAATTCGATCATGCCGATCAGGAAGCCGATGATCATGCCGATCGACAGCGTCAGCAGGTCCGTCGAAGTGTTGGCGCGCGCGATGCGGCCCCACATCTCGCCGAGCTCGTTGACCGCCGACTTCAGGCCGACCACCGAGACGATGTCCATGCGTTCCAGCTTGGTCTTGAGACCGGCCGGGATCTGCACGCCGCCCCGCTCGACCTTGGTCACCTGCAGTTGGCCGGCGATGGCCGTGTCGCGGAAGGATTCGAAAGTGCGCCCGACGACGTCCTTGTTGAAGACGACGATTTCAGCCTGGTCCATGGGTATACCGAGCGTCTTGGCATCAGCGACCTCCGGACCAATCAGCCCCATCTTCTCGGTCAGATGCTCGGTCGAGCCGCCCAGCGCGACGATATCGCCCTTCTGCAGCACGAGCTCAGGATCGGCGCCCTGAGGGTGGCCATTGCGCCCGACATTGACGATCCGGTATTCCGGATTGACCGCGCGGAATTTGGCGATGCTCATCCCTACCGTCGCGGGATTCTCCAGCCGGTAGGCGCGCAGACCGAACTGACGGTAGCCGGTCAGGCCGCCGCCTTCGAGATCCTTGACGCCGAACTCCTGCTCATACTTCTTCGCGGCAGCCTTGGCATCGACGCCCCACCAGCGCGGCAGATATTTGCAGATCAGGATGATGCCGACGGTGCCCCAGATATAGGTGATGCCGTAGGACAGGGCGATCATGCCGGAGGCCTCTTCCGGCTTCATGCCCGGAGGCAGTTTCACGACACCTGACGTGACGGCCTGCTCGGCCGAACCGATCGCCGCCGACATGGTCTGCGATCCCGCCAGCATACCGCCGGCTGCACCGGGCGGAAGTGCGAACAGCTTTGCGCCGATCACGACCAGCGCCAGGCCGATCACGCTCGATACCACGGCGAGGAACAGGAACTTGACGCCGTCGCCCCTCAGGCTGTTGACGAAGGATGGACCGACGCGCAGGCCGACGCCGTACATGAAGAGATAGTAGAACAGGCTCTTGGCAAAGTTATTCAGCTCCAGCTTCACGCCATAGCTGGATGCCCAGACCGAGATGCCCGCGCCGACCACGATGGCACCGGCGACCATGCCGAGGCCATAGCCCTTGATGCTGGCCCGGCCGATATAGACGGCGAGACCGACCACGAAGAACAGCAGCAAATACGGGTACTGCTGCAAGAACTGGAAAAATGCCTGCATGTTCGTCCCCTCCAGACCTATGACGCGGCCTTGAGCTTCGGCTGCGCGTTGGGCTTCGGCCTGCCGAGCTTGGCCAAGGCTTCCGTCCGCACGAGTTTCAGCCCTTCCTTGGCGTCGTAGCCATGGATCTCCTTCACATCGAGCTTGCGCATGAAGTCGATGGTCTCCTGGGTGATGACTTGGCCGGGCACCATGATCGGGAAGCCCGGCGGATACGGAATGACGAAATTGGCCGAGACGAGCTCGGGTCCGGCCTTCAGCCGCCGGTCGATCTCGGGGTCGTTGAGGCGAATGTGCTCGCAGCCGGCAACGTCATAGGCCGCGTAGAAGCCGCTGCGGATGTCGCCTTCATTGGTCTTGGTACCGGCATCGCCGCGGAAGCTCGGGTGGAAATGCGAGAAGTTCGGCAGATCGGGCACGTCCTTCATCAGGCTCGTCACCCGTGCCTCGAAGGTCTTCCGCGCATTGGCACCGCCCTGGGCAAGGCCGCGATCGATCTCGCCCGCGATCTCGGCGAGCACACGGACGAGATGCGCGACATCGCTGCGGGTGTTGTTGATGTTGGACTGGACCAGGACCGAGTTCCGCGAGGTCTTGTTGACCTGGATGTTGTACTCGTTGGCGAGAATGCCCTTGAACTGCGTGCCGTCATAGCCGGCCATGCCGCACACCAGCGTCATGCGGGTCGGATCGAGGCAGAACTCGTCCTCGTCCAGGCTCTTGAGTGTATTCGCCCAGTTGACGCCGGGGGCGAGGAAGTCAGTGAAGCCGCTCTGGCGGTACTGCGCCGGCACCATGGCATCCGCGCCGAGGATCCGGAAATATTTCGAGATCAGAGGATTGTTGTTGACCGCCTGGCGGATCGCGAACGCGATCTCGATGGCATTGGCGACGAGGCCATAGCCCTCCAGCTCCATCTGCCGCCGCGAGATGTCGAGGCTCGCGATCAGCTGCTGGTTCGGACTGGTCGAGGCGTGGGTGAACACCGCCTCCTTGAACTGCTGCTCGACGGTGTGGAATTCGACGTCCTTGACCGAGAGCATCGAGCCTTGGCGGATCGCCGACATCGACTTGTGGGTCGAGTTGGTCTGGTAGACGCGCAGCCGGATCTGGCGTGGGTCCGGGATCAGCCGGGTCTTGAGCAGCACCTCGCTGGATGGATTCTTGCCGAGCTCGGCCTGCTGCCCCTCATAGGCTGCGACCGACTTGGGATCGCGCATCCACGCCTCGATTTCGTTGGCGGCGCCAAGCCCGGTGCGGCGGCGCAGGAACGGTGAGAAGCGCGCGAAGCCGAACCAGGCTTCGTCCCAGAGGAAGATCAGGTCGGGCTTGATGGCGAGGCATTCCTCCATCACCCGCCTTGTGTTGTAGATGTGGCCGTCGAAGGTGCAATTGGTGAGGTCAACCATCTTGACGCGGTCGAGCCGGCCATCGGCCTTGGCGTTGAGGAGCGCCTGCTTGATGGTCTTTAGCGGCACCGCGCCGTACATCGAATATTCCGTCATCGGGAAGGCTTCGACATAGAGCGGCTGCGCTCCGGCCAGCACCATTCCGTAATGATGCGACTTGTGGCAATTGCGGTCGACGATCGCGATGTCGCCGGGCGCGAGCAGGGCCTGCACTGCCATCTTGTTCGACGTCGAGGTGCCGTTGGTGACGAAGAAGACGCGATCGGCGCCGAGCGCCCTCGCCGCCTTCTCCTGCGCCTTCTTGATGTTGCCGGTCGGCTCCAGCATGCTGTCGAGCCCGCCGGTGGTGGCGCTGCTCTCGGCTAGGAACAGGTTCGGGCCGTAGAACTCGCCCATGTCCCGGATCCAGTCTGACTTGAAGATCGACTTGCCGCGCGCGATCGGCAGTGCGTGGAACGTCCCGATCGGACGCTGGGCGTATTTCTTGAGATTGTCGAAGAACGGCGTGTCGTAGCGATCCTGGATGCCTTCGAGGATCGACAGATGCAGTTCCAGCAGCTCCTCAACGGAATAGAAGATGCGGCGGACCACGTCCGCCTCGGGATTGCCCGCCAATTCCTCCACGTCCCGGTTCGAGATCATGTAAAGGTCGAGCTCGGGCCTGACGCGCTTGATGATCTGCGCGAGTCGCAGCGCCGAGGCGTCGGTCTCATCCTTGAGACCGGCCCCGGCCATGATCGAGCGCAGCACCGGGGCATCGTGGCGCGAACGCAGGCCAAAACCCTCGTTGATGATGACCGCTCCGATGTTCGGATTGAGCATCGTCGCGCAGAAGGCGTCCTCCAGGCTGCCGACGATGACAGGTTCATAGATGAACGCATCGACCGGGCGCCGCAGCTTGCGCCATTCCGCGGCCAGCGACGGCCACTGGCTGGATGATACGCCGGTGACGACCAGGGTCTCGAAATAGGGCCTGCGCGCGCTGTGCGCGCCAAAGGCCGGCGGCACCAGTTCGGGCGCATCGCCATTGCCGTCCTCCTTGGCGCTCCAGTCACCGGCATGCTGGCGGAAGGATCGCGTCGCCAGCGCCTGGGCAATTCTCGTCGCAAGGGCGAACGATGATGCACCGTCGCCGGCGGCCGCAGCTTCCCGCAGCGCCGCCATGAGGTGCGGACCGGGATAGCCGTGAAATTCTTCGGTGATCGAAAGATCGGCCAGCGCCGCGTCATAGGCCGCGCGATTGCCCACGCGCGCCCAGGTCTTTGCTGCCTCAACAAGGTCGCGCCAGTCGTCTGCCCGCGCGCCCGGGCCGGAAAAGAACTGGTCGATACGCTTCTGTGCGGGCTTGGTGTCTTTGGACATCTCTCTCTCCCGATCCTTTACCGAACGTGATGCAGGATCGTGGATGCGGCGCGGCTCGCTCCATTGATCCAAGTCAACGGTCGCGTGCATTATGCGAGATGCGAGCCGAGGCCATGCCGTTCGCAGCGCAACACGACAACATCAGGCCGTTCGTTGTGCGACGCTCCCCTGATCATCGCCGAGCAGGCTGTCGAGCGACCGCAGCCACTGGCCGCTGTCGGTCTTGTCTGCGAGCCCTTCTGCGCGGAGCAGGTCGCGGAGCTGCGCATGAGCGCCGACGATGCAGAAGGTCACCCTGCGTGACGCAAGTTCGTCGTAGAGATCATGCAACATGCGCGCACCGGCCAGATCGATATAGGGCGACGCCGAGAGGTCGCAGGCCACCAGCCGGATGCCGGGCGACCTCCGGAGCGCAGTCAGGACGGTTTCCAGGATCGTCTCGGCATTGATGTAGAGCAGCGACGCTTCGGGCCGGAAAGCAATGATCCCGACCAGAGGCTCGATGCCCTCATGCCTCGCGCTGTCCGAATAACGGCCGCTGCCGGGCAAGCGGCCGAGGAACGCAACATTCGGCTGCGAGGCCCGCGCCAGCAGCAAGAAGATCGAGGCAATCGACGCCAGCAGAACGCCCTGCAGGATGCCGAGCAACAAAACGGAGATCAGCGCAATCGCCGCCGCGTAGAAATCGATCCGGCTGACCCGCCACATCCGCAGCAGCGCCCGAACGTCGACCAGCCTGTAGACGGCGGCGATGACGATCGCCGCGAGCACCGCCTTCGGCAGGTTGGTCAGCAGCCCCGTGAAGAACAGCAGGCACAGCCCCAGCGCCACCGAGCAGATCATCAGCGCCAACGGCGTCCGCGCGCCGGCATTGTCGTTGACGGCCGATTGCGACAGGCCGCCGGCGACGGGATAGCCATGGCCGAAGGCAGCCGCGAGGTTCGCCGCGCCCAGTCCCAGGAACTCCTGACGGACATCGAGCGGGTAGCCGTGCTTGGCGGCAAAGCTGCGCGCCGCCGATACGCCTTCGATATAGGCCAGCAGCACGCAACCTGCCGCGAGCGGAAATAGATCATCGAACTGCAGCAGGCCAAACGTCGGGATTGCCAGCGCCGGCAGCCCTTCCGGTATCTTCCCGGTGACGGGCACACCGAGGGCTGGCAAGCCCAGGAGCGTTGCCAGAGCGATCGCGAGTGCCACGACGGTGATGCCAACCGGTTTTCCCGGCAAAAGCCGTTCGCCGAGCAGAAGCAACGGCAGCGCGACCGCGCCGATGCCGAGCACGAGCAGATCGATGCCGCCGAGCTGCCCGGACAGCTTGATGGCGCGATCGAAGAAATTGTTCCCGCCGCCGGCGATGCCGAGCAGGCTCGGTAGTTGGCTCATGATGATGGTGAGCCCTGCCCCGGCCTTGAAGCCGACCAGGATGCTGTCGCTGACGAGGCGGACCAGCACGCTCAGCTTGAACAGCCAGGCGATGAAGCACAACACCGCCACCGCAAAGGCCGTAAGACTTGCGATCTGCGCGTACCGCACCGCATCGCCTCCGGCGAGGGCACCGACGGTGCCGGCGATCATCAGGGAAATTGCCGAGGTCGGGCCGATCGCGAGCTGGCGCGACGCCCCAAACAGGGCATAGCCGATGCCTCCGAGCATGTAACCATAGACGCCGATCTGCGGCGGCAGGCCGGCAAGCGCGGCATAGGCGAGCGAGACCGGGATGGCGTAGGCGGCGAGCGTGATGCCGGCGATCGCGTCGGAGGGCAGCCATTCGCGTCGATAGGCCGCAAGCCATTCGGCCGGTGGAAAGAATCGCGTCCACGTCGGAGCTGATGGCCGGTTCATTGGCCGCCCTCCGAACGGGACGCTTCGCAGCGCAGCAACACGATCAACAGCGCGACGACCGGCAGACCCAACGCGAGATCGGGAATGTTCTTGGTGGCAAGAGCGCCGGCCGCGGCACCGAAGCCGAACACGGCACATAATGCTAAGAAGATGCCCGACCAGCGCAGCGTTCCGACCGGAGCGCCCCCTGACGCAACCGCGAAGATCGCCTCGATCGCCTGGCGCATATTGCCGGTGATCATCACCGTGCTGCAGGCGGTGCCCTCGACCCTGGTGAACGTCGCGGCCTGCATCGCCGCAACGAAGGAAATGCCCAGCGTGCCGGCGGCATCCGGCAGACGATTGTGCAGGATGCCGACCGCGATCAGGAGGATGATCTCGACCAGGGTGCTGATCACGCCGGCACGCTCGCCGGCGGCGCGGCGCAGCCATGCCGCGACCACGATGCCAGCGGCGAAAGCCAGGATCGGCGGCACGAAGTGCAGCGCCTCCGTCCAGTTGCCGGCGGTCGCATGGACCCAAAGGAAGATCAGATTGGCGGTCTGGGCATTCGCCAATACGCCGTGGATGATCCAGGTATAGGCGTCGATATAGCCGCCTGCGAAGGCGAGCAGCAATACGGTCCCGACCGTCTCCTCGCGGCGGATCGCGCCGGTTGCGACGTCCAAGGTACTCATGTCGGCAATATGCGCTGTCGCAAACATTCCATCGCGTCATGGCGCCGCCACGTCGTCGCGAAGGCTTGATCTGGATCAAGCAACATCCCGCCGCCGCCAATCAAATCGCGCCAAAGCGCCGGGGAAACGCCATGGAAACCGTCAGGTGGATCATCGCCACCGCACCGGAAATATTCCTGCTGCTGGCGATCGCGATCGGCACCATCCTCGGCCGCATCAAAATCCGCGGCTTCTCGATCGGAACCACCGCCTGCATCCTGATCGTCGCCGTGCTGATCGGACAACTCGGGAGTTTCACGTTCCCGCCGATCCTCAGGGCGATCCTGTTCAGCCTGTTCGTGTTCACCATCGGCTACCGTTCTGGACCGGAATTTTTCGCCTCGCTGAGCGTGCGGACCTTGGCACAGGTCGTGCTGGCGCTGGTGATCGGAGCCACGGGGCTCGTCCTGGTTCTCATCTTCGCTCGTGTCTTCACATTGGATACGGGGACAGCGGCGGGGCTGACCGCCGGGGCGCTGACGCAATCCTCGGTGATCGGCACCGCATCCGGCGCGCTGGCGCAGCTCGGACTGCCGAGCGACGTGCTGAAGCAGCAGGAAGCCAACATCGCGGCGGGCTATGCCGTGACCTACGTGCTCGGCTACATCCTGACGCTCCTGTTCGTGCCATTCGTCGCGCCACGGCTGATGCGGATCGAGCTGAAGGCGGAGGCGAAAAAGCTGGAGGCGGAGCTCGCCGGCGGTGCACCGCCGAAGACGGAAAACCTGTCCTATCGCAAATTCCAGGCTCGGGCCTATCGCGTGTCGGCCGGCGCAGGTCGCACCGTCGGCGCGATCGAGGCGGAGATCGGCAGCCGCACGGTCGTGGAGCGGATCGTGCGCGGCGGGGCCGACATCAAGCCGCAGCAGGACATCGTGCTCGAGGCCGGCGACGACGTCGTCATTGCCGGTCCGACCGCCGCGATCGTCGCGGCCAAGCCGATCCTCGGGGCCGAGATCGACGCGGGAGAGCTGCTGCGCAACCTGCCGGGCAATGTGATCGAGGTGCTCGTTGAGAACCGGCAGTTGCACGGCCGCTCGCTGCGCGAGATCGTTGACAGGCTCGGTGCCGATGCACGCGGCGTATTCCTGCGTGCGCTCACGCGCATGGGACGGGAAGTGCCTCTCGGTCCCGATACCCGGATTTATCTCGGCGACGTCATGACGCTGGTCGGCAGCACCAGCAATATCGCGCGGGCAACGGCGCAAGTGGGACACGCCCTGAATACCAGCGACCGCACGGACATCGCCTATCTTGCCGCCGGCATCGCAGTGGGTCTTCTGGCCGGTCTTGCCAGCTTCAAGGTCGGCACTGTCGCATTGGCGCTGGGTGGCGGCGGCGGCGCGCTGATCGCCGGGCTCGTCTGCGGCTGGTTGCGGACGCGCCGGCCCGGCATCGGCGCAATGCCGCCGGCCGCGCAGCAGACCCTGAGCGACATCGGCCTCGGCGGCTTCATCGCGGCGATCGGACTCGGCAACGGCCTTGCCGCCTGGTCGGCGATCCAGGCCCACGGTCTGTTGCTGGTCGGCATGGGCATCGTCGTCACGCTGGTTCCGATGACGGTCGGAACCCTGGTTGCCTATTATCTGCTGCGCATGAACCCGGTCGTGACCTGCGGTGCGCTCGCCGGCGCCATGACGGTCGATGCCGCCGTCACCGGCGCCTGCGACGTTGCCGAGAGCCAGACGCCGGTGCTCGGCGTCGCCGTCCCCTACGCGGTCGGCAATGTCGTCCTCACGGTGCTCGGCCCGATCGTCGTGGCCGCAACCTACGCAGGTTGAGGGAGGCTCGGATGCGACGCGCACCTGCCTTGCTCCATTCTCTCGCAATGGCCTTCCTCGCCCTCGTCATGGCCGCATCGCCCACGCGCGCCGGGGACGAGGTCCGCATCCAGGAGGAAATCTGGGCGCTGCCCCTGCCGCTGCCGATGTTCGCCTATCTGGTGCGCCCGGTCGGCGACGGCCCGTTCCCGCTGGTGATCATGAACCATGGTGTCTCGCTCGACGCGACCCAGCGAAGCTTCTTCCCGCTGGTCGAATTTCGCGATGCCGCCAAATGGTTTGCGAGGCGCGGCTATCTTGTGGTGGCGCCGGTGGGCAGCGGCTATGGCGCGCAGGCGATCGACATCCCCGAACGCGGGGTGTTCGGCCCGTTCTTCTCGAAGGTCGGCAAATGCACCAATCCGAACTTCCATGATGCCGGCCTTGCGGTGGCCCAGGTCAATCTGTGGATCATCGACTATATGGCCGCCGAGAAGCGCATTATTCCCAGAGACGTGATCGTGGTCGGGCAGTCCGCCGGCGGCTGGGCTTCGATCGCCCTGTCGAGCATGAACCCGCCGCAGGTGAAGGCCATCATCGTCTTTGCCGGGGGCCGCGGTGGACGCGTCGACGGCAAGCCGAACAACAATTGCGCGCCCGACCGCCTGGTCGAGGCCACCGCCGATTTCGGCCGCACATCGCGCGTGCCGATGCTGTGGATCTACGTCGGGAACGACACGTTTTTCGGTCCCGACCTGTCCAAGCGCATGCACGATGCCTTCCTCGCCGCCGGCGGCCGGGCCGAATATCACCTGATGCCGCCGTTCGGCAACGAAGGACATTTCTTCATCGGTTCGCCGGACGCGGTTCCGCTCTGGTCGCCCCTGGTCGCCAAGTTTCTCGATGCGCAGAACTGAGGCCGGATCTCGGAGGTGCAGCGATGGCCCGTGCTGTTGATTGTCTATCTGCCGTCCTGATGGTTGCAACGGTCGGCACCGCCACGATCTCGAGTGTCGCGTCGCCCAAGGCGGCGCAATCCGAAAAGCCCCCCGAGGTCGCAACACGCGGCCAGCGCGAAGCCAACGACATCAGCTATGGCAGCTGGCAAAAATTGTGCTTCAAGGCCGGCGGGGCGCCCACCCTCTGCCGGACCTCGATCACCGGCCGATTTGCAACCGGGCAAACGGCCGTGCGCATCGATCTGATCGAGCGGGAGGACGCGCCCGCAGCCCGCCTGCAACTTTTCGTACCGGTCGGGATGTACCTGCAACAACCACCGAAATTGGCCGTCGACCATGGTGCCGCGTTCCGCATTCCCTACAGCTGGTGTCTCACCAATCTGTGCATCGCGGCCGACGTCGTGGCGCCGACGATCATCGAGGAGATGGAAAAAGGTCAGACGCTTCTGCTCGAACTCGTCGATTCCAATCTTCTTGCCCTGACGACCTCGATTCCGCTCGCGCAATTTGCATCCGCCCATAAGGGGGCGCCGACCAGGACGCTCGAACAATATGTCGACGAATGACGGCCGGGGTAGAGCTACAGGACGCGGGCGCGCTGGACGGACTCGATCAAGGACTGCGCCGCAAAGGGCTTGATGAGATAGGCGATGCAGCCTGAGGCAATCGCCGCGGCGCGGTTTGCCGGGCTGTCATTGCCGGTGACATAGATCACCGGCGCTGCGATGCCCTTCTCGGCCAGGTTTCGTCGCACCTCGATGCCGGACTTTGCACCGAGATCGATGTCGAGGATGATGCAGATCGCGGTGTGGAATCCGCCATGATCGAGCAAGGCGCTCCCCGTGTCGAACAGCGTCGTGGCGAAGCCGTGTCCTCGCAGAAGCCTGTCCATGCTGGTACGCATGGCCAGATCGTCATCAACGACAAAGACGGACTCGTGCAGGGGCAAGGCGATGTGCCTTTCCGGAAGACGACGTTGGGATATTGGATACGATCGCTCCGCATTTTGACGCGGTTATATTATTGCACACAGCTCGTCGCGCCCTGTCAACACGCCCCAGCATTGTCCTTTGGGACAGGCAGATCGAGGGAACCCCACGCCGTTCCGAAGCCGTCAGTGTTCGTCCGGATCGAGCATTCCGAGACGCTCCGCGATCGAAACGAGCTCCGCCAGCGAGCGAACCTGCATCTTCTCCATCACTTGATGGCGGTGCGCCTTCACCGTGCGCTCGGTGGTCCCCAGCTCATGCGCGATCTGCTTGTTGATCCGGCCGCGCACGATCAGGTCAAACACCTGCCGCTCGCGCTGCGTCAGCGCGGCGAGATGACGACGAAGCAAATCGAGCCTGCTGGCCTGGGCACGCGCCGTCCGCTGACTGGCCAGCGCCCGCTCGATGGCATCGAGCAGTTGCTCGGACGACACCGGTTTGGTCAGGAAGTCTTCCGCACCGGCCTTGATCGCACGTACGGTCGTTGGCGTGTCGGCATGACCAGTCAGGAAAATAATGGGCAACGTAGAACCGGCCGCCGCCAGCCGGGCCTGCAGGTCGGGACCACTCAGGCCCGGAATCCGCACGTCGAGCAGGATGCATCCCGCCTGCTCGTTGTCCGGCGCCGAGTCCAGGAGTTCCAGCGCTGAGGCATAGGTCGCGACCTCGTATCCCGCGAGCTTCAGCCGGCGCCCGATCGCAGTCCGAAAGGACTCGTCGTCATCAACAACGTGAACAAGGCCTGGCAACTCTACCTCTCGTCAAAAATCAATCAGGACGCTCGAGGTCCTTCTCATTCCTCAAAGCGATCTTCACGTTTGAAGGTCGAAATATCTGCTTCGCAATATGTCGCATCTTCCTGTGGCTGGGCTTCTCATCCAGCGCAGCAATCGCCAGTGCTGTCCCATGGTACAATGAACCTTGGGACAATGGATAAGAATACTTCCTTGGCCGAAAATCAACTTCGGCGGGAGTGGGATTGCGCGGCCGCATTTCCGGCAAAGTATTTCGTCTGACAGACCAATTCGGCGGAAAAGCTGAGGAGTTGGCCTATGTTCGTTCGCATCACGACGGATTCCACGCCGCGTCCCAATACTCTCCGCGACCTCGGCATGGCAAGTCATTCAAATGCGCTGGTCAATTTAAGCGAATTCTCCTACCGAAAAGGCTCCGAGATCTACGGCGAGAAGGAGCCGGCCGAGTATGTCTACCAGGTCCAGTCCGGCGCGGTGCGAAGCTACAAGCTGCTGTCGGACGGCCGCAGGCAGATCGGCGCATTTCACCTCGTCGGCGACATTTTCGGGCTCGAGAACGGCAGCGAGCATCGGTTCACGACCGAAGCCATCGTCGACACCACGGTACGGCTGATCAGACGCCAGAGCCTGGAAACCGTGGCCGACAGCGATGCCATGGTGGCCAGAAACCTGCTCAGCATGACCACGAACAACCTCCAGCATGCGGAAGACCACATGCTGCTTCTCGGCCGCAAGACCTCCCTGGAGCGCGTCGCCGCGTTCCTGCTCGAAATGGACAAGCGTCTGACGGCGGCCGGCGTCATGGCGCTTCCGATGTCGCGACGCGATATCGCCGACTATCTCGGCCTGACGCTGGAGACCGTCTCGCGGGCTTTGTCGCGGCTGCATGAGCTCGGCGTGCTCGGCTTCATCGGCAACACCCAACGCCAGATCGTGCTGCTCGACCGGCACCAGCTCGCAAGCCTCGATCTGCAGTCCTGAGCCGGCGAAATGCCGGTTCACGATCCGCAAGGTCGCAACTGACCGAGGCGACGGCATCAGGTGCGTGGCAGGTCCGCACCGGGTTTTTCCGTGAGCCCGAGATGTTCGAGCGTCTTGAGCAGGACTTCGAACAGAATGGCGGCGGACCAGCCGAACAGAAGAACACCGTTCATGGCAGTCAGCGGGCCGATCAGCCGCCATTCGCGCACCGGCGTGATGTCGCCGTAGCCGAGCGTGGTGTAGTTGACGAACGCAAAGTAGAGAATGTCCGCGTCGGCGGCGGCGGCGCGGACGACATGATAGGTCGCCGCCCATGTCAGAATTTCGAGCATGTGGGCGATCTTCAACACGACCGCGATCGCGATCATGACGCCCATGAGGTGCAATCTCGGCCGCCTGGTATGGCGCGGGACGGCACTGCGGGCGACGGTCACGGCGACCACCGTCACGAGCGCGTGGATCCCGATATTGAACACGCTGACGAGCGTGCCGACAAGGAACTGGAGCATCATCGGGGTGAACCCAACCTCATTTCAACCTAGGTCAACCGTGCCTCGATGGCATCCTTTGCGACAACGGTTTCCTGATCGACCCGCGCTGACGCAGCGCGGTCGATTCCTGTCCATGCGGTCGCGAGCTCCCAGGCCACCGACAGGATGATCGGCCCAATGAACAGTCCGATGATCCCATGCGCGAGCGTACCACCGATGACCCCGATCAGGATGACGAACGTCGGCGTCGTCAGGCCGCGCCCCATGAGGAGCGGCTTCAGCACGTTGTCGAGCAGACCGACGACGACCAGATAGACCGTCAACAGGAGCGCGACGGTCACGTCCTTGTCCATCCATATCCAGACCAGCACGGGGAGAAGAACGGGGGCGGCACCGATCTGGACGATAGATAGCAAGAGCACGACCACCGCGAGCAGTCCCGCACTTGGGATTTCTGCGAGCTTGAAGCCGATGCCCGCCAGCAAGGCTTGAAGGATGGCGACGCCGATGATGCCCTGTGCGACGGCGCGTATGGTGGCGCCGGCGAGCTCGAGAAAGTGCTCGCTCTGGCCGGGCACGACGCGCAACAGGAAGCCGCGGAGCGCGGCGACGAGCTGCGCGCCGTGCGGAAGCAGAAAGCCCGCGACGATCACCGACAGCAGGAATTGGAGCATGCCAATTCCGGTGTCACCGGCAAACGACAGCATCATTCCAGCGAGCGGCTTCAAGTACGGCGCGACCTCGCGCAACGCCGCACGGATGTTCGTGTAGGCCTCGTTCCAGATCGCGTAGAGCTGAGGACCGATCAACGGCCAGCTCCTGATCTGCTCCGGTGCGGCCTGGAGCGCGAGATCGCCACTGCCGATCTGGCCCGCAAGGTCCCGGATCCCTTCGACTGCACTGAGGCCGAGCCAGGCGGCAGGACCGATGACGATGCCCAGCGTGATCAGGGTGAGAACGGCTGAGGCTGTCCGGGGACGGCCGCCGAGGCGTTGGGCGAGCCAGGCGAAGATGGGATGAAATGCCACCGCCAGCACGGCGCTCCAGCTCAGGATCGGCACGAACGGCCGGATCACGAGGAAGGTCCAGAAGATCAGCAGCCCGAGCAAGCCCAGCCGGATCAGGAGCTGGACAACGTCCTCCGCGGACAGAAGCTGGCGAAGCGTCTTCAAGGCTCGTTGCCTCCAGGCCGACAGACGGCTGCTGAGCAGCTAACGGGGCGGCCCACCGCGGAGCTTGATCCAGATCAAGCTAGGCCTAGCGCGATCGGCGACAGACGCGCAGCCAATTGCATTTCGGCGCAGATTGCGCGGTTCTTCGCGGCTTAGAGCACGCCGGCGACGCGCAGTGCCTGCTCCAGCGCCTGCAACTCACCGCGTGTAGCCGCCGGCTGCGGCGGCCGTGCAGCGTCACATGACAGGCGTCCAAGCAGCTTCAGACTGGCCTTGAGCCGCACGGTTGCCCGTCCTCCCGGCGGATCGCGATAGATGGCGACCGCCAGCGGATAGAGCTTCTCGTGCGCGGCGCGCGCCCGCGCCCAATCACCGGCTTCCGCAGCACTCCAAAGGCCCACCACGAGCTCCGGCACGACGCAGGCGAGGCTCACCTGGCTGCCGGCCGAGCCGACAATGTAGCTTGTCAGCAAATGTTCGTCGCCCGAGCCGAGCACGACGAAGTCGGGTCGCTGCTTGCGGAGCAGCCTGAGATTCTGTTCGTAGGCCGCAACCTCCCAGCTGCCTTCTTTCACCGCGACGAAGCGCGCATCGGCGACAAGCCGCGTCAGCAGCGGCGGCGCGTAGGCCATGGCGCCCGCGCCGACGGGCGCGGCGTAGAGCATCAAGGGCATTGTCGTGGCATCGCGGATACGGCGGTGATGCTCGATCACGCAATCATCGGCATGGCCGAGCGCCCAGCTGTTGGGGGGAAACACCAGCACCCCGTCCGCACCGGCCTGCTCCAGCGCAGCCGCCTCACGCGCCGCCTCCAGGCTCGATTCGTGATTGACCCCGGAGACGATCAGGCAGTCCTTCGGCGCATGCTGACGCGCCAGCTCCACCACGCGCCGCTTCTCGGCCAGCGACAGCACGAAGTTTTCGCCGGCGTGGCCGTTGACGAGGAGCCCATTGATCCCAGGCGTAGACGCCACCGAGGTGAGATGGCTTGCGAGCTGCGCCTCGTCGACCTCGAAATCGGGCGTCATCGGCACGATGGTGGCGGCGTGAATGCCGCGCAGGCGATCGCTGAATGTCCGCATCTTTGCCGATTAATGGATGATCTGGTCGAGGAACGTCCGCGCCCGTTCCGACTTCGGATGCTTGAAGAACTCCTCCGGCGCAGCCTGCTCGACCACCTTGCCCTCGTTCATGAACACGATGCGGTCGGCGACCTCGCGGGCAAAGCCCATCTCATGGGTCACGCACAACATGGTCATGCCCTCCTCCGCGAGCTTCTTCATGGTCTCCAGCACTTCCTTGACCATCTCGGGGTCGAGCGCGGAGGTCGGCTCGTCGAACAGCATGATCTTGGGGCGCATGCACAATGCGCGTGCGATGGCGACGCGCTGCTGCTGACCACCGGAGAGTTGCCCTGGAAATTTCTCCGCCTGGTCCGGGATCCGGACTTTTGTCAGGAAATGCATGGCGAGATCCTTGGCCTCGGCCTCGCTCATGCCGTTCGCGGTCATCGGCGCCAAGGTACAGTTCTCCAGCACCGTCATGTGCGGGAACAGATTAAAGCTCTGGAACACCATGCCGGTGTCCCGCCTGACCGCATCGATGTTCTTGCGCTGATGATCGAGCTCGACGCCGTTGACGTAGATCAGCCCTTCATCGTGCTTCTCGATGTGGTTGATGCAACGAATGAGCGTCGATTTGCCCGAGCCGGAGGGACCGCAGACCACGATCCTCTCGCCCTTGGCGACCTTGAGATCGACCTCGTTCAACGCGGTGAAGTCGCCATAGTGTTTGTAGACCGCTTCCATGCGGACCGCAGGCACCTCACGGAGCGGCGGCTGCACTGCTGCACCTTCGGCCTTAGCCATCGAAGTCTGGCTCATGCCCGGGCCTCCACGCTCGCCTGCGCAACCGGCGCGCTCGCTGCGATCCGCCTGGTTTTCGCGGCACTCGATCGACCAAAATGCTTCTCGAGCCGGCGCTGCACCGCATCCCAGACCGAGGTGAGGATCAGGTAATACGCCGTTGCCGCCGCATAGACTTCGAGGATCTGAAAGTGCTCCTGCATCAGCATGTCGCTGCGGCGCATCAGCTCCTCGACCGAGATCACGGAGGCGAGCGAGGTCGCCTTCAACAGCGAGTTGATGGAGTTGCCGAGCGGCGGGATCATCAGCCGGAACGCCTGCGGCAGGGTCACGCGGCGGAACGTGACCCAGGGCGACAGGCTGAGCGCCCAGGCGGCCTCGCGCTGCCCCGCCGACACCGCCATGAAACCGCTGCGCACGATCTCGGCAAGATAGGCGGCCTCGTTGAGGATCAGGCCGACGAGCGCGCAGGTGATCACGCTGAACTTGATGCCGAGCTGCGGCAGGCCGCTGTAGATCACCACGAGCTGGATCAGGAGCGGCGTGCCGCGGAAGAACCAGATGTAGAAGCGCGCGGCACCCGCGAGCACGGGGTTGGACGACATGCGCAGCAACGCGATGCCCATGCCGAGGATCAATCCGCCGACGACCGCCGCCACCGTCAAGCCGATGGTGACGAGCACTCCCTTCATCAGGAAGTAGTTGAAGAAGTAGCTGACGGCGGCCGTCGGACTGAAATGGCTCATCGGCTCGTCTCCGTAGGTATCAGGCCGGACCGGGGCCGGCGATCGCGAGCGGCTGATCGGCCGGCATGGCGGTCAGGCCGAACTTGTCGAACAGCGCCTGATAGAAGCCGTCGGCGCGCATCGCGTTGAGCGCCTTGACGACGGTATCGGCGACCGTCTTGTTGCGGAAACCAAGCGTGGTCCTGGCCGTGCCGAGCCCGCTCAGGACTTCCTTCACGCGACCACGGCCGACGAGATCGCGTGCCACGCTGTCGACCAGCAGCGCATTGTCGACCTGGCCCGCAAGCAGCGCGCTGACGACGTTGGTCGCAGTCGGGAACGTCCGCATCTCGACGGCCGCTCCGCCTTTCGCCACGCTGGCATCGCTGAGCTTCTTGAGCCAGTTCATCTGGTAGCTGCTGACCTCGACAGCGGATGATTTTCCGATCAGATCGTTTTCGGTAGCAATTTTTATGCCGCTGTCGGGGGCGACCACGACCGAGATCGCCTGAATGGCATACGGCACCATGTACATCAGCTTCGAGCGTTCCTCGGTCCAGAACATGCCGGTATTGACGCCGTCGATACGCGCTGCGCCCAGGGCAGGAATCATGGCCGGAAAATCCATCCGGACGAGTTCGACGGGAAGACACAACCGCTTGCCGAGCTCGGCGGCGAGCTCGACGTTGAGACCTTGCAGCTGACCGTCCTTGTCGACGAATTGCTGCGGGGGGTTGGTCGGGTTGATGGAGAGCTGCAATTTGCCCGGCGCGATCAGATTGTCGTCGGTGATCGCGGGCGTGCAGGCGGCATGCACCGCCGTGGATGCGAGAACGAGTGCGGCAGCCGCACCCAAGCGAAACAATGTCGAGACCATGGATACCTCCAGTAAGACGCCAATGACCGATACAGTTCCTCGCCCGGGATTCCCCTCGACGCTTGTTGGATGCGGCCGGCCGGATCTCGCGACACGGCAGGCAGCATCGTCCTTGATCCGCTCAAGCCGGTCCCGACATCGGCCTGAGCTGAATGCGCATGAAATTCTTCACCAGGGCTTCGAACGGACCAAAGCCCTTTACCTTCAGGAATTCCGGCGTCTCGAACGCCCACCTGCCCGCGACCTCGTACATGGCGGCATATTTCGGCCCGTCGCCCACCGAGACGAAGCGCTTGGCCGAGAGCCAGCCGGGACAAGCGAGCAGATCAGGAAAATGCTTCTGCTCGTACCAGGCGTTGAACGCGGCCTCGTGCTCGGGATCGATGTCGACCCGCACGATATGGATGAAGGCTTCGTCCGGCATCGGCTCGTTCCTCACGCTAAGTGCGGATGTCGCCGGCCGCGCGCGCCGCGCCGACCGTCGTTGCAATGGCATCGCAGAGCGCGGGCAGAACCGGCAGCAGCGGCGGCCGTGGATCGGCGTTGCGGATCAGGCCGAGCGCCTTCAGCCCGACCTTCATGCGGGTGTGCATGTCCATGATCGGCGCGGGTCCGTAGATGGCGCGGACGATCGGATAGAGCCGCTCGTTGACGGCGCGCATCGCCTTGAGGTCGTCGGCGAGCGAGGCCTGCCAGAGTGCTGCGAACAGATGCGGCGCGAGGCTGACGAGGCCGGAGAGAATGCCGTCGCCGCCGACGGCGAGCTGCGGCAGGAACCAGTTGAAGTTCGATGGCAGCATCGCGACCGAGGGATCGGCCTGCTTCACCGCCCGCCGGTTCTCGTCATAAGCCAGCATGGTATCGCTGCCTTCCTTGACGGCGATGACGCTCTCGAGCGCGGCGATCTTCGCCAACGTCTCCGGCGAATAGCCGAAGCCGGACGCCAGCGGGTACTGGAAGATCGACACCGGAATTCCGATCGCGGAGCTGACCGCCTGCACGAAGGCCAGCGGCGCGCGGGAGGTCGCCGATGCGCCGCCGCCGAGCGGCGCGGGCGGGAACAGCACGGCGCAATCGGCGCCGGCCGCTTCCGCGAGTTGGGCCTGGTGGATCGCTTCCGCCGTCGAATGCGCGATGATGCCTGAAAGCAGCGGCTTGGCGCCGATCTGCCGGCGCGTCCGCTCGATCACGGCCTGACGCTCGTCATCCGAGAGCGATCCGCCCTCGCCGGCATGGCCGTTGACGAACACCGCCGCGACTCCGTCCGGGCAGGCGCAATAGTCCAGCACGCGGGAATAGCCGTCCCAATCGATCGAGCTGTCGTCCCTGAAGGGCAGCACGGTCGCGACCGTGACGCCGCGCAGATCCGGTTTCTTCCCCGCGTTGCTCATGACGGTTTCCGCCGCGGAAATTTCAGGCTCGCGCGCGCCTTCAGCACTTCGAGGCCGCCCTCATTGCGTGCGCTCGCCTCCCAGATGATCGTGCGGGTCTCGTCATGCTGCTCGGCGATCCAAACGTCGAAGGTGAGCGTGTCGCCGTAGAACACGGGACCGGTAAACCAGAACCGGTCTTCCACCGACACGCCGATGGTGCCGACCAGCTCGGAGGTGAGAATGCTGGTGCAGAGGCCCGCAACCATGATCCCAGGCGCCAACCTGCGGCCGAAGCGCGTCGCACCGGCATAGACCTCGTCGACATGGACGGGGCCGAAATCGCCGGTCGCGGCGATGTAGAGCGCGCCATCGGCTTCGGTGATGGTCTTGCTCAGGCTGACCCTGTCATTCACCTTGAGATCGTCGAAGGATTTTGGCTCGTACATGGCTCAGCCCTTCGCGAAGGGAACCAGCGTTGCAGTGCCGTCCACCACGGTCGCGCCGGAGGGCGACAGCGTGCAGGTGACGCGGCAGACCGCATCATCGCCAGCGACCGAAACGATCTCGGCCCTGGCCTCGACGGAATCGCCGACGATCACGGGCGCAGCGAAATTCAGCGCGATGCTGCCGATCCGCCGCGTCGGCCCGCCGAGCTGGCTGAGGCACGTCGTGGCGAGACCGCCGACGGCGAGCTCGAAGGCGACCATGTTCGACGCCCCGGCTTTCCTGGCGCGGACGGCATCAACATAGAGACCGCCGAGATTACCGCTGATGCCGGTGAACATCGCCTGCTCGGCCACCGTCATGGTTTTGCGGAAGGCGAAGGCGGCGCCGGGCTTGAGAGGTGCGTGAGACATCGATCGCTTCCCTAGAGCTGCAAGCCGTTCTTGATGGTGCTGCGCGCAACCAGCATGCGATGGATCTCGGAGGTGCCGTCATAGATTCGGGTGACGCGGGCGTCGCGATACATCCGCTCCAGCGGCAGGTCCTTGCTGAAGCCCATGCCGCCGAACACCTGGATGGCGCGGTCGACGACGCGGCCCTGCATCTCCGACGCCGCGACCTTGATCATCGAGACCTTGTCGCGCGCATCCTTGCCCTGATCGATGTCCCAGGCGGCGTTCATCACCATCATCTTGACGCCGAAAATCTCGGTGGCGGAATCGGCGATCAGCTTCTGCACCATCTGGAAATCGCCGATCAGCTGGCCGAACTGGCGCCGCTCGCCGGCGTGCCTGCGCATCATCTCCAGCGCGCGCTGCGCCATCCCGACGGCGCGCGCGCCGATATGGGCAAGCCGGATCTGGAGCACGCTCTGCATGATCAGCTTGAAACCGCCGCCGACCTCGCCGAGCACGGCCGCCTTCGGGATGCGGCAATCCTCGAAGCTCAGCTCGGCATGGCCATAGCCGCGATGGCCCATCATCGGCTGGGTGCGCGCGACCTTGAAGCCGGCCGTAGCTCGGTCGACCAGGAACAGCGTGATGCCACCGCGGGCCCGCTTGTCCTTGTCGGTCAGCGCCATCAGGATGATGTAGTCGGCGATGTCGCCGTCGCTGATGAAGTGTTTGGTGCCGTTGAGCACCCATTCGTCGCCATCGAGATGCGCCGTGGTGCTGATCGACGCCGCATCGGAACCGGCGCCCGGCTCGGTGATCGCCATGGCGCAGATCTTGTCGCCTTTTACCGTCGGCAGCAGATAGCGCTCGACCTGATTGCCCTTGCAGGCCATCAGCATCGGATAGACCTGGCCGAACACGCGGCGGATCAGCGCATCTGAGGTCTTGCCGAATTCTTCCTCGACCAGGCAATGCTCCACGCAAGTTAGCCCGCCGCCGCCGACGTCCGCCGGCATGTTCATGGCGTAGAGGCCGAGCTTTTGTGCCTTGGCCTTGGTGACCGCCAGCGCCTCGGACGGCACGGTGGCCGTCTGCTCCACGACGTCTTCGAGCGGCTGCACCTCCGTCTCGACGAAGCGGCGGACGGTATCGACCAGGAGACGCGTCTCCTCGGGGATTGAAAAATCGATCATCGCGCCACTCCGACGGCCTTACCGGCGATCATCGCGTCGATCTCCGTAGCGGCGTAGCCGATCTCGCCGAGCACCTCGCGCGTCTGCGCACCCAATCGCTGCGGCACCAACCGCACCTCGGGCGTCCGGCCATCATAGCGTGCGGGATGCGCGACCAGGCGGATCGGCGCGCCTCCCGCACTCTCCGCGCTCTTGAACACGCCGAGATGGTTGAGCTGGGGATCGGATTCGAGGTCGCGATAGTCTTGTACCGGTGCATGCCAGATCCGCGCGGCTTCGAGCGAAGGCAGCCAGTCGGCCGTCGATTTCTGTCTCAGCCTGGTAGCAACGATCCGCGTGATCTCCTCGCGCCTCGAGAAACTGTCAGTGTCCCCGAACCGCTTCAGCTCTTCGCTTTCCAGCGCGACCGCAAGCGCGCCGGGCGTAGCCATGGAGATCGCCATATGACCATCCGCCGTGGCGTGAACGCCGTAAGGTCCGGGGCTGAACCAAGCCGCAATACCTGCCGGACCGCGTGACGTCGGCGATGGCGCGCCGTTCAGCCACGCCGTCAGCGGCTCGACCTGGAGATCGAGCGCGGCCTGATAGAGGTTGACCTCGACGAGTTGCCCCTTGCCGGTCTTCGTCCGGGCGAACAGGGCCGCAAGGATGCTCATGGCGTACAGCGAGGCGGCATGCTGATCGACGATGACGGCGCCAACCGCCGTCGGCTCGCCGTCCGCGCGCCCCGTCCGCATCGCAAGGCCCGACATCGCCTGAAGCAGCAGGTCCTGCCCCGGGCGATCCTTGTACGGCCCCTCCGATCCGAAGCCGGTCGCCACCGCATAGATCAGGCCTGGGTTGATCGCCTTCAGCGTGTCGTAGCCGAGGCCGAGCTTGGCCATGGTGCCCGGACGAAAATTCTCCATCACGACATCTGACGTCGCGACCAGCCTCTTCACCGCGGCGATGCCGTCGGGGTGCTTGAGATCGACGGCGAGGCTGCGCTTGTTGCGGCCGGTCGCCAGATGATTGACGCTGTCGCCTGCGACGAAGTAGTTGGCGACCGCCCAGTTGCGCTGAAACGCACCCTCGATCGGCTCGACCGCGATGACGTCGGCGCCGAGATCGGCGAGCGTCTGCGCGGCCAGCGGGCCCGCGAGATAGTGGTTGAAGCTGAGGATCTTGACGCCGTCGAGCAGGTTCATCCGTTCACCTCAGTTTAGGCAGCCGCAACCGGCGCGCCGCGCCAGACGAGATCGAACGTCTTGACCAGGGCACGCGCAGCCGCATCCTGCGCAGCCGGCAGCGGCAGGCGCGGCGGACGCGGGTGACCGGCTGCAAAGCCCATATGACCGAGCAGCGCCTTGGTACCGGCGACATAGGCCTGGCCGCCGACGAATTCGATCACCGGCAGGTATTTCAGATAAAGCTCGCGCGCTTCCTTGATCGCGCCGTGGTCGGCGACGAGACTGAAGATACGGGCCATCTCCGCCGGGACCACGTTGGAGGCTACGGCCACCCAGCCCTGCGCGCCCTCGACAAAGGACTCGAAGCCGAGGATGCCGCCGAACACGGTCATCCTGTCGCCGCAGAGGCGGATGATGTCGCGCACCCGCGTCACCTCCAGCGTGGACTCCTTGATGTAGAGACAATTGTCGATCTCGGCGATCCGCGCCACGAGTGGCGGCTTGAGATCGACATTGGCCGTCGCCGGATTGTTGTAGACCATGATCGGCAACGCGATTGCGTCGGCAACCGTCTTGTAATGATGGACGAGCTCGTCGTCGGTCGGCGTCGAATAGAACGGCGGGATGATCATCACGCCGTCGGCGCCCAGTTTTTCAGCACGGCGGCTGAGACGCACCACCTCACGCGTGTCCTCTGCACCGGTGCCGATCAGCACGGGGACGCGCCCCGCGGCCTGGCGAATGACGACTTCCGCAACGAGCGCCTTCTCGTCATCGTCCATGGACAGGAACTCGCCGGTCGAGCCGAGCGGGATCAGCCCGTGAACGCCCTGCGCGATCTGCCAATCGACGAAGGCGCGCAACGCCGCGACATCGACTTCGCCCGCCGCCGTGAACGGGGTGATCATGACGGTGTAGGTGCCGCGGAACGTCTTCATCAAGGTGCCACCTGGCGCGCGGGTGAATTCAGACGACGGGCGCCCCCTGCGGAATATCCGCAATGTTCATGCAATCGTTTGCATAAATGGCTCTGCATTGGGCAACACCATCCATTTTTTGAGCTTGATCCGCGCAGAATAAGCTCATAGCGTTTCTGCAATCGTTTGCAGTCTATCGGCAGGTTTGATGAGCGTCACGCTCAAAGATGTGGCACAAGCGGCCCGCGTTTCAGTCAGCACTGCTTCCCGGGCGCTGACGGGAACCGGCCTGACCAGCGAACGTACGCAGCAGCGCCTGTTGCGCATCGCGCGCGAGCTCGGCTATCGGCCGAACCCGATCGCGCGCGGATTGAAGACCGGCCAGTCGCGGCTCGTGGCTCTTCTCGTCCACAATCTCACCAACGCCTCGTTCCAGGTGATGGCCGAAGTGGTGCAGGCGCGCCTGAAGGCGCTGGGTTACCAGATGCTTCTGTGCATCGGCGGCGACGATCCGCAAGCCGAGAGCGACACCCTCACCACGCTGGTCGATCATCGCATCGACGGCTTGATCGTGGTGCCCACAGGCAAGAACGGTGCGCAGCTCGAGACGCTCTCGAAGGACGTGCCCATCGTCTGCCTGGTGCGGCGCGACGACGCGACCGATCTCGAGACCGTGCTCGCAGACGATCCGCAAGGCGCTTATCTGGGCACGCGTCATTTGATCGAGCTCGGGCACAAGCGCATCGGGCTGATCGTCGGCCGTCAGGACACCACGTCCGGCCGCGAACGCTTGTCCGGCTATGTCCGCGCCCTGCGCGAGGCCGGCATCGCCAGGGACGACACACTGATCCATGCCGGCCACTACGTGCCGGAGACCGGCGCGACCTGCGCGCGCAAGCTGCTCGACCTCCCCCGCCCGCCGAGCGCGATCTTCGTCGCCAATCACGAGGCGACGCTCGGCGTGTTGCGCGTCACCGCGGAACGGAACATCGCCATTCCCGGTGATCTGTCGTTGCTCTGCTACGAGGACATGCCGTGGTTCGAATGGCATCGCCCGGCGATCAGCATCGTCGACAACGGCGCGCGCGATCTTGCCAATCTCGCCGTCGACCGGCTGCTGCATCGCATGGACGCCAGGGGAAATAGCAAGGGCAATGGCAGTGATGGCGTCCGCGAATATCGCGTCGGCGCGCGGCTGATCCAGCGCGACTCCTGCCGCCAGATCGGCACTCCGGCCCCAGCGAAATCCGGCAGGTCCCAACCGTCTTCATCCAAATCGTCTGCGGCCAAGTCCGCGAAGGTCTGATCGATGCCCTATGTTGAAGTGCTCGCCCCGCAAGCTCCAGCCCAGCGCAAGGCCGCACTGGCGCGGTCCGTGACAGACGGCCTGATGTCGGCGTTCGGTGTCACGGCTGATACGGTCACGCTCTATTTCCTGAACATTGCGCCGGATGACTACGCCCATGCCGGCAGGTTTGGCGCGGAGGCCACCGGCCAGCGCATCCTGCTCAAGGTCCACGCCTTCCGCCGCAGCGAGGCCGAGCGGCGCGCCGCCGCCATCGCGCTGACCCGCGCCGTATGCAGCGCCTACGGCGTGCCGGGCGACGACGTCGCGGTCTACTTCTGCGACCGCGACCGCAGCGAGGTCTCCCACGATTCCAAGCTGGCCAGCGACTGACGGGAGCACGCCATGGACCGCTTCTACAGCCAAGACCAGAAAGCCCTGCGCGAGACCGCCCGCCGCTTCGCAGAGGCAGAAATCCTGCCGCGCGCCGCGGCGATCGATCGCGAGGACCGCTTCGACCGCGCGCTCTACAAGGGCATGGCCGACCTCGGCCTGTTCGGCATCTGCCTGCGCGAAGGCGCCGGCGGCGCCGGTCTCGATGCGGTGGCGGCCTGCATCGCAATGGAGGAGCTGGCGCGCTGCTCCGGCGCGGTCGCCAACGCCTTCGCGATCCCGGTCGAGGCCGTGCTGTTCTTCGATCATCACGGCACCGAGGCACACAAGGCGCTGATCCCAAGAATTCTGAGCGGCGACATCATTCCCGCGACCGCCGTCTCCGAGCCCGATCACGGCTCCGATGTCGCTGGCATCCGCACCAATGCGGTGCGCGAAGGCAATGGCTGGCGGCTCAACGGCACCAAGGCCTGGGTGACGCTAGGCGGCGTCGCCGACCGCATCATGGTGTTCGCGCGCACCGGCGCAGATGCGGGCCATCGCGCCATCTCCTGTCTTCTCGTCGACGGCGCCCTGCCCGGCATCGCGCGCGGCAAGAACGAGGAGCTGCTCGGCATGCACGGCCTCGACGACTGCCAGATCACCTTCTCCGACGTGCGCCTGCCCTCCGACAGCGTGATGGGCCCGGAGAACCAGGCCTTCAAGATGGCCATGAGCAATTTCAACTTCAGCCGGCTGATGATGGCCTCCATGGCGCTCGGCATGGCGCAGGCCGCGCTCGAGGACGCCACCGCCTATGCCAAGGACCGCAAGCAGTTCGGCCAGGCCATCATCGGCTACCAGGCGGTGCAGTTCATGCTCGCGGACATGTCGACCGACATCGCGGCTGCGCGCCTGCTGATCCACCACGCCGCACGCTTGCACGATGCCGGCCAACCGATCGCCAAGGAAGCGGCCCAGGCAAAGCTGTTCACGACCGACATGGCGATGAAGCACGTCTCCAACGCGCTGCAGATCCACGGCGGCAACGGCTATTCGCGCGCGTATCGGATCGAGCGCATCTTCCGCGACGTCCGCCTCGCCCAGATCTACGAGGGCACCAATCAGATCCAGCGGCTGATCATCGCCCGCCAGGTCGAGAAGGAGGCCGCGTGAGGGCATGCTGAGCATCATCACAGCGGCAGAAGCCGCCGGCCTCATTCGCGACTCTGACACGCTGATCGTCGGCGGCAATGGCGGCACCGGCGCTGCCGAAGCCATCCTCGACGCGCTGGAAAGGCGTTTCCTCGGTGGACAAGGCCCGCATGATCTGACGCTGATCAACATCACCGGCGTCGGCGCCGTGACCGAGAAGGGCCTCTGCCATCTCGCCCATGAGGGCCTGATCGCGCGCGTCATCGGCGGCAATTTCGGGCTGCAGGTGCCATTCATGCGCCTCGTCCGCGACGAGCTGATCGACGCCTACAATTTTCCGCAAGGCGTCATGAGCCAGCTCTGCCGCGCCATGGCCGCGAAGCATCCGGGCGTGCTCACCCATGTCGGCCTCAACACCTACATGGACCCGCGCCAGGACGGCGGGCGCATGAACAAGCGCACCACCGCGCCGCTGGTCGACCTGCTCGAGCTGCACGGCCAGCCCTGGCTGCTCTACCGCGTCCCCGCTCCCCCCGACGTCGCCATCATCCGCGGCACCTCGGCCGATGAGGACGGCTATATCAGCATGGAGCACGAGGGCACGACGCGCGAGGATCTGTCGATCGCGCAGGCCGTGCACAATGCCGGCGGCACCGTGATCTGCCAGGTCAAGCGCATCGTGAAGCGCGGCTCGATCCATCCGCAGATGGTGAAGATCCCGGGCTTCCTGATCGACCATGTCGTCATCGAGCCCGACCAGATGCAGACCTACGGCACCGTCCATGACCCCGCGCGCTGCGGCGAGACGCGAGTTCCAGAGGCGATGATCACGCCCGATCCGCTCACCGAGCGCCGGGTGATCGCCCGCCGCGCCGCCTTCGAACTGCGCCCGCGCGACGTCGTCAACCTTGGCGTCGGCATCTCCGCGATGATCCCCAATGTCGCGGCCGAGGAAGGCATCTCCGACCTGATCACGCTGACGGTAGAATCCGGTGTGGTCGGCGGCGTGCCGGGTCATGCCCGCGAATTCGGCACGGCCATCAATCCGCGCGTCATTCTCGACCAGGCCTACCAATTCGACTTCTACGACGGCGGCGGCCTCTCCTGCGCCTTCCTCTCCTTCGCCGAGGTCGACGTAACAGGCAACGTCAACGTCACCCGCTTCGGCGAGCGCCGCGACGGCTCCGGCGGTTTCATCGACATCACCCAGAACGCCAAGCGGCTGATCTTCAGCGGCACCATGACGGGCGGCAAGTTCGACATCGGCGTCGAGAACGGCCGCCTCGCGATCCGGCGGGACGGCGCCTTCCGCAAGTTCGTGCCTGAGGTCGGCCAGATCAGCTTCAGCGCCACGCTTGCGGCTCAGCGCGGCCAGCACGTCAGCTACGTCACCGAGCGCGCCGTGTTCGAGCTGGAGAACGGACACGTGACCCTCACCGAGATCGCGCCTGGCGTGCGGCTGGAGGAGGACATCCTGGCCCATATGGGCTTTCGCCCACGCATCAGCCCGCAACTGAAAGACATGGACCCGCGCATCTTCCGCTCCGGGCCAATGGGCATCGCGCAGAGTTTCAAGGCGCTGCCGGCACGACCACGGAAGGTTGCCTGAGGGATCAGCATGGACACGAGCGCCCCGATCAATCTCCGCTACGAAGATATTGCGCTCGGCGCGGAGTTCGAGACCGCCGTGCATACCGTGACCGAAGCCGATATCGCGTCCTTCGCCGACGTCACGCGCGATCATCATCCGCTCCATGTCGACGGCGCCTATGCGCGCTCCCGCGGCTTTCCCGCGGTGATCGGCCATGGCCTGTACGGCCTGTCCCTGATGGAAGGGCTGAAGTCGGAGCTGAAGCTCTATGAGGAGACCTCGGTCGCCTCGCTCGGCTGGGACGAGGTCAAATTCAAGGGCCCCATCGTCGCCGGCGATAGCTTGCGGGTGCGCTTCCGCTTCGTCGAGAAGCGGCCGACCAAAAACCCCGCGCGCGGCATCGTCGTCGAGACGCTCGACCTCCTCAACCAGCGCGACGAGGTGGTGACCGCGGCGCGCCACATCTCGCTGATCCTGACCCGGCAAGCCGGTGCTGCGGCGGCCACATGACGAGACAATGAAGAAGACCTTGGGCCGGAGAACGGCTCCTCTGCCACCCACGATTTGATCGGAGTATTCAGATGCGATTTGCAAAAACCTTCTCCGCCCTCATCCTTCTGACCGGCCTGACGCAGGCCGCCGGTGCCCAGACCTGCACGCCAAAAGTGCCGGCCTCGAGCCTGATCGAGGCGCCGAAATGGCAGATGTCGATCAACCCGACGCTGCCGCCTCAGCAATTCGTCGACGACAAGGGCGAGCTTCAGGGCCTCAACGTCGAGCTCGCCCGCGAGATCGCCAAGCGCATCTGCGTCGAGCCGGTGTTCCTGCGTATGGACTTCCCGCCGATGATCCCGGCGCTGCGCTCTGGCCGGTTCGATGCGATCAACACCGGCCTGTTCTGGACCGAGGAGCGCTCGAAGATGCTTTACCTCGTGCCTTATGCCCAGCAGGCGATCAGCATCTACACCGATCCCTCCTCCAGCCTGAAGCTGGAGAAGTTCGAGGACCTCGCCGGCCGCGTGGTCGGTGTGGAATCGGCGACCTACACCGAGCGCAAGGCGCGCGAGTTCAGCACGGCGATGGAAGCCAAGGGCCTCAAGCCGGTCGAGCTGCGCACCTTCACCACCGTCACCGCCACCTCCGCGGCGCTGCGCGCCGGGCAGCTCGAGGCCGCGCTCAACATCAACGAGACCGCGAATTCACTGGAGCAAAAGGGCATCGCCAAGATCTGGGTCCGCGACATCGCGGGCACGGACATCACCTTCGCCTTTCGTGACAAGCTGCTGGCCCAGGCCGTTGCCGAGGCACTGACGGCGATCCGCACTGATGGCACCTATGACAAGCTGTTCGACAAGTTCGGCATGACCAAGCTGAAGGCGACCACGTTTGCGATCCGTGGGGATGGGCCGACGAATTGACAGGCAAGCACAGCCTTGATCTCCCGGCCCACGCACCACGCACACGCAACCGTCTGATCAACTGATTGATAAGGTCAAACCCGCGCGCCGTCTTGGGCGCTATGGAGAAGCGATAGCACTGATATTCCAAGGCATTCTCATATCTTAACAAGGGACTAGAGCGGGACCAAGTGCACACGTGTGCACTCCAACCGGGATGCGCGTTCAGACCGCAGCGCCGGGCACCGCCGCTCGGCGGCCAGTAGCACAGAACTTGCATAAATTCTGGGCGACATGGACACCGCATGAACCTCATCAGCCTCGACATCCGCATGCTCCGGTCGCTGATCTCGGTGGTCGAGACCGGCAGCATCACCGAGACCGCGCGCCGGCTGGGCCGTACCCAGCCGGCGATCACGCTGCAATTGCAGCGATTGGAGGAGCTGACCGGCAAGCAATTGTTCGAGCATGGCGGTCGCAGGCTGACGCTGACCGACGACGGCACCACCGTTCTCACCTACGCCAAGTCCATCCTGCGGTTGCATGACGAGCTGATCTCGCAACTGGCTTCGCAGGAGATCGAGGGCCAGGTCGTGCTCGGCACGCCCGACCTCTATGCGGCGTTCATGCTGCCGTCGATCCTCAGCGTGTTCCGAAAATCCTTTCCGCGCGTGCAGGTCGAGCTCAATTGCGCGCTATCGACGCCGCTGGTCGGCCTCGTCAAGCGCGGCGATGTCGACATCGCGCTCGTCACCCGCATGAATGATTTCACCGGCGGCCAGGTGGTGCGGCGCGAGCAATTGGTGTGGATGACCGGCGAGCAGTCCGCCGCGCATCAGGAGCGTCCGATTCCGCTGGCGCTCCTGCCACCCGGCAACATCTATCGCGACTACGCCATCGACACGCTGGAGCGGGCGAATTTGCGCTGGCGCATCGCCTGCGTCAGCGAAAGCGTCGGCGGCCTTCAGGCTGCGGCCTTCGCCGGCATGGCCGTCACCGTGCTCGGCCGCAGCGCGCTGGTGCCGGCGATGCGCGAGATCGGGCCGAACGAAGGCCTGCCCCCGCTGCCAAAGATCGAGCTCTTGCTCTACAAGTCGAGCGGCGCGACCTCGAAAGCAGCGACCGCGCTGCACGATTATCTTGCGCATTATCTGCGGCTCGATGAAGAGCTGAGCGGCCGCGGCGCGCCGATCGAGCTGTCCTAGAGCATGATCCGGAAAAGTGCGTAGCGGTTTTCCGAAAAGATCATGCTCGAACAATAAGCTAAAACGCGATGACGATTTCATCCCAATCGCATCGCTTTTTAGCTCACGCCTTCCGGCGCAGCGCCAGCTGCGGCCAGAACTTTGCCCAGGGTTGTGCCGCTTCGAAGGCGGCGGCGATACGGAAGATGGTGGGCTCATCGAGCCAGGGCGCGACGATCTGAAGCCCGATCGGCATTCCGTCGCGGTCGAAGCCGCACGGTAGCGTCGCCGCCGGAAGCCCGGCGAGATTGATCGGCCAGGTGAAGGGCGACCAGCCGAGATGCGGGTCGACCTCGCGGCCGTCGATCTTGCCGACGCCGATCTGGCCGGCCTCGAACGCGGTCACCGCGACGGTCGGCGTCACCAGGGCATCGACGCGCTCGAACAGTTTGACGAAGGCGTTGCGCGCCTGCCCGCGGCGATAGCCTGCTTCGACGTAGTCCGTGCCGCTGTAGCGCCGGCCGACGCCGACGACATCGCGATAGGCGGCCTCGGAGCCGGCGAGATCGGCCGTGGTCTTGCCCGCAACGGCCGCCGCCTGCTCGGTGAAGGCGATCGGCTTCAGCGTATGCTCCAGAATGCCGGGATCGAGCGTGGGGCCGTCCATGGTGACCTGCGCGCCGCAGGAGTCGAGAATGGCGAGCGACTTGCCGAATGCGGCCGTCACGTCAGGACTGACGGCGGCATAACCGAGATCGACGCTGGCGGCGATGCGAATGCCGTTCAGCGCTGCGGCGTCGGTATCGAAGCGGCGGGACGGCACGGGAAGGCTTGCGGCATCGCGCATATCGTAGCCGGCGATGATCTCCAGGGTGAGCGCAGCGTCCGCCACGGTACGTGTGATCGGCCCGGTATGCGCGAGCGAGGCCCAGGACGGCGGCGAGAAGCCGGGCGAGCGCGGCACGAGCCCGAAGGTCGGCTTCAGCCCGAACACGCCGCAGAACGAGGACGGCACGCGGATCGAGCCGACGCCGTCGGTGCCGATCGCGATCGGGCCGCAACCGGCGGCAACGCCTGCCGCCGCGCCGCCGCTCGATCCGCCGCTGGTGCGACCGGGATTCCAGGGATTCCGCGTGGTGCCGGTGACCGGGCTGTCGGCCGTGAGCTTGTAGCCGGACTCGCAGGTCGTGGTCTTGCAGGTGATGATGGCACCGGACGCTTTCAACGCGGAAACCACGGCGGCATCGACCTCGGGCACGAATGCCGTATTCATGGGCGAGCCGGCATAGGCCGGCACGCCCGCGACGTAGACGAGATCCTTGATCGTGACGGGCACGCCGGCCAGCGGCCCCATGACTTCGCCGGCGCGCATCTCCTTGGTGAGACGATCAGCCTCCGCCCTCGCCTGCTCGTACATCGGGGTCACGATTGCGTTGCAGGCTTCGTTCGTCACCTCCAGCGCGGCGATGGTGTCGTCGACGACATCGCGCGGCGTGAATGCCTTGCGCCGATAACCGGCCACGATCTCGGTTGCAGAGAGCGCGCCAAGGCCAGTCGGCGCCGGCGGGAAGGCCGTTCGGCCGGAACCATCAGTCATCATGAACCCTAAGACAGCTAGCTGAGCGCCGCTTCGACGGCGCGTTTGGTCATCACCGTGACGAGATGCGCACGGTAATCGGCTTCGGCATGGATGTCGGAGGTGAGACCGTCGGTGTCGATCTTGATCGCCGCGATCGCAGACGGATCGAAATGGCCCGACAGCGCCGCCTCCATCGGCGGCACGCGGAACACGCCGGGCCCGGCGCCGGTGACCGCGACGCGAACGCCATCGGCGAACTGCGCGACGAACACACCGACCAACGCATAGCGCGAGGCCGGAGCCTTGAACTTGGCATAGCCCGCCCTCAGCGGCACGGGAAAGCGGATCGCCGTGATGATCTCGCCAGGCTCAAGCGCGGTTTCGAACAGGCCGAGGAAGAACTTGTCGGCCGCGATTTGGCGCTTGCTGGTGATGATGGTGGCGCCGAGACCAAGCACGCCGGCGGGATAATCCGCGGCCGGATCGTTGTTCGCAACGGAGCCGCCGATGGTGCCGCGACTGCGCACGGCGGGATCGCCGATCATCGAGGCCAGCGCCGCCAGACCGGGGATCCTGGCCTGCACCAGCTTGGAGGCAGCCACCACCGCGTGCGGCGTCATCGCGCCGATGGTGATGGCGGCGCCGTCGTCGGTGATGCCCTTGAGGTTTCCGAGCTTCGACAGATCGACCAGCGCGGCCGGACTGGCCAGCCGTTGCTTCAGCGTCGGGATCAGCGTCATGCCGCCGGCGACCAGCTTGCTGTCCTCGATCGAGGTCAGGAGCTTGGCCGCATCCGGAATCTGGTCCGGCAGGTGATAGGCAAAAGGCTTCATTGTTGTCCTCCCTATTCCGCGGCGACCGGCAGCGACGCGTTCTGCAGCAGGCGCCAGATCCGGTTCGGGGTCGCCGGCATGTCGACATGGGTGACGCCGAGATGCGACAGCGCATCGACCACCGCATTGATGACGGCGGCCGGCGAGCCGATGGTGCCGACCTCGCCGCAGCCCTTCACGCCCATCGGCGTGTGCGTGCAGAGCGTCGAGTGGGTCGCGACCTTCATCATCGGCAGGTGATCGGCGCGCGGCATGCAGTAATCCATCAGCGAGCCCGACAGCAATTGGCCGGAACCCTCGTCATAGACCGCATTCTCAAACAGGGCCTGGCCGACGCCCTGCACGATGCCGCCGTGCAATTGCCCCTCGACGATCATCGGATTGATGACCGTGCCGACGTCGTCCACCGCCGTATAGTTCACCAGCGTTACCGTGCCCGTCTCGGGATCGACCTCGACCTCGGCGATGTGGCAACCGCCTGGATAGGTGAAGTTGACGGGGTCGTAGTAGGCCTGCTCCTCGAGCCCCGGCTCCAGCACCTCGAGCGGGTAATTGTGCGGCACGTAAGCTGCGCCCGCGATCTCCTCGAACGTCTTGATGCGGTCCGTGCCGGCAACGGAAAACTTGCCGGCCTCGAACTGGATGTCGGCTTCAGACACTTCGAGCAGATGCGCCGCGATCTTCTTGCCCTTGACGATCACCTTGTCCGTCGCCTTCGACAGCGCGGCGCCGCCGACGACCAGCGAGCGCGAGCCATAGGTGCCCATGCCGAACTGGACGCGATCGGTATCGCCGAACACGATGTCGACATTCTCGAACGCGACGCCGAGCTTGTCCGAGACGATCTGCGCGAAGGTGGTCTCGTGGCCCTGGCCGTGATTGTGGGTGCCGATCATGACCGTCACCTGGCCGGTCGGATGTACCCGCACCGTGGCGCTTTCATAGAGGCCGCCGCGCGCCCCCAACCGCCCGGCGAAGCGCGACGGCGCAAGGCCGCAGGCTTCGACATAGGTGGAGTAGCCGAGCCCGCGGAACTTGCCCTTGCTGGCGGACGCCGCCTTGCGCACGCCAAAATGCTTGACGTCGGCCGCGACCAGCGCGCCGTCGAGACAGCCCATGGGATCGCCGGAATCGTACTGCACCAGCACCGGCGTCTGATACGGATAGGCTTCCTTCGGGATCATGTTGCGGCGGCGGATCTCGACGCGGTCGATGCCCATCTCGCTGGCGGCGACATCGACGATCCGCTCCAGCACGAAGGTCGCCTCGGGCCGGCCGGCGCCACGATAGGCATCGACCGGAACGGTGTTGGTGAAGACCACCTTCACGTTGCAGTAGATCGCCGGCGTGGTGTAGACGCCGCCGAGCAGCGGCCCATAGAGATTGGTCGGGATATTCGGCCCGAAGGTCGAGAGATAGCCGCCCATATTGGCCAGCGTGTTGACGCGGAAGGCGAGGAATTTTCCGGTCTCGTCGAGCGCGAGCTCGGCCTCGGTGACATGATCGCGGCCGTGGCGATCGGAGACATAGCCTTCCGACCGGCTCGCCACCCATTTCACCGGCCGCCGCACGCGCTTGGCGGCCCAGGTGATCACGGCCTCTTCGCCGTAATGGAACTGCTTGACTCCGAAGCCACCGCCGACATCGGGCGCCACCACGCGCAGCTTGTGTTGAGGAATGTTCAGCACCAGCGCGCCCATCAGGAAGCGCACGACGTGCGGGAACTGGCTGGTGGTCCACAGCGTGTAGCGATCCGTGCCCGGCTCGTATTCGGCGACGGCCGCGCGCGGCTCCATGGGGTTGCCGATCAGGCGGTTGTTGACGAGGCTGAGTCTTGCGACATGCGCCGCCTTCTTGAACGCGGATTCGACCGCGGCCTTGTCGCCGAGCTCCCAGTCGCAGCAAATGTTGTTCGGCACGTCGTCGAACAATTGCGGCGCGTCGGGCCTGACGGCTTCGAGCACGCCGACCACGGAGGGCAGCACCTTATAGTCGACCTTCAGCAGGTCAGCCGCCGCGTTGGCCTGCTCCGGCGTTTCTGCGATGACGAAAGCCACCATGTCGCCGACGAAACGCACCTTGTCCTGCGCCAGCATCGGGAACGGCGGCTCCTTCATCGGCACGCCCTTTGCGTCCGTGATGCCCCAGCCGCAGGGCAGCGACCCCAGCCCATCATCGGCGACGTCGTCCCCGGTCAGGACCGCAATGACGCCGGGCGAAGCCAGCGCGGCGCTCTTGTCGATGCCGCGCAGCACCGCATGGCCGTGCGGCGAGCGCACGAACACGCCGGCGGCCATGCCGGGGCGCTTGATGTCGGAGACGTAATTGCCGCGGCCGGTGAGGAAGCGCTGGTCCTCTTTCCGCTTCGGTGCGGCGCCGATACCGATCACATTGCCCATGGTCACTCTCCCTTGGCGGCGTTCATGGCGGCGGCGCCGGCCATGACCGAGACGACGATGTTCTGGTAGCCGGTGCAGCGGCAGATGTTGCCTTCGAGGCCGTGGCGAACGTCGGCCTCCGTCAGGTCCGGCTTCTCGGTCGCAAGCGCGACGGCGGTCATCAGCATGCCCGGTGTGCAGAAGCCGCACTGCAGCCCGTGATGCTCGCGGAAGGCCTCCTGCATCGGATGCATCTGGTTCGAGCCGGGTGCGCCCGTCAGGCCCTCGATCGTGAGCAATGTCGCACCGTCGAGCACGGGCGCGAGCAGGGTGCAGCTCTTCACCGGCAGGCCGTCCAGATGCACGACGCAGGCACCGCACTGGCTGGTGTCGCAGCCGATATGCGTGCCGGTGAGATGAAGCTGCTCGCGCAGAAGCTCGGCGACGAGGGTTGCCGGCTCGACCTCGACAGCGGTTGGCCGTCCGTTGAGTGTGAAGGATATCTGCACGGTCATGCTCCTGTGCGCGGCGGGACTTAGGCGAGTGGAAGCGCACTGCCGGTGGCCCATGTGGCCATCACGACGTCGCCGACGGTGAAGGGATCTGCGAAGAAGGTTTTCTCGGGCACATAGGCGACGAACTCGTCGTCCGGCACGGTGTCGAGCATGACCTTGACGAAATAGCCCTGGTATTCGATCGCGAGCACGCGGCTCGGCAGCGACGTGGTGCAGCCCGGCGGCAGCTCCTTGCCGGGCCTCACCAGCGCGACGTCGTCGCGTCGCACGGCGATATCGACCTTATCGCCGACGCTGACGGTCGGGCGGGCCTGAAGCGGCACCTCGATGCCATCAGGCGCGGCCTGCGCGAGCGTGAAGCTCGCGCCGTTCACCTTCTCCACCCTGCCCGACAGCACGTTCTGGCCTCCCATGAACTCGGCGACATAGCGGTCGCGCGGATGGGCATAGACCTCGCGCGCCGGTCCGGCCTGCTTGATCCTGCCCTGCTCCATCACCACGACGAGATCCGCAAGCGCGATCGCCTCGAGCTGGGTGTGGGTGACATGGATGAAGGTGATGCCGAGCTCCTGCTGCATCCGCCGGAGCTCCTGGCGCATCTGGACGCGGAGCTGCTCGTCGAGCGCCGACAGCGGCTCGTCGAGCAAGAGCACGCGCGGCTCGGTGATCGCCGCGCGCGCCAGCGCCACGCGCTGCTGCTGGCCGCCGGAAAGCTGGGCCGGCAGGCGGTCGGCGAAGCTCGTCAGCCGGACCTTCTCGATCATGGCATCCGCCGCGCGCAAACGATCGGCCTTGGACTGGCCGCGCACGCGCAGCGCAAAGGCGATGTTCTCTCGCACCGTCAGATGTGGAAACAATGCGTAGGACTGGAACATCATCGCGGTGCGGCGCTGCACCGGCGCGAGGCCGACGACGTTCTGGCCACCGATCACGATCTCGCCCGCAGTCGGGTCCTCATGGCCGGCGATCATGCGCAGGATCGTGGTCTTGCCGCAGCCGGAGGGGCCAATGAAGCAGCAATAGGCGCCGTCTGCGATCTTCAGGTTGACGCCGTCAACGACGTTGGTGACGCCGTCAAAGCTCTTGCAGACGCCTGCCAGCTCGATATCGCCACGATCGTTCTTCATTCCTATCCCTTTGCCCGGCTGCCGCGCTTCTTCTGGATCAGCACGATGGTGCCGAGGCTGGCACCGATCACGACGAAGGAGACGATGGTGGTCACCGTACCCAGCGCATAAAGCGACGGCGATGTCACGTTCAGCGTCATGCTCCAGATTTCCAGCGGCAGGGTGTTCAGCGAGCCCGCGGTCTGGAGGCTGCGAGCGAACTCGTCATAGGACAGCGTGAAGCCGAACAGCGCGACGGCGACGAGGCCGGGGGCCAGGACCGGGATCATCACCAGCCAAATCGATTGCCAGCGGCTGGCGCCGAGATCGTAGGCCGCCTCCTCCCACGCATGGTTGAAGCGCGACATCACCGCGAACATCACGAGCACGCCGAACGGCAGCGTCCAGGACAGCTGCGCGCCGAGCGCCGAGGTGTACCAGCTGGCATTCAGCCCGAGCGCCTGGAACAACAGGCCGGTGCCGAGGCCGAGCACGAGGCCGGGCGCGACGAGGCTGCCGATCATCATGTAGAAGACGAACGTGTCGCCGCGAAAGCGCTTGCGGAAGCCGAGCCCGGCAAGGAACGACACCACCACCGTGATGATGGTGACGATCACGGCGAGCTTGATGGAGCGGTCGAACGAGCCCTTGACGTCGCCGGTGCGCACCTGGGTGAAGAGATCGACGAACCAGTGCAGCGAATGGCCCTTCATCGGGAAGACGAGGCCGCCGCGGATGTCCTGGAACGACAGGATGTAGATGCAGAACATCGGGCCGTAGAGCGCGAGCACGTAAGCCACGAACAGCGCCGCCAGCACATAGAACGTCCAGGGCCGCTCACCCCGGCTCGGCGCGATCGCCTTTTTGGTTGCAGGCGCAATCGTCTCCGGCATGTCGGCGAGAACCGCGCTCATCGCGTGATCTCCTGCCTGACATCAACCGTGCGCAGGATCAGCGAGACGATCGCGACCAGCACCAGCGTCAGCAGCACGGCGCTCGCCGCGGCGGTCGGATATTGCAGCACGCCGACGTCCTCGTAGAAGGCGCTGACCACCGAGGCCGAACCGCCGCCGGACATCACCTTGACCACGAAGAAATCGCCCATGACGATCGAGACCACGAAGATGGTGCCGAGCGCGATGCCGCTCTTGGACATCGGCACCACGATCAGGCGCATGATGTCGAAACGGCTGGCGCCGGCATCGATTGCGGCCTCGATCAGCTTCTTGTCGATCCGCGCCATGGAATTGAAGATCGGCACGATCATGAAGATCGTGAGCTGATGGACATAGGCGATGACCACCGCAAGATCGGAGAACAGCAGGACCTCCAGCGGCTGCCGGATCACGCCGAGCGCGAGCAGCGCCTGATTGATCAGGCCTTCCTTGCCGAGCAGCGGGATCCACGAAATCATCCGGATGATGTTCGAGGTCCAGAACGGCACCGTGCAGAGCAGGAACAGGCCGATCGCCAGCAACTGGTTGCGGACGTGGAAGACCAGGAAATAGGCAACGAAGAAGCCGATGATCAGGGTGAAGATCCATGTCAGCACCGTGAACTTGATCGTCGCCAGATACAGCTTCAGCGTCAGCGCCGAGTGCAGCACCTCGACGTAGCTCGCCAGCGTGAAGCCCGGCGTCAGTCCGCCAAAGCCGTCGGTGGCGAAGAAGCTCGCCGCCAGCACCACCAGGATCGGCGCCGCGAAGAACGGCACCAGCACCAGGACCAGCGGTGAGACGTAGAGCCAGCCCGCCAGATTGGATCGCGATGGAGCTGGACTTTGAGCTTGACTTGGCTGCATGTCAGCGAACGCCTCGATCTCGTCCGCCGGCGCGTCGCCGCGCCGGCGCCTTTCCTCAGGGAAAGCAGGTTTCAGGCCACCTTGAAGTCGTTCCAGCGTTTGTTCATGTAGGCGGCCTCGTCCATCAGCGTGTTCCAGCAAGAGATGTTCTTGACACGGTCGAGGAACGAGCCGCCGTCGCGCTTGGTGCCGGCCTTCTCCATCGCAACGCCATAGGGGTCGTTGACCACCTCGGGCGCGGGCTGGCCCTCGTACCAGAACGCCCATTCCGCCGGGGTGAGGAATTTCTTCGCGGTCGAGGGCACCGGGCTGTAATAGCCGTAGCGTGCGACGAAGCCGCCCTGCCAGCCCGAGAGGTACCAGTTGAGATATTCATAGGCGGCATCGAGCTTCTTGCCCGAGAGATGCTTCATCAAGCCCATTCCGTTGCACCAGCCGCGGTAACCTTCCTTGCCGTTCTTGACGTTGACGGGCGCGTAGACGCAGGGAATTTCCTTGACGCGTACCGCGGCCACCGCCGGCGACCACATCGACTGGATGATCACCTCGCCCGCCGCCATCAGCTGCACCGACTGGTCGAAGGTGGTCCAGGTCGCGCGGAACTGGCCCTGCTTCTTCAGCTCGATCAGCTTGTTGCAGGTGAAGTCGATCTCCTCCTTGGTCATGTTGCCCTTGTTGCCGTACTTGATCAGGCCGGCGCTCTCGAAGCAGAGCGCGGCGTCCATGATGCCGATGGCGGGCACGTCGAGGATGGCGGCCTTGCCCTTGAACTTGGGATCGATCAGGTCCTTCCATTCGGTCACCTCATGGCCGACGAGATCGGGGCGATAGCCGATCGAGTCGGCGTTGTAGACCTGTGGCAGGAAGGTCGCCCATTCGGTGACGCCGTCATTGAGGTCGGTCGCGTCGGGCTTGGCGATGTACATGGCCTCATAGGGCGAGATGCCCTGGCGCGGGATCTTGTGGCCGTCGATCTCGCCCTTGGTGAAGATCGGCAGGATGTTGTCGAACTCCTTGATCTTCTTGACCTCGATGCCCTGGATCACGCCGCGCTTCGCCGCCAGCTTGGCCTGCCAGCCCTCGAGGTCGGCGATGTCGACCGTATTAGGCTGGCTTATGAAGCGGTTGATGGACGCGGAGGTGTCGAGGTTCTGCATCGTCACCTTGAAGCCGAGGTCCTTGGCGGCCTGGTCGCCGATCGCCTTCACCACCGAATAGGAGACGCCGACGTGGCGCAGCTCGATGTCCTTGATTTCCTGCGCCCAGATGGTCGGGAATCCGCAGATTGCATCGGAGCCTGCAGCTGCGCCGGCAACTGCTGCGGCGCCTTTCAACAGCGTGCGGCGGCTCAGCTTTTTTGCTTCCCCCGGCTTCGTTCCGGCATGGCCGGCAGCGGCATTCCCCTTATCCCTGTCAAGCATGGCAACCCTCGTTGGTTACAATGAGCGACCGCAACGACCTTCAGCGATCTCTGCGGATGTGATCACTTGCGCTTGAGGCTATTGGCAGGATTTTGCGAAGTAAAATTGGAAGTAAAAATTCGCGACATAAGTGCGACTAATGAATCAACTCCCTGCATTTCATCTCGGCACGCAGCTTAGGAAGGCGGCAGGCGGTATACCGGGCGCGACGAATGCAAGCTTAGCGGACTCATTAGTTCGGAAAGTCAGAAATTTACAGGCAAGACGAACCTGGCAGCGCCGCTCGTCCGCACGTGAGGGCAAATCGAGATCAAGCAGCAGCCGCTTGGTATAAGCACTCACGAAGCCAGGCGTGGCCCTTGTCCTCTTGATTGCGCGGATGCCACAGCGCGACGATGCGAGCGGGCGGCAGATCGAGCGGCGGGGGCGTGAGATCGAGCTCGTGGGCGAAGCGGATCAGGAAGCGCCGCGGCAGTGTGCAGATGCAATCACTGTGCGCAAGGATCACTGGCGCGAGCGCATAGGTCTGGATCGAGACGGCGACGCGCCGGGAGCGGCCGAGCGCGGCCAGCGCGTCGTCGACGAGGCCCGAGAAGCCGCCGCCATCGGCGGAGATCAAGAGATGGTCGAGCGCGCAAAAGCTGTCGAGATCGAGCGGGCCGTTGCCGCGGGGATGACCTTTGCGCTGTGCGGACAGGAAGCCGTCCTCGAACAGCGGCCGCTGCATCAGCTCGCCATGTGCGCGATCAGCGCCCGTCACCAGAATGTCGATCTCTCCCCTTTCGAGCTGATCCACGACATCGCGCGCGGGGTGAACGAGAGCGAGCCGCGCCCGCTCGGCCATCGCGGTCAAGCGCGCGACGAGGCCGGGCGCCAGCGTCACGGCCGGATTCTCGTGGATGGCAACGACGAAGGTGCGCTGGCTGCGGGCGGGGTCGAACACGGCCGGCCCCTCCACCATGCGACGGAGCTTGCCGAGCACGTCCGCAAGCTCGGTCTGGAGCTCCACAGCCCTCGTTGTCGGCACCACGCCACGCCCGCTCGCCGCGGGTACGAACAGTGGATCGGCAAAGATCTGCCGCAGCCGGTTCAGCCGCGCCGAGAGCGCAGGCTGCCCGACATTGAGCCGGGAGGCCGCGCGCGTCACGTTCCGCTCACGCAGAAGAGCCTCCAGAGCCAGCAACAGACCGAGGTCGATCTCGGCGAGATCATGGTCGTCGGCCGGCCGACCCCGGCCGTGTTCCGCATCCTGCATCGGAGCCACCTCCGTTCAAGCACATCGCGACTCGGACGAGCCGCGATGCGAGGGTTAAGGCCAAAACGGCGGCGTGAAAAGCTGGGCCAGTATGCCTTCCGATATCAACAACGTCGATGGGACCTATCGAGCCAGCGGCTCTCCCTCAGGCGCGGCGCGCTTCGTACCTCACGGACACCGCGGCCCGGGCAACCAGCCCCTAAGCCGCGGCCCTGGAGGACATCTTGATGATTCAAGCGGCCAAGACCTATCAAGTCGGCGAAGCATCCATCACGCGGATCGACGAGTTGCGGCTTGCCGCATTCAAGTTCGACGCGCTCTATCCGGAAGGCGAGCCGCAGGCGCTGGAGCGCCATCGCGACCACCTGGAGGCGGGCTCGTTCGATGCTGCGACCGGCACCTTCATCCAGAGCATTCACAGCTGGCTGGTCAGGACGCCGTACCATACGATCCTAATCGACACGGCCACCGGCAATGACAAGAACCGGCCGGAGATTCCACCGCTTCACCGGCTCAACGAGCCGTTCCTGGCGCGGCTGGCCGCAGCAGGTGTCAGGCCGGAACAGGTCGACTACGTGCTGCTCACCCACGTGCATGCCGATCACGTCGGCTGGAACACCCGCCTCGTCGACGGGCGCTGGGTCCCGACCTTCCCGAATGCGACCTACGTCTTCTCCGCGATCGAAAAGGCCTATGGCGAGAGCCTCGCGACAGGCACAGAGCCGGCCGGAGCGGCCCGCCCTCCGACCTCCCTCGGCCCCGCGCTGCGCAAGCCGGCCGACCGCGTCTATGACGACAGCGTCCGGCCGGTGATCGAGGCCAGGCTTGCCAGGCTCATCGCGGTGGACGGGAGCGAGGCTATCGAGGGCATCTCGTTCGTTCCGACGCCCGGCCACAGCGTCGATCACGCCTCCATCCGCCTGGTCTCTCGTGGCGAGGAGGCGCTTTTCGCCGGAGACGTGATGCACCATCCGCTCCAGGTGTACGAGCCTTCGCTCAATTCCTGCTTCTGCGAATTCCCGGAAGCCGCGTTGCGCTCGCGCGCCTTCGTGCTGGAGGACGCTGCGGAGCGGGGCGCAGCCATCTTCACCACCCATTTTGCACAGTCATCGGTCGGCCGCATCAGCCGGACCGGAGGACGCTTCACCTGGCAATTCATCTGAACGGAGAGTGATCATGAACCAGCACGCCAGCGCGCGCGCAGACAGGCCCGAGATCGTGGTCGAGGATCTCATGATTCCGAGCGATACGGCCGGAATCTCGCTTCACTTGCGCAACAAGCGACCCGCGGCGCTCAAGACCTTCTCCGCCGAGCGAACCATCCTCATGATGCACGGCGCGACCTATTCATCGGAAAGCCTTTTCGACACGCCGCTCGGCGGCCTCTCGTTCATGGATTATCTCGCGGGCCATGGGTACGACGTCTTCGCGCTCGACGTGCGCGGCTATGGCCAATCGACCCGCCCGCCCGAGATGGACGCGCCGCCCGAGCAGTCCGAGCCGCTCGTGCGCACCGAGGCCGGCGTGCGTGACCTCGCCAGCGCCGTCGCGCACATCCTGAAGCAACGCAAGATCGCGCGCCTCAATCTGGTTGCGATGTCCTGGGGCGGCTCGGTGGCCGGTGCTTACACTGCAGGCAACAACGACAAGGTCGTCAAGCTCGCGCTGGTCGCGCCGCTCTGGTTGCTGCAAGGGCCGGCTCCGATCGATGCAGGCGGGCGCCTCGGCGGCTATCGCAACGTTCCGGTGCTGGACTTCAGGACGCGCTGGCTTTCGGCTGCGCCGGAAGCGGCACGATCGAGCTTGATCCCGGCGGGCGGCTTCGAGCGCTGGGCCAACATCTCGCTCGCGACCGACCCGTTAGGCAGCTCGCAAACGCCTGCCATCATGCGTGCGGTCAACGGTCCGATCCTGGACATTCGCGAATACTGGGCCGCCGGCAAGAGGCTCTATGATGCCGGCGACATTCGCGTCCCTGTGCTCCTGGTCCACGCGGAATGGGATCAGGACGTGCCCATTGCCTCGGCGCAGGACTTCTTCCTCTCGCTGAAACATGCGCCATACCGGCGCTGGGTCGAGATCGGCGAAGGCACGCACATGGTTCTGCTGGAGAAAAACCGTTTGCAGGCGTTCGACGCGATCAACCAGTTTCTCGCCGAAGATTACGGCTAGCGCGGGCGCCTGCTGCACCGCGAAAATCACTCGCGCCGCAACATTCAAAAATGAGACTGCCAGTCAAGCCGAACGAGGCCGCGATGGGTGCAGCGCATGCGACTTCGGCTAGCTTTCCTCCAAAGCCGCGGGCTTCGAGAGCCACCGGCAACGCACGGTTTGTCGCGGCAACAAGCGATGACACAGGGGAGGAGCACATGTCGAAATGCAGCATCGGACTGCTCGCGTTGAGCAGCCTGTTTCTTTCGGGCGCGGCGATCGCCCAGGAAAAGATCAAGGTGGGCGTGACCGCAACGCTCGAGGGCACCTACACGGTGCTCGGCGAGGACGGCATGCGCGGCCATCAGACCGCGCTCAACGTGCTGGGCAAGAAGGTCGGCGACAAGGAACTCGAATTCATCGTCGCCTCGACCGACGCAACGCCGGATTCGGCCGTGCGCGCCGTGCGCAAGCTGATCGAGCAGGACAAGGTGCAGATCCTGCTGTCGCCGCTCTCCGGCGACGAAGGCATCGCGGTCAAGAATTTTGCCAAGACCCATCCCGAGCTGACGTTCATCAATGCCGCATCCGGTGCGCAGGAAACGACCTATGTCGACCCCGCCCCGAACTTCTTCCGCTACAACATGGACGGCGCGCAGTGGCAGGTCGGCCTCGGCAAATACGCCTATGAGGAGAAGAAGTATCGCAAGATCGCGACCGTCGGCGAGGACTATTCCTTCATCTATACCCAGGTGTTCGGGCTGGTGCTCGAATTCTGCGGCATGGGCGGACAGGTCACCAACCGGCAATGGGTGCCGCTCGGAACGAAGGACTTCGCCTCCGTCATCGCCGCCCTGCCCGACGACGTCGACGCCATTTATCTCGGACTCGGCGGCGCCGATGCCGTCAACTTCCTCAACCAGTATCAGCAGGCCGGCGGCAAGGCGCATCTGATGGGCGGTTCCATCATGATCGACCAGACCATCCTGTCGTCGAAGGGCAACGCCAAGAACGCGCTGATCGGAACCATCGCGGCGAGCGGACAGGCCGACACCTGGGAGGATCCGGGCTGGCAGAAATTCGTGAAGGCCTATCAGGACGCTTTCCCCCCGAACAAGCGCTTCCCGAGCCCCTCGCTGCTGGCCACCAACTATTATAATTCAACCATGGCGCTGATCCTCGCACTGCGTCAGGTCAACGGTGATCTCAGTGACAACCAGTCGAAATACAAGGCTGCTCTGGCGAAGATCGAGCTCGACGCGCCGAACGGCAAGATCAAGCTCGACTCCAACCGCCAGGCGATCGGCACCAACTTCGTCACCGAGGTCGTCGATGACGGCAAGGGCGCGCTGTTCAGCAAGGTCGTGAAGGTGATCCCGAACGTGAACCAGACGCTCGGCTACGACCCGGCCGTATTCTCCAAGATTGGCCTGCCGAGCCGAACCGTGCCGGAATGTAAGAAGTACTGACGCATCACGTCAGTCAGACGCAACCGGGGAGCGACTCGCTGACGCGGTCGCTCTCCGCTCTTGCAATCTTGGCGGTGTTGTTGAAGGCTGGCCGAAAAGACAAGAATACTCGGGAGGGAAGGCATGAGCCGTGCGCTCGCCGTCTTCCACGGCCGCTTCGGCCGGGCGACGGTTTATCAGTTGAACCGCCCTTTCAATATCCACGCCCATCGTGAAGGTCATCTGATCTTCCATGTCGGCGGCATGCCGGCGTGCATCGATGTCTCCGACGGACATTACGATCTCACCGAGACGTCGGTCGTCGCCGTCAATCCCTGGGAACCGCACAACTTCCTGCCAACCGATCTTGAGGGCGGCGCGATCTTCTTCGTGCTCTACGTCAACGCCGAATGGTTTGCACCGGATGCCTCCAGCTCCGACCGGTTGCGCTTCGGCCGCACCCAGTTCAAGCGTACGCCCGCACTTGACAAGCACATCAGGCGGACCGCCGCGCTCGTGTGCGGCGCACCATCCCTCTCCAGCCTCGATTCCGAGCTGCGGCGGCTGATCGACATATGCTACGACGAAAGCTGGCAGCAGGCCGAGATCGCGCGCGATCCGCGCGCAGGCGGCGCCGTCACCGACTTTCGCGTGCGCAAGTGCATCAAGATGATGTCGGAGAGCCCCGGCGCTGAAATCGAGCTCGACACCATCGCGCGCGAGTCCGGCCTGTCGCGGCCGCATTTCTACCGGCTGTTCCGCGTGCAGACCGGCGTCACGCCGAACCTCTATCTCAACACGCTGATCATGGAACAGGCGCTCGAAGCGCTAGTGGCGAGCGAGACGCCGATCGCCGATATCGGATTCGACCTCGGCTTCTCCTCGCAGAGCGGTTTCACGCGTTTCTTCGCCGCCAATGTCGGGATGGCCCCGACCGATTATCGTCGCGCCGCCAAGGTTTTGCGCGCCTGAGCGCAGGCCACGAAAAGATACTCACGATCAAACGTCGCCCTCGCCGCGTGGCTAGGATGCCGGCAACGCGATCCCGAAAGAGGATCGCGAGTCCAGGGAGGACGTTCGTCCATGGCAGGGCCAGCAGCCGGCAACGGCTTGCATGCCCCCTCGCCCCGCTTGCAGGGAGAGGGTTGGGGTGAACCCGCGCCTTCAGCGCGACCGCTCTGCGTACGCGCAAAAACCATCAACCACGACCGCTCGGAACGATCTGCGCAAGCGTCTCGTCCTTCGAGACGACCGCTCCGCGGTCTCCTCAGGATGAGGCTAATCGGCATTGGGCCCGCTGAAACCGCTGCCGCATGCTCTGCCCTCATCCTGAGGAGCCCGCCAAAGCGGGCGTCTCGAAGGATGGGCCGCGGAGACTCCGCTTCCGATACGCGATTGCCCCGCCGCAACCGAGTGGAGGCGAGAGCATGAGCCGCTTCGTCGAACGCCATCCGGCCTGGGCGCTGATTACGATCATCGCGATTGCGGTCGTGCTTTGGTTGATCTTCGCGGTCTGGCCGCCGGGGCTGGAAGAGGCGATCGGCCGCAAGCGCGTCTTCCTCAACGCGGTGTTCAACGGCATCACGCTTGGTGGCCTCTACTTCCTGGTCGCCAGCGGCTTCACGCTGATTTTCGGCCTGATGCGCAACGTCAATCTCGCGCATGGCTCGCTCTATCTGTTCGGCGGCTATGTCGGCTACGCCATCAGCTCATCGACCGGCTCGTGGATTCTCGGCTTCATCGTCGCCTTTCTCCTGACCGCTCTCGTCGGCGTCCTGCTCCAGGTCATCGTGTTCCGCCGGATGGAGGGCCAGGACCTCCGGCAGACCATGGTGACGATCGGATTGTCGATCGTGTTTGCCGATCTCATGCTGTGGGCCTGCGGTGGCGACTTCTACCAGATCCAGACCCCGAACTGGCTGATCGGTCCCATCGAGCTGCCGCTGGTCACGGCGATCAAATCCTCGGGCGAGCCGGTCTATCTCAGATATCCGCTCGTCAGGCTCGTGATCTTCGTGGCCTCCGTGGTCATTGGCGTCGCGATGTGGCTCGCGCTCAACCGCACCCGGATCGGCATGATCGTCCGCGCCGGCGTCGACGATCGCGATATTCTTGCCGCGACCGGCGTGCGTATCCAGCTCGTTTTCGTCGCCGTGTTCGCCTTCGGCGCGGGGCTTGCGGGCATCGCCGGCGTCGTCGGCGGCACCTTCCAGTCATTGTCGCCCGGCGAAGACATCCGTTTCCTGCTGGCGTCCCTCGTCGTCGTGATCGTGGGCGGCATGGGCTCGATCCCCGGCGCGGCGCTCGGCGCGCTGATCATCGGCCTCGCCGAGCAGCTCGGCTCGGTCTACATCCCGACCTACGCCATCGTCGTGACCTTCCTGATCATGGTGCTGGTGCTGGCGATCCGGCCGCAAGGCCTGTTGGCGAGGCGCTGAGATGTCGCTCGCCCACGATGCCCCCGTCGCCGTACGCAGCGCCACCAAGGCGCAGCGCCCGGCCCGGACATGGCCGGAGATCAACAACCCCGCCGCCTGGTCCGTCGCGGCCATCCTTCTGATCATGCCGCTGATCGCGAGCGGCTTCTTCCTGATCGAGATCTTCGCGACCACGCTGATCCTCGGCACCATGGCACTGAGCCTGATGTTCCTCGCCGGCTATGGCGGCATGGTCAGCCTGATGCAGCTCACCATTGCGGGCTTCTCGGCCTACATGGTCGCCGTGTTCGGTGTCAGCGGCAACGCCAATATCAGCCTGGGCTGGCCGTGGTGGCTCGCAGTGCCGATGGCGCTGGCGCTGGCGACCGCCTTCGGCACGCTCGGCGGCGCGCTCGCGGTGCGCACCGAAGGCATCTACACCATCATGATCACGCTCGCCATTGGCGCCGCCTTCTACTATTTCACCAACCAGAACTGGGCGATCTTCAACGGCCATACCGGCATCAACAACGTGGCCACGCCGCACTTCTGGGGCGTGAACTGGCGCGCCGACATCCCCTTCTACTACATCGTGCTCGCGGTCGCTGCGCTCTGTTATTTTGCGGTCGAATATCTATCGCGCGCACCGTTCGGCCTTGCGCTGCAGGGCGTGCGCGACAATCCGCGGCGCATGGCGGCGCTCGGCTTCAACGTCAATGCGCACCGCGTCGCAGCCTATGCTTTCGCGTCGTTCGTCGCCGCGCTGGCCGGCGTGCTCCAGGTCTGGAACTATCGCCAGATCTCGCCGGGCTCGGTCAGCGTCGGCGCCTGCATCGACGTGCTGATCATCGCGATCGTCGGCGGCATCACGCGCCCGATCGGTCCCTACATCGGCGCGCTGATCTTCGTGCTGCTGCGCACCTTCGCGCTCGACTTCCTGGTCCGGCTCGGGCTCGACGGCAACCGTTTCCGCCTGCTGATCGGGCTCGGCTTCCTCGCCATCGTGTTCTGGTCCTCGGACGGCGTCATCGGGCTGTGGCAGCGCTGGCGTCAGTATCAACGGCGCGAGGTGAGCCGCTCTGGCGGAGGGCGCCGCCATGGATAGCGTGGCCCAACGCCTCTCCGCCGTCGGTGCCGGCGCTGCGCTGGAGCTGCGAGGCGTGACGCGGCTGTTCGGCGCGCTCGCGGCGCTGACCGACGTCACCATCACCGTACGGCCGGGCGAGCGGCGCGCCGTGCTCGGCTCGAACGGTGCCGGCAAGACCACGCTGTTCAACTGCATCACGGGCGACTTCCCGCCCTCCTCCGGCACCATCCGCTTCTTCGGCGAGGACGTGACGCATTTCCCGCCCTATGAGCGCATCCGCCGCGGGCTGCGCCGCACCTACCAGATTTCGGCGCTGTTCCCCGGCCTCACCGTGCAGGACAACGTCTATCTCGCCTGCCGCGGTGTCTCGCGCGGACGCTTCTCGTTCCTGCGTCCGGGACAGAACGATGCGCTGATGCATGCGGCCGACAACCTGGTTCAGGCCGTGCATCTGTCCGCCGTGAAGGACCAGCGCGTGGCCGAGCTCGCGCACGGCCAGCAGCGCCAGCTCGAGATCGCGCTCGCGCTCGCCGGCGCGCCGCGCTTCGTGCTGTTCGACGAGCCGGCCGCCGGCCTGTCGCCGACGGAGCGGGCCGAGCTGATCGAGATCCTGACCTCTCTGCCCGCCCATATCGGCTACATCATCATCGAGCACGACATGGACGTCGCGCTCCGCGTCGTCGAGAGCGTCACGATGATGCACAACGGCCGCGTCTTCAAGGAGGGCCTGCCGCAGGAGATCCAGTCCGATCCTGAAGTTCAGGAGCTCTACCTCGGAGGCGGCCATGAATGAGGTCCGCCGCAGCGGTGCCGCGCTCGAGGTCCGCGGCCTCGACGTCTATTACGGCCACTCGCATGCGCTGCAAGGCGTCGATCTCACGTTGGAGAGCGGCGTGTTCTCCGTCGTCGGCCGCAACGGCATGGGCAAGACCACGCTGTGCAAGGCGATCATGGGGCTGGTCGGCGTGAGCGGCGGCTCGATCCGCGTTCGCGGCGAGGATGTCACGCGGCGGCCGCCGGCCCAGATCGCCCGGCTCGGCGTCGGCTACGTGCCGCAGGGCCGCCGCCTGTGGCGCTCGCTCAGCGTCGACGAGCACCTGCGGCTCGCCGGCGGCCTGCGTTCGGGCGCCTGGACGGTCGAGCGCATCTACGACACCTTTCCTCGGCTCGCCGAGCGTCGGGATCACGGCGGCGGCCAGCTGTCCGGCGGCGAACAGCAGATGCTGGCGATCTCGCGCGCGCTGCTCACCAACCCCCACTTGCTCATCATGGACGAGCCGACCGAAGGGCTCGCGCCCGTCATCGTCGCGCAGGTCGAGGAGATGCTGCTGCAGCTCGGCGAAGACGGCGACATGTCCGTGCTCGTGATCGAGCAGAACATTGGCGTCGCCACCGCGATTTCGCGCAACGTCGCGATCATGGTCAACGGCCGCATCAACCGCATCATCGACTCCGCGCGCCTTGCCGCGGACCGCGAGCTGCAGCAGCGTCTGCTCGGCGTCGGGCTTCATGCGGAGCTCGAACCTGATATTGACGTCGCCGAGGGCGTCGAGGCCAAACCGGCGCCGGTGCCCCGCCGCGACGGGCCGGTCCGTATCTACATCTCCAACCCGACGCTGCCGACGCGATGGTCGCAACCGGTGCCGATCGCCCGCATCGAGGCCGCGGCGCGGACGCTCTCGACGCAGGTCGCGCGGCTCGACGACACGGCGCGGCGCAAGCGCGAGCCGGTGACGGCGCAGGGCTCGGGCCCGCGAGTGGTGCTGGTCGTCGGCACGCTCGATACCAAGGGCCAGGAGCTGCGCTACATCCGCGACATCATCGCCGAAAGCGGCCTGCGGACCCGGCTGGTCGACGTCTCGACCAGCGGCAAGCATTCCTCCTGCGATGTCTCCGCGCAGGAGATCGCCCTGAACCACGGCCGCGGCGGCTCCGCCGTGTTCGGCACCGACCGTGGTGCCGCCGTCACCGCAATGGCGGATGCGTTTGCCAACTGGCTGCGGCGCCAGGGCAATGTCGCCGGCGTGATCTCGGCGGGCGGCTCCGGCGCGGCCTCGCTGGTCGCCCCGGGGATGCGCGCGCTGCCGGTCGGCGTGCCCAAGCTGATCATCTCCTCCGTCGCCTCCGGCGATGTCGGGCCCTATGTCGGCCCTGCCGACATCACGATGATGTACTCGGTCACCGACGTGCAGGGGCTGAACTCGATCTCGCGCGCAGTGCTCGCCAACGGGGCCAATGCGCTCGCCGGCATGGTCAAGGCGCGGCTCGACGCGCGTGCCGCAACGGCGCGCGAGGCCGGCGGGCTGCCCGCAATCGGCATCACCATGTTCGGCGTCACCACGCCGGCTGTGCAGAAGATCGCGGCCGAGCTGCGCGACGATTTCGAATGCCTGGTCTTTCATGCCACCGGCGTCGGCGGACGCTCGATGGAGAAGCTCGTCGAGTCCGGCCAGCTTGCCGGCGTGATCGACCTCACGACGACCGAAGTCTGCGACCTCTTGATGGGCGGCGTGTTTCCGGCCACCGAAGACCGTTTTGGCGCGATCATCCGCAGCCGCCTGCCCTATGTCGGCTCCGTCGGCGCGCTCGACATGGTGAACTTCGGCGCGCCCGACACCATTCCCGAGCGCTATCGCGGCCGCAAATTCCACGTTCACAATCCGCAGGTGACGCTGATGCGGACGACTATGGAAGAGAACGAGCGCATGGGCCGCTGGATCGGTGAGCGGCTGAACCAGATGGATGGCCCGGTGCGTTTCTTCCTGCCCGAGGGCGGCGTCTCCGCACTCGATGCGCGAGGCCAGCCGTTCTGGGATCCGGATGCCGATGCCACGCTGTTCCGCACGCTGGAGCGGACTGTGCGGCAGACCGGCAACCGCCAGCTCATTCGCATCCCTAAGAACATCAACGATCCCGATTTCGCCGCCGCCATCGTCAGTGCGTTTCGAACTCTGTTCGGGCGCACCGGGGTGCGGCGGAGACTCGCGAGGTGACCGATGGCCAGGTTTGAACGCGCGGCGCTGCTGAAAAGGTTTCGCGACATGGCAAGGCGCGGCGAGCCGATCGTCGGCGGCGGGGCCGGCACGGGGCTCTCAGCCAAATGCGAGGAAGCCGGCGGCGTCGACCTCATCGTCATCTACAATTCCGGGCGCTACCGCATGGCCGGGCGCGGCTCGCTCGCGGGCCTGATGGCGTATGGCGATGCCAATGCCATCGTGCTGGAAATGGCGAGCGAAGTGCTCCCCGTCGTCGACCAGACCCCGGTGCTGGCGGGCGTCAACGGCACCGATCCCTTCCGCGACATGGACGTCTTTCTCGACCAGCTGAAGACACTCGGCTTTGCCGGCGTCCAGAACTTTCCGACCGTCGGCCTGATCGATGGTACCTTCCGCGCCAATCTCGAAGAGACCGGCATGTCCTATGCGCTCGAGATCGACATGATTGCCAAGGCGCACGACAAGGACATGCTGACCACGCCCTACGTGTTCAGCGAGAAGGAAGCCGCGGCGATGGCGATCGCCGGCGCCGATATCATCGTCTGCCACATGGGTCTGACGACCGGCGGCACCATCGGTGCGCAGACCGCGCCAAAGCTCAAGGACTGCCCGGCGCGGATCGACACCTGGGCCACCGCCGCGCTCAGCGTCAATCCGGACATCCTGGTGCTGGCGCATGGCGGCCCGATCGCCGATCCGGCCGACGCCGATTTCATCATGAAGAACACCCGTCATTGCCACGGCTTCTACGGGGCGTCCTCGATGGAGCGGCTGCCCGTGGAGCGGGCGCTGACGGAACAGGTGCGGCAATTCAAGGCGATCGGCGCGCGATAACGCCTGAGAGGTTCGAGGGAGGGAAAGATGTCAGGGATGTTGGTCGGTGAATTGATCCTCTGGCTGATCGTCGCGATCATCGTGATCGTGGTTGGCGTCTATATCGTGAACTGGCTGTACCACCGCTCCTCCAAGGAGACCTCGTTCGTCCGCACCGGCTTTCTCGGCGAACGCGTGGTGATCAATGGTGGCGCCTTCGTGCTGCCGTTCATTCATGACTACACGCCCGTCAACATGAACGTGCTGCCGATGGGCATCGTGCGTTCGAAGCAGGATGCCGTGATCACCCGTGACCGCATGCGCGTCGACATCGAGGCCGACTTCTACGTCCGCGTGCAGCCGACCCGGGAGGCCGTCTCGATCGCCGCGGCGACGCTCGGCCGCCGCACCCTGGAACCCGGGCAGCTGCATGCGCTGCTGGCCGGCAAGTTCATCTCGGCGATCCGCTCGGTCGCCTCCGAAATGACCATGGAGGAGATGCACGAGCGGCGCGGCGACTACGTCGCGCGGGTCAAGACCGAAGCGGCGGAAGCTCTCGCCCAGAACGGCCTCGAGCTGGAATCGGTCGCGATCACCGATCTCGACCAGACTGACCTCGAGTTCTTCAACCCTTCGAACCGGTTCGACGCCGAAGGCCTGACCCGGTTGATGGAGGACATCGAGGCCAGACGCAAGCTGCGCAACGACATCGAGCAGGATTCGATGATCAAGATCCGCTCCCGCAACCTGGAGGCCGAGCGGCAGGCGCTCGAGATCGAGCGCGAGAGCGAGACCGCGCGGCTGGAGCAGGAACGCGACATCGAGATGCGCCGCGCGCTTCAGCGCACCGAAGTCGCGCGCGAGCGGGCCCTGCGCGAGACCGAGGCCGAACAGGCGCAGATCTCCGCCCGCGAAGCCATCGAGCGCGCCCGCATCGCCAATGAGCAGGCGATCGCCGAGGCCCGCATCGCCTCGGAGCGCGAGACCCGCCAGAAGGAGATCGAGCGGACCCGCACCATTGAGGAGAAGGAGCTGCTGGCGCGCGAAGAGATCGAGAAGACAAGGATCGCCAACCAGCGCTCGATCGACACCACCCGCATCGCCTCCGAACGCGAAGTCCGCCAGCGCGAGATCGAGCGGATGCGCACGGTCGAGGAAGCCGAGATCGCCGCGCGCGAGGCGATCGAGAAGGCCCGGATCCAGCAGGACCGCGTCGTCACAGATGCCCGTATCGCCAATGAAGAGGAAACGCGTCGCCGCGAGATCGAGCGGACGCGCGCGGTCGACGAGGCCGAGATCGCCGCACGCGAGGCCACCGAAAAGGCCCGCATCGCCCAGACGCTGATCGTCAATGTCGAGCGCATCTCCTCCGACGAGCGGACCCGCGCACTGGAGATCCAGCAGGTGCGGACCATCCAGGAGGCCGAGATCGAGGCGCAGCGCGCGGTCGAGGCCGCCCGCATCGCCCGGGAGCGGACGCTGGCGGCCGAGCGCATCGCCGCCGAGCAGAACACGCGGCAGCTGGAGATCGAGCGCAACCAAGCGCTGGACGTCGCCGGCATCGCCGCGCGCGAGACCACGGAAGCCTCGCGCATCGCGCAGGAGGAGCGCGTGCGCTCGCTCGAGATCGCCCGCAACCGCGCCGTCGAGGAAGCCGATATCGCCTCGCGTGAGGCGATCGAGGCGGCCCGCATCGCCCAGGAGAAGGCGGTTGCGGCCGAGCGCATCCAGGCCGAACGGGAGACGCGCGCGCTCGAGATCGAGCGGACCGGGATCCTCGAGGCGGCCGAGCTGAAGCGGCGCGACGCCATCGAGCGGCAGCGCATCACGGTCGATCTGGCGCTCGAGGCCGAGCGCATCAATTCCTCCAAGAAGCGCGAGGTGCTCAACATCGAGCAGAAGAAGGCGATCGAGATCGCGGACGAAGACCGCGTCATCGCGCTGTCGACCAAGAAGTCCGAGCGGATCGACGCCGACCGCCAGGTGCGGCAGGCCGAGATCGTCGCGCGCAAGGAGGTCGAGACCACCGACGTCTCGCGCGAGCAGGCGCTGGAGGCCGCCCGCATCGAGCGGCGCCGCGCCATCGAGCAGCTCGAGGTCGCCCGCGTGCAGTCGCTGCAGGAGGCCGAAATCGCTGCGCGCGAGGAGGTCGAGCGTGCCCGCATCGCCTCCGACCGCGGCCTCGACGAGGCCCGCATCGGCCGCGAGCGCGAGCTGCGCAAGCTCGAGGTCAACCGCGAGAAGGAAGTCGAGACCGTCCTGATGGAGAAGGCGATCGCGATCCACACGAAATCCCTGGAAGAGTCAGCAGCCAAGGCCTCTGCCGAGGAAGCCCGGATGCGCGCGACGGAAGCCACCGAGCGCGTCGTCACCGCGCGAGAGAGCGAGATCGCCAAGCGTCGCAAGACGGTGGAGATCCTGCTGGCCGAGAAACAGGCCGAAGAGACCCGCATCGCCGCCGAGGCCGAGCGCGTGCGCGCGGCGGTCGAAGCCGAGGCGCAGCGGATGCTGAACGAGGCCGAGAACGTGCTGACCGATCAGGCGCGCTACTCGCTGTTCCGCAGAAAACTGCTCGACCGCATCGAGGGCATCGTGCGCGAGAGCGTCAAGCCGATGGAGAAGATCGAGGGCATCCGCATCCTCCAGGTCGACGGCCTCAACGGCAACGGGCACGGCAACGGCAATGGCGGCCGCAGCGCCACCGACGAGGTGATCGACTCGGCACTGCGCTACCGCGTCCAGGCGCCGCTGATCGATTCCATCCTGTCCGACATCGGCGTCGAGGGCGGCAGTCTCGCCAAGATGCCGGGGCTGATCCGCGAGGCCCGCGACATGCAGGGCATCAAGGATGCCGCACGAAAGAGCAGCGGAGGTGGTGGTGGTAGCGGTGGTGGCGCCGACAAGCCGGCTGCCTCTCCGCCTGCGAGCGAGGGCGGCGAGCCGCCGGCCGAGCGCGGGCCGCGGAAGAAGAGCTGAGGTTTGAGCGATGGCTCGCGTCTACGTCTCCACCGTCGTCAACGCCCGCAACGACCGCGTTTGGGCGCGGGTACGCGATTTCAATGGCCTGCCGAACTGGCATCCGGCCATCGCCGAAAGCCGGATCGAGGGCGGCGAGCCCGCCGACAAGATCGGTTGTGTCAGGGATTTCCGCCTGCGCAACGGCGACCGCATCCGCGAGAAGCTGCTCGGCCTCTCCGATTACGACATGTTCTGCACCTATTCGATCCTGGAATCGCCGATGGGCGTCGAGAATTACGTCGCCACCCTGCGCCTGACGCCCGTCACCGACGGCGACCAGACGTTCGTGGAATGGACCGCGGAATTCGACTGCGCGCCGGAACGGGAGACCGAGCTCGTCAACAATATCGGCGGCGGCGTATTTCAGGGCGGCTTCGACGCCCTGAAGCGCGTGTTCGGAGGCTAGCCGTGCCGCATATCGTCAAAAGCACGATCCTGAACGCGCCGACCGACGCGGTGTGGGACGTGCTGCGCGATTTCAACGGGCATGATCGCTGGCATCCGGCGGTTGCGACCTCCTCCATCGAACGCGCGCAGTCCGCCGACAAGATTGGCTGCGTCAGGCGGTTCAAGCTCAAGGACGGCTCGGAGCTGCGGGAACAATTGCTGGCGCTGTCCGACCTCGAGCAGACCTTCAGCTATTGCCTGCTCGATACGCCGATCCCGATGTTCAACTACGTCGCCCATGTCCGGCTGCTGCCGGTCACCGACGGCGACCGCACCTTCTGGCATTGGGAGTCGCGCTTCACGACGAAGCCGGAGGATGAGGACCGCATCACCCACATGGTCGCCGAAGACATCTATCAGGCCGGATTCGAGGCGATCCGCCGCCATCTGAAGGAGGCCGCTTAAGCCATGGCCGTGACGGTAAAGACCTTTGCGAATGCGAGCGAGGCGGCTGGCGCGCTGTCGTCGGACCGTAGCGCGCGCTATCTCGGCGGCGGCACGCTGGTGATGCGCGCGCTGAACGAAGGCGACGTGTCGATCTCGACGATCGTCCGGGCGCAGGATCAGGCGCTGACCCGGATTGACGCCTCAGGCCCGCGCATCACGCTTGGTGCCGGCGTCACCTTCGCGCGCGTGCTTGCCGAGCGCGATCTCGCCTTCCTGCATGCCCCCGCCCGCTCGATCGGCGGTCCCGCCGTGCGCAACATGGGCACGGTCGGCGGCAATCTGTTCGCGCCTACCCCTTACGGCGACTTCACTGTGGCGCTGCTGGCGCTGGATGCAACGGTCGCCGTGCAAGGCGGCTTCGGCTCGCGCGATATTCCGATCGAGGAATTCTTGCAGGGGCGCGAGCGCCAGGCCGGGACGTTGGTGCTGTCGGTGTCCTGCACGCGGCCGGCCAGCAGCGAGGCGTTCCGCTATCGCAAGATCGCGCGCATCAAGCCGAAGGGCGGCTCGGTGATCACGATCGCGGCGCATCTGCCGGTCAGCGGCGGACGGATTGCGGGTGCGCGGATTGCGCTGGGCTCGATGGCGCCGACGCAAATCCGCGCTCGCGCGGCCGAGCGCGCACTGGAGGGCCGCTCGCTGGATGCGGCGACCATCGCAGCTGCCGCATCGGCGGCAACGGAAGGAACATCGCCATCCGACAACGCGCTCGGCAGCGCCTGGTATCGCCGCGAGATCGTCGGCGTGCATTTGCGGCGCCTGCTGTCGGGACAGGACTAGCTTGCCATGACAAAAACACCCCTGCAATTTCGCCACAACGGTCGCGACGTCGCGATCTTCGTCGACGGAGGCACCAATCTGCTGGTCGCGTTGCGCGAGTTGATCGGCGACATGACGCCGAAATTCGGCTGCGGCCAGGGTGGCTGCGGCACCTGCAGCGTACTCGTCGACGGTGAGCTTCACCTCTCCTGCCTGACACTCGCCGAAACCGTCGCCGGCCGTTCGGTCGAGACGCTCGACGGCATGAAGCAGGGCCCGAACCTGCATCCGCTGCAGCGCGCTTTCGCCGACAACTTCGCCGCCCAATGCGGCTATTGCACGCCGGGCATGCTGATGGCCGCAAAGGCGCTGCTCGACCGCAATCCCTCCCCGAGCCGGGCCGACGTGATCGAGGCGATCTCCGGCAACATCTGCCGTTGCACCGGCTATGAGCCGATCATCAATGCCATCCTCGCCGCCGCGGGCGGCCGGGCCAGCGCCTGAGGTCAGACCATGCTGGAACTGCGCAAGGACATCTTCGCCGACGAGCGTGACGATAACCTGAAGGAAATCGGCAAGGGCACGCAGCGGCAGGACATGCTCGGCCACATCACCGGCACGTCCAGCTATTTCAATGATCACAAGCTGCAGGGCATGCTGCACCTGAAGGTCGTTCGCTCGACCCAGGCCCATGCAAGGCTGCGCCGCATCGATATCACCGAGGCCGAGCGCTCGGCCGGTGTGCGCCGGATCATTCGCGGCGCGGACGTACCACGCAACCTCAACACGCTGCTCAGCCTGATCAACTTCGGCAAGGACGACGAGCCGTCGCTCGCCGTCGACAAGGTCCGCTACAAGGGCGAGCCGATCCTCGCCATCGTCGCCGACAGCGAGCGCGAGGCGTTCGAGGCGATCGCAAAGGTCAAGATCGACTACGAGCCGCTGCCGACCGTGTTCGACGTCGAGGATGCACTCAAGCCCGGCGCGCCCGTGGTCAACGAGACCTACCCGAAGAACGCCTTCATCTATCACGACGTCTACGATCACCAGCGCCTGCGCTTTGGCGATGCTGACGCCGCGCTCGCAACCGCCGACCACGTTCTCGAGCAGCGCTACCAGATGTCGCCGATCGAGCACGCGCCGACAGAGACCAACGGCGCGATCGCCGCGCCCGACACCAACGGCCGCTATGTCGTCTACACCTCGACGCAGGCGCTGTTCTTCTCGGTCGACACCTGCGCCAAGATCTTGGACGTGCCCTCCAATACCCTCCACTTCATCGGCGGCACCGTCGGCGGCGGCTTCGGCGGCAAGGTGGATACGCTGACCGAACCGCTCGCGATCCTCGGCGCCATGCTCACGGGGCGTCCCGTCCGCTACGTGTTCGGCCGCGAGGAGGAGATGCAATACGGCCCGCCGCGCGGCGCCGAGCGCATCTACATCAAGGACGGCGTCATGCGCGACGGCCGCATCGTAGCGCGCAAGATCCGCGCCTATTTCGACAGCGGCGCCTATACGCGGCTGTCGAGCTATGCCGCGGTGAAATGCGCCGCGCACCTGCCGGGGCCCTACACCATCCCGAACGTCTATGGCGACGTCTATTGCGTCTTCACCAACCGCACGCCGGCGACCGCCATGCGCGGCTTCGGCGTCACCGCGATGGACTTTGCCATCGAATGCCAGATGGACAAGCTCGCCAACCTCGTCGGCATGGATCCGATGGAGTTCCGCATTCTGAACGCCTATCGCGACGGCGACATGAAGGCGCACCGGCGCGAGGCCAAGAACACCGCGCTGATCGAATGCGTCCAGGTTGCGGCCGAAAAGGCCAAATGGCCGATCCGCGACGAGTTCAGACGTGCCTCCTCGCGCAAGGACGGCGGCGGCAGCCGCGCCGTCATCCCGCCGACGCCGACGGATTCCCGGGCTCGGCCGGCCGTGCCTGCGCAGCAGCGCACGACCTATGACCGCGCGCCGATGACGACGACGCGGGAGCCGCCGCGCGAGCCACCGCCGCCTCCTCCCCCGCCGCGCCCGGCCGCGCCATCGCACGGCGCGACCCGGTTCTCGTCCGTATTCGGCACCAGGAGGCGCTGAGATGACCAGGCATCGCGGACGCGGCATGGCGTCGATCAATTATCCCATCGGCATGAATCTCGGCGGCGACCCGAGCCAGGCGCTGGTGCATTCCAACCCCAGCGGCAAGTTCACGGTGGCGCTGTCGTCGATCGACCTCGGCCAGGGCATGAAGTCGGTCACGCGGCAGATCTGCGCGGAGACGCTCGGCGTGCCGGTCGAGGACGTCTACGTCGACACGGCGGATTCCGACACCGGCCCGCACTGCATGGGTTCGTTCGCTTCCCGTGGCACCCATCGCGTCGGCAACGCCGTGATGGCCGCCGCCCGCGAGGCGCGCGGCGTGATGATGGAGGCGGCAGCCGAGGAGCTCGAGGTCAACGCCGCCGATCTCGAGACCGACGGGCGCGGCAACATCCACGTCAAGGGCGCGCCGCACCGCTCGATCTCGACCAAGGATGTCGCGATCGCCGCGCAGTTCAAGCAGGGCAAGACCATCTCCGGCCGCGGCATCTTCCTCGTGCCGCTGTCGGACGTCGATCCTGAAACCGGCGAGATGTCGCCGGCGACCTGCTATGCCCATGCCTGCCTCGTCGCCGAGGTCGAGGTGGATGATGAGACCGGCGAGGTCGCGATGGTCCGCATGGATTCCGCCTATGAGCTCGGCCGCGCGCTCAACCCGCGCCTGGTCGAGCAGCAGCTCGTCGGCGGCGCCTGGATGGGCGTCAGCCACGCGCTCTACGAGACGCCGGAGCCATACTACCCAGATCCCGTCCACGGGCCCCGCGACTTCGTCGAATATCTGATGCCCGGTCCCGGCGACATCTGCCCGCACGATATTGCCGTGCTGGAGCGTCCCGCTCCTGATGGTCCGTTCGGAGGAAAAGGCCCTGGCGAGATGTGCGCCAATCCGGTGCTGCCGGCAGTGGCGAATGCGATCTTCAACGCCGTCGGCGTGCGCATCGACGACCTGCCGATCACGCCGGAAAAGGTGCTGCGCGCGATCAAGGCGCAAGGCGGCGCGCGGCCGCAGGCGCGGCGCTAGAGGATCGGCCGTGGCGGTTCGCAGCAACATCGTCGGCATCGACAGCCCGGAAGCGCTGGAAAAGGCGCTGCGCGCGGCCTATTATCTCGCCGACGAAGGGCTTGCGACTGCCGCCTATCTCGGTCTCGCGCTCGGCAAGCCGCTGCTGCTGGAAGGCGCGCCCGGCGTCGGCAAGACGGAAGCCGCAAAGGCCATTGCCGCCGTGCTCGGCCGCCGCCTCATCCGCCTGCAATGCTACGAGGGCATCGACTCCTCCGCCGCGCTCTATGAGTGGAACTATCCGCGCCAGATGCTGGCGATCCGTCAGGCCGGCGACGAGAGCATCGACATCTATGGCGAGACCTTCCTGATCGAGCGGCCGATGCTGGCCGCGCTGCGCGCGCCCGATTCCACCGTGCTCCTGATCGACGAAATCGACCGCGCCGACCAGGAGTTCGAGGCCTTCCTGCTCGAATTCCTCTCCGACTTCCAGATCTCCATTCCCGAGCGCGGCACGGTCCGTGCGGCCGAGCGGCCGGTCGTGGTGCTGACCTCGAACCGGACACGAGACTTGCACGAAGCGTTGCGCCGTCGTTGCGTCTATCACTGGATCGACTATCCCAGTGCCGAGCGGGAGGCCCGGATCATCATGATGCGCGCATCCAGCGTCGCCGAGGCCACGGCCCGCGCCGTCGTCGCGGCCGTCGAAAAACTGCGACGCGAGCCGCTGAGCAAGGCGCCCGGCATCGCCGAAGCCGTCGACTGGGCCGAGGCCGCGACCCTGCTCAACAAGGGCGGCGCGCGCTGGCCAGATGCGTTCAAACGCTCGATCGGCGTGGCGCTGAAGGACGAAGAGGACCTGCACTTCATCGCGCCGCGGCTCGATGCCATGCTCGCGGAGGCGACCACATGAGCCTTGAGCCGCAGCTGCCGCGCGCTGCCCGCACCTTTGTTTCGTTCGTCGCGCTGCTGCGCGCCAACGGCTTCGCCGTCGCGCCGGAGCAGACCACCGCGTTCCTCGCCGCGATCGCGCTGCTGGGACCGCGCAGGCTCGACGACATCAGGCAATCTGCGCTCGCCACCCTCGCACCGCCGCCCGAGCGCCGCACCGCCTTCGACCGGCTGTTCGACCTGCATTTCCGCGGCAGCGAGGCGATCGAGCATGCCGAAGACGGCGAGGACGATGAGACCGTCCGTCTGCAGGAGGAAGGTCGCGGCGACGAGGAGCCCCTGCTCTCCGACAACGCCAACGAGTCCGGCCTGACCGCGACGCGCACCGAGGCCCTGGTCGAGCGCCGCTTCGCCCAGCTCTCCACGACCGATGCCCTGCGGCGCCTGGCACGGCAGGCTCCGCGGCGCCTGCCGCGGCGGCGCGGGCACCGCCGCATGCGGGCACGCCGCGGCCCCTTCGCCGATCTCCGCCGCACCTTGCGCGACAGCGTCCGCAGCGACGGCGAGATCCTGCGCCTCGGCCACATGAAGCGGCGCCAGCGCTTGCGAAAGATCCTGTTGCTGATCGACGTCTCCGGCTCGATGAAGAGCCGCACCGAGGAGAATATGAAGCTTGCACATGCGCTGGTGCAGGCCGCGCCTGACGTCGAGGTCTTCACCTTCGGCACGCGGCTGACCCGTGTCACCCGCGCCCTGCGGCTGAAGCGCCGCGAGCAGGCGTTGAACGCCGCGGCGCATCTGGTCAGCGACTGGGACGGCGGCACCCGCATCGGCGACGCGCTGCAAGCCTTTCTCGCGGTCCCGCGGTTCGGCGGCTACGCCCGCGGTGCCGCCGTGGTCATCATTTCCGACGGGCTCGAGCGCGGTGAACCCGACGCCCTTCGCGACGCCGTCGCGAAACTATCGCGGCGGGCCTGGCGCCTGAGCTGGCTGACGCCGCTCGCGACAGGGCCCGGCTTCCGCCCGCAGACCGAAGCGCTGGTCGCGATCGAGCGCTTCGTCGACGATCTCGTGGACGGCGGGTCGAGCGCATCGATCGTCGCCCATGTCCTGGCACTGGGAAGGAGAGCTGCGTGAACGGTATTGTCGACGGCCATCATCACATCTGGCGGCAGGCCGATCTGCCCTGGCTGACCGGCCCCATGCAGCCCCGCATCTTCGGACCATACGAGTCGATCCGCCGCGATTATCCGATCCAGGAATATCTCGACGATCTCAAGAACAGCGGCGTCACCCGCTCCGTCTATGTGCAGACCAATTGGGCGCCCGAGCATTTCGAGGAGGAAGCAGCCTGGGTGCAGCGCACATCCGACGAACATGGCTGGCCACACGCCATCGTCGCCTACGCCAATTTCACGGCCGACGACGTCCGCCCACAGCTCGACCGCCTCAAGCGCTACCCACTGCTGCGCGGTGTGCGCATGCAGCTGCATTGGCACGAGAACCCGCTCTATCGCTTCGCGGCGCGTCCGGATCTCTGCGCCGATCCTACGATCCGTCGCAACATCGCGCGTCTTTCCGATTACGGCTGGAGTTTTGACCTGCAGGTCTTCACACCGCAGATGCCGGATGCGGCACAGCTCGCCGAGTCATGTCCCGGCGTGACCTTCATCCTACAGCACGCCGGCATGCTCGAAGATCTTTCGCCGACTGGAGGGGCGGCCTGGCGCGCCGGGATGGCCCGGCTCGCGACCTGTCCGAACGTGGTCTCGAAACTGTCCGGGCTCGGCACCTTCATCCATCGCAACGATCCCGCGCATATCGCCGCCGTGCTCACTGATACCGTCGCGATCTTCGGCGCCGAGCGCTGCCTGTTCGGCTCCAATTTTCCGATCGAGAAATTGTGGACCACTTATTGCGAGCTCGTCGCAGCGTTTCGCGCCGCCGTCGCCCCGTTCAGTGCGGAGCAGCAGGATGCGATCTTCAGGACGACGGCGACGCGCGTCTATCGGCTTTGACAGACAAGAAACGAAACGGGAGGGAAACGAATGGCGCTGGAGATCAAGATCCTGGACTACGGCGATATCGAGCTGGAATCGAGCTTCCTGGTGCTCGGCCGCGACTGCGGCCGCACCCGCCGCGTCCTCACCCTCGGCTTCCTGATCCTCGGCGGCCCCTATCCGGTCGTTGTCGATACCGGCTATCGCTCCAACCAGATCATGGAAACGCTGGGCATGCGAGGGCTCCAGTATCATGAGAACATGATCGAGAACCAGCTCGCGCGCCACGGCGTCCGCATGGGCGATGTCCGATTCGTCTGCCACACCCATCTGCACATCGACCATGCCGGCAAGGACGATTTGTTCCCGATGAACACGACCGTCGTGCTCAACCGCCGGGAGCTCGAATATTCTGTCTCCGGCCTGATGCATCCGCAATATCCGGCGCCCGACATCAAGCACCTGATCGACCGCCTGCACACCAAGAGCGCGCTGCGCTTCCTGGATCTCGAGATCACCGGACCGATCGAGCTGATGCCCGGCGTCTATTGCGATGCCGCCAACGCGCACACCGAGGGCTCCATGAACATCATCGTCCACACCGCCGACGGCATCGCGACGATCTGCGGCGATGTGATCTACGATTTCAACGACCAGATCGTCACGCCCTTCCATGAAATCCAGGATTGGGAGCCGCGCACCACCGGCAACCACGGCACCACCAAGCGCGCGGAAAAGGCGGCCATCAAGAAGCTGCTCAGCAATTCGCGCTACCTGCTCCCCGTCCACGACCGGCCCGCCAAGATCGAAGGCGGCAATGTCGTGGGTCGGCTGCATGATCAGGTTCCCGGCCCGATCGTGCAGTCGCTCCCCCAGCGCAACTGGTTCCCGGCTTGAGGTTGTCGAGGATCGACCGATGACGCATGTGACGTTGCGAAGCGAGTTCGAGAGCCTGATCGACCCCTATGCGCCGGTCGCACAGATCGGCACCGGCTTCGACTTCACGGAAGGGCCGATCTGGCACCCAGTCGATCATTATCTGCTGTTCTCGGACATGCCGGGCGACGTGCGCAGGCGCTGGGATGCGCGGCGCGGCGTCGTCGAGGTCAAACGCCCCTCGAACAAATGCAACGGCATGACCTATGACGCCGACCTTAACCTGATCGTCTGCGAGCACGCGACCTCGTCGCTGGTCCGCGAACGGCCGGACGGACGGCGCGAGGTGCTGGCCTCTCATTTCGGCGGCCAGGAACTCAACAGCCCGAACGACGTCTGCGTGCATTCATCCGGCGCGATCTATTTCTCCGATCCCTGGTATGGCCGCATGCCGGTCTATGGTGTCGAGCGGCCGCGCCAGCTCGGCTTCCAGGGCGTCTACCGCCTCGTGCCTGGCGGCGAGCCGAAGCTCGTGGTCGAGCGCAATTTGTTCGACCAGCCGAACGGGCTGTGCTTCTCGCCGGACGAGAAGCTGCTCTATGTCAACGACACGGTGCAAGCCCTGATCCGCGTGTTCGACGTCAGCAGCGACGGCTCGCTGTCCAATGCGCGGGTGTTTGCGAGCGGCATCAAGTCCGAGCTCGAGCCCGGTCTGCCCGACGGCATGAAGTGCGATCAGCACGGTAATGTATGGGTCACCGCGCCCGGCGGCGTCTGGGTCTATTCGCCGCGGGGCGAACTGCTCGGCAAGGTCCGCGTGCCCGAGCTCGTCGCCAACCTCGCCTGGGGCGGGCCGGATTTCCGCACGCTCTATCTCACCTCGACGCGTTCGGTGTATGCGATCCCGACTCGGGTCGGCCCGCGGCATGAGCCCTATATGAGCGGCAGGCGCGCTGGTGGCGGAACAAGCCCGAGCTCATCGCCAGCCGCACCTATTCTGACCGAAGGCGAGATGCGGCTCGATCCGCAACGCTGCGCCATGATCATCCAGGATCTCCAGAACGACGTCATCATGGACGGCGGCGCTTTCGCCGAGTCCGGCGCTCCCGGTCACGCCAAGCAACAGCACGTCGTGGAGAATGTGCGGCGCCTGGCTGAAGCCGCACGCGCCCGCGGCGTCGCCATCATCCATGTCTGGTTCGTGGTCGAGCCCGGCGCACCGGGCGTCACCCTGAATGCTCCGCTATTCGAAGGCCTCGTCGACAGCAAGGCGATGGTGCGCGGAAGCTGGGGCGCGGCCCCGGTTTCAGGCCTCGAGCCCCGGCCCGGCGATTTCGTCGTCGAGAAGATGCGGATGAGCGCCTGGGAAGGCACGCGGCTGGAGACGATCCTGAAAGCGACCGGCCGCGACATGATCATCAACACCGGCGCTTGGACCAACATGTCGGTCGAGCACACCGCGCGCACCGGCGCCGACAAGGGTTATTTCATGATCGTGCCCGAGGATTGCTGCTCGACCATGAATGCCGATTGGCACAACGCTTCGATCAATTTCGCCATGCAGAACGTCGCGGTCGTGACCAGGGCCGACACCGTGATCAGAGCGCTGGGATGAGCTGTGGCAAAGCTCCTGCACCTGTCATGCTCGCCCCGCGCCGAGTCCGAATCGACGGCCGGCGCGCGTGTCTTTCTCGATGGCTTCCGCCAGGCCCGGCCGGATTGGGACATCGACGTCGTGGACATCTGGCGTGAGCGCATGCCGGAATTTACGGGTCCGATCGTCGAGGCCAAATATGCGCGCATGAAGGCCCAAGGCTTCACCGACGCGCAACGCGACAGCTTTGCCGAGGCCGAGCGAATGGCACTGCGCTTCTCGCTCGCCGATCGCGTGCTGATCTCGACCCCGATGTGGAACTTCGGCCTTCCCTACAAGCTCAAGCAATGGTTCGACATCATCGTCCAGCCCGGCCTCACCTTTCGGTTCGATCCGTCGCAAGGATATCTGCCGCTGCTGCAGGACCGGCCGACGCTGGTGATCATCGCCAGCGGCAGCGATTTTGCCACCGGCATGAACCGCGGCCGCATCGATATGGCAACGCCCTACTTGCGGGAAATCCTGCGCTTCATCGGGATCAGCAATGTCCGTTTCATCCTGATCGGCCCAACCACCGGGCCGCAGCAGCCGATCGATGCTGCCCGTGAACGGGCCCATCAACGCCTCGCTGCAATGGCCGCGACCTTCTGAAGCGCGATGAGGTCGAATCGACTGCCGCGGGCCGGTCGGCGCGAAGCGCCGGGTGAGGGCTTTCTCCTCTTGGAGATTGTCCCACTGCGGAAGCACCCTCTCCCCAACCCTCTCCCGCAAGCGGGAGAGGGGGCCCACCACCGTCGTCGCAGCCATCAATCCTGATCTCATCGCGCTTTAGAGCGCGATGGCACCGTGTCGAGCCGGATCAGATCAGGCTCGACTTGCCCCGGCTCAACACCTGGCCTGCGCCTTTGGTGCCGATGATCCGGCCCTGGCTGACGACCACCTGTCCCCTGGCGATTGTCGTCACCGGCCATCCCGTGACCTCGAAACCTTCCCAGGGCGTGTAATCCGAGCCGTGATGCAGATCGGCCTGCCGGATCGGCTTCTTCAATTTGGGATCCCAGAGAACGATATCGGCATCGAAACCGACGCCGATCGAGCCCTTGCGCGGATAGAGACCGTAGATCCGCGCGTGGTTGGTCGCGGTCAGCTCGACGAACTTCTGCAGGGTGATGCGTCCCTTCGAAACGCCTTCGGAGAACAGAATCGGCAGCCGCGTCTCGACGCCGGGAATGCCGTTGGGCACCCAGCGGAACGAGGTGCGGGCGTTCGGCGTCAGCTTGCCCTTGGGATCGTCGTAGCGGAAAGGGCAGTGATCGGACGAGAAGGTCTGGAACACGCCCGACGTGATGCCTTCCCAGATCGCCTGCTGGCTCTCGACATCGCGCGGCGGCGGCGAGCAGACATATTTCGATCCCGTGATATCCATGTTGAGGCCCTTCATGTCGTCGGCCGTCAGCGTGATGTATTGCGGGCAGGTCTCGGCATGAACAGGCAGGCCGCGCTGCTGCGCCCAGCGCACCTGCTCCATCGCCTCGCGTCCGGAGACGTGCACGATCATGATGGGAACGCCGATCACCTCGGCATGGCTGATGGCACGGTGCGTCGCCTCGCGCTCGACCGCCTGCGGCCGCGAGGTGCCGTGATAGTATGGCGCGATATGACCTTCGCGCTCCAGCTTGCTGGTGAGGAAGCGGATGGCATCGTAGCCCTCGCAATGGACCATGACCAGCGCCTCCTCGCGGCGCGCGACGTCGAACACTTCGAGCAGCTGCTTGTCGCTGAGCACGAGGTCGTCATAGGTCATGAACACCTTGAACGAGGTGTAGCCGTCCTTGACCAGAGCCGGCAGCTCCTGCCCGAGCACCACGGCAGTCGGATCGGAGATGATGAGATGGAACGCGGTGTCGATGTAGCACTCACCTTCGGCGAGCTTGCGATAGTTCTCGACACAGCTGCGCAGCGAGGTGCCCTTCTCCTGCAACGCGAAGGGCAGCACCATGGTGTTGCCGCCGGCTGCGGCTGCGCGCGTCGCCGAGGCGAAGTCGTCGGCCATCACCACGTCGGGGCCCGAGGGCTGCGAGATATGGACGTGGCTGTCGATGCCGCCCGGCAGCGCCAATAGGCCCGTCGCATCGATCTCGCGGGCCGCGCCCTCGATGCTATCGGCGATGCTGACGATGCGGCCGCCGCGAATGCCGATATCGGCGCGAAACTCGTCGCTGGCCGTCACGATGGTGCCGCCGCGGATGGCGAGGTCGAGCTGCGTCACTTGCGTCTCCGTCACTTGATGTCTGGCATTGTCTGGAAGATCCGCCCCCATTGCGCAAGGGCCGCCACATCGCCGCCGGCGAGGCCGAGGGTCCGCCACAATGTGACCGCGACCGAGTCGAGCACGGCGATGTCCAGCTCCCGCTCCAGCGTGGCCGCAAGCGCCGCACCATCGAGATTGGTGCAGAGGATGACGACCGCGTCAGCCCCCTCCGCCGCCACCGCCCGGATCATGTCCGCGATCGTCGCCGGCGCGACCTCGCCGAAGGAAAAGTTGTCGCGCAAGCCGAGATGCCGCTCGGCATGCGGGGTGATCCCCTCCTCGGCCCAGACGTGGGCAATGCGCCGCTGGACGTCGCCGGTATAGGGCGAGACCAGGCCGACGCGCCTCGCGCCGAGCGCGCGGGCGGCATCGATGCAGGCTAGGGTCGATGTCGTTGCCGGCACATTTGTGCGGGCCGTGATCGCCTCGCACAGGCTGCGGTCGCGGCCGATGCCGAGCCAGCTTGCGGACGTGCCGTTCCAGGCGATCGCGTCGACCTTGGCATCCGCCAGCAGATCCGCCGCCGGCAACATCACCGAGGCATCGAACTGGCTCAGCGCTGCGGCATCGAGCGCGATCTCGGTGACGCGGAAGCGCGAAAAATGTGCGGTGATGCCGAAGATACCGGCCAGCATGGCGCTGGTGACGGGCTCCAGCACCGAGTTGGAGGACGGCGCGATCATGCCGAGGCGTTTGCGCATGGCCTTAACCTTACGACGCCTGCGCAAGCCGCGTCGACTCCTCCCGGATCAAAGCCAGGATGTGGCGCTTGGCGTCGTTGAATTCGGGGCTGGTGATGTCGCGCGGGCGCGGCAGGTCGAAGTTGACGGCGTCGCGGATCCGGCCCGGCCGCCTGGTCATCACCACAATCTTGTTGCCGAGCACCAGCGCCTCGTCGACGCTGTGGGTGACGAACACGATGGTGCAGCGGCGCTTCTGCCAGATCGCGACCAGCTCTTCCTGCATTTCGAGCTTGGTCTGGGCGTCGAGCGCCGCGAACGGCTCGTCCATCAGGATCACGCTCGGGTTCATCAGCAGCGCGCGGGCGATGCCGACGCGCTGGTTCATGCCGCCGGACATTTCGGAGGGATGATGGTGCTCGAAGCCGCGCAAGCCGACGAGGTCGATGAACTCCATGGCGCGGTCGTAGCGCTCGGCCTTGGCGACGCCCTTGAGCTTGAGGTGGAAGGCGATGTTGTCGATCGCCGTCAGCCACGGCATCAGGGTCGGCTGCTGGAACACCACACCGCGGTCCGAGCCCGGCCGCTCCACCTGCTTGCCGTCCACCAACGTGCGCCCACTCGTCGCCTGCTCGAAGCCGGCGATGATGTTGAGTAAGGTCGACTTGCCGCAGCCGGACGGGCCGAGCAGGCAGACGAAATCATTGGCCTCGATGTCGAGATTGATGTTGTCCAGCGTCAGGAGGTCGCGGCCGCGCCGCTTGTCGGAAAACACCTTGACGATGTTGCGAAGCTCGATTGCCGCCATCAGCTCGCCCTGCCCTGCACGGTGGTGGTCTGCTGCCAGCGCAGCGCGCGCGCCATGATCGCCTTGAGACCGAGGTCGGAGAGATAGCCGAGCAGCCCGATCGAGATCATCGCGGCCAGCACGATGTCGTAGCGCAGGAAGTAATAGGAATCCCAAAGCACGTAGCCGAGGCCGCTCTTCACCGCGACCATCTCCGCCGTGACCGTCAGCATCCAGGCCGAGCCGACCGCGATGCGAAGCCCCGCGAAGATCGAGGGCAGCGCAGCCGGGAGCACGATGTCGGTCAGCATCTGCCGGCCATTGGCACCCATCATCGCGCCGGCGCGCACCAGATTGTGGTCCACGGTCTTCACGCCATGGATGCTGTTCATCAGCACGGGAAAGAAGGCGCCGAGGAAGACGAGGAAGATCGCCGGCTTGTCGGCGATGCCGAACCAGATGATGGCGAGCGGAATCCAGGACACCGGCGGGATCGGCCGCAGCATCTGCAGCGTCGGCTCCAGCGTCTTCTCGAACAGGCGCGACCAGCCGATCGCGACGCCGGCGAGGATGCCAAGGAGGCTTGCGAGCGCAAAACCGCCGAACACGCGCAGCGCGCTGGCGAGTGCATCGCGCAGCCAGTGCCCGGAATAGGTCTGCGTGGTCTCATCAAAACCGAACACCCAGTCGCCGAGCGCATGCAGCACCGCGCTCGGCGCCGGCAGCAGCGCCGGCGGCAGCATGCCGCTGCGGGCAAAGGCCTCCCAGCCGGCGACCAGCAGCGCGGGCACGACCAGGCGTTCGATCCCCCCAAATGCCCGCGTCAGCCGAAATGCCGGCCTGGCGGTCGAGACGTCAGTAACCGAGGTCATTCTTGGCTTTTCCGGTGGCCTTCTCCAGGAACGAATAGTCCATGTTCTTCTCCGCATCCGCGGAGACGTCCTTCGAGATGTATTTGAGATCGCGCATCATCGCGGCGATCGCCAGCGTCTGCGAGCGATGGATCGCGGGATCGGGCGAGGCATTCTTCAGCGCTTCGGTCGCCACGTTCTTGTCGAGACCGGTGAGCTTGTTGATGACTTCGATCCACGGCCCCTTGTCGGCGATCAGTTTGTTGTCGAGCTCGACCACGGCGCTGACGACGCCCTGGACGCCCGCGCGCTGGCTCGCGATCACGTCGGAACGGGTCACGATCAGATTGGTGAGGTTACCCGCGGCCTGCTCGTACGGCAGCACGAAATGCTTGCCGGCGCCGGCGAGGCGGATCTGCGAGGCGAACGGCTCGACCGAGCAGATCATGTCGACCTCGCCGCGCTGGAGCGCTGCGAGATGGTCGGACGGATTGGGGATGTTGATGAACTGGATGTCCTTGTTGGGATCGACGCCCTGCTTGAGGAACGCGCCGCGCATGTGGATGTCCTGTGCATTGCCGCGGGAGGCCGCGACCTTGAGCGGCTGACCGTCGCTCTTCGCCTTCGCAACGGTCGCCTTGAACGTGGCCCAGTCCTCAGGCGGAAGACTCAGCTTCGCGGAGGAGAGACATTCCGACCCGCCGTTGATCTGTCCGGAGACGGCAACGACGTCGAAACCTTTGTCGAGCGCGGTGATGTAGTGGAGATAAGTCACCTGCGCGACGTCGATGCTCTTCGACACCAGCGCAGTGAGCACGTCATTGCCCGAATTGAAGCCGGTGGCCTCGACCTCGACGTTCTTCGCGATGCCGGGGATGAGCGACATCGGCAGGCAGTGCGCGCATTTGGCGTAGCCGAGCTTGATCTTCGCGGTCTGCGCCAAAGCGATCCCGCTTCCGCCAAGCACCACCGCCATCACCACGAGGCCCAGTCGCAAACCAGTCCGCATTGCTCACTCCGTTTCGAAACCGCGGCATCCCGCGCGTCGGGAACGATCATCCGCCGGCCTTCGCCGCAGCGCAATCCGGTTTTTGCATACTGCATACAATTTGCGCGCTATGCCATTGTTTTCAGCTGTTTACGTCGGTATTTTGGGCAAGCCAAAGGGCCGGAAACGGCTAAGATCAAGGTGAGAAGTGAGGCACGCGTGCAGCCAAAATCGGAAGCGCCAAAGGGACGAAAGTCGCCCAAACTCAAGCGGATGGGCCTGCACGAGCGCGCCGCCGCGCGGATGCGGACGATGATCATTCGCGGCGAGCTGCCGCCGGGCTCGCAGACCCAGGAGACCAAGCTGTCGAAGGAGCTCGGCGTGTCGCGCACCCCCTTGCGCGAGGCGATGAAGGTGCTGGCGGCGGAAGGATTGATCGAGCTGCGTCCCAATCGCAGCCCGCGCATTGCCGATATCGCGGTCGACGGCATCTCGGAATTGTTCGAGGCGCTCGCCGGCATCGAGCGGCTCGCCGCCGAGCTCGCCGCGGAGCGCGCCACCGAGCGCGATCTCGCCCGCCTGCGCACGCTCCAGACCCGGATGGAAGGTCATCACCGCAACGGCAAGCTCGACGATTATTTCGCCATCAATGGCGAGATCCACAACACCATCGTCCGCATGGCGCGCAACACGCCGCTGCGCGAGGCGCACGAGACGCTGATCTCCCGCGCCGAACGCGCGCGCTATCTCGCGCTCGGCGCCGACAGGCGCTGGAGCAATTCGGTCGATGAGCACGCCGACATCCTCACCGCCCTCGAAGCGCGCGACGGCGAAGCGGCCGGCCGCCTGCTCGGCGCGCACGTCGCGCGGACCGGCACGGCGCTGCTGGAAGTCCTCGCCGCCTCTCAGGCCAAGCGACCGGCGGCATGATCATGAAGCTGCTCCTGCTCAACCCCAACACCAGCACCGAGGTCACGCAGCTGATGCTGAGGGTCGGGCAGCGCGCCGCCTCAGAAGGCACCGAGCTGGTCCCGTGCACCGCGACCCGCGGCGTGCCTTATATCGCCACCCGCACCGAGGCGCAGATCGGCGGCGCCATTGCGCTGGAGATGCTGGCCGACCAGCACAAGAAGGTCGACGCCGCGATCATCGCGGCGTTCGGCGATCCCGGCCTGTTCGCCGCGCGCGAGACCTTCGACATTCCCGTGGTCGGCATGGCGGAAGCTGCGATGCTGACCGCCTGCATGGCCGGACGCCGCTTTGCCATCGTCACCTTCGCCCAGGCGCTGGGGCCCTGGTACGAGGAATGCGTCCGCGCCCACGGGCTGTGGGAGCGCTGCGCCGGCATCCGCATGCTCGATACGCCGTTTCAGGCGATCTCCGAGGTCGGCACCGAGAAGGAAGACATGCTGGTCGAGCTCGCCGGGCGCGCCATCGTCGAGGACGAGGCCGACGTGCTGATCTTTGCCGGCGCCCCGCTCTCGGGCCTTGCCGAGCGCGTCGCCGACCGGATCCCCGTCCCCGTGGTTGATCAGGTCATAGCTTCAGTGAAGCAAGCCGAGGCGCTACATGCGCTACGCCTGCGCAAGGCAATAGCGGGCACGTTCCGCCGCCCCGCCGCAAAACCGACCATGGGCCTTGCCGATGCGCTCGCCGCCCGGCTCGAGCATCGCGACAGCTGATCAGAGCGACGGCCGGCGATGCGAAAAACCCAGTTCGTTCTCGAGCACGCGGCCGAAGGCAAACAAGCGGGATTCGCATCCTGGCGGCGCGATGATCTGGATGCCGAAGGGCAGCTCATTCTCGCCGCGCGGCACCGGCAGGGTCAACACCGGGAAACCGACCAGCGACACGATGAAGGTGACGGCGAGATAGTCGATCGGCGTCTCCAGCGCGGCCCCGTCGATGGCAGTGACGTCGGCGATTTCATTCGGCCAGGGCAAGACGGACGCGGCCGGCGCGACAAGGACATCGGCGCGAGCGAACAGCTCGCGGAAGCTGCGGTAGATCGTCGTGCGACGGCGCTCGGCATTGAGGTAATCCTGCGCGGACAGGTTTGCGCCGGCCTCGATATTCCAGATCACCGTCGGCGTGAGCTCGGCGCGGCGCGTCCTCAGCAACTCGCCGTAAGCGCTGGCGATGTGCGCGGCGCGCAAGGTGCGGAAGGCTTCGATCGACCCGCCGCAGTCGGGCGAGGATGGCACGACATCGGCAACACGCGCGAATGCCTCGCACGCCGCAGCGAAGCGCACGCGAACCTCGCGCGCAACGGGCGCCACGCCGAACTCGGGCGTGACCGCAATCCGGACACGGTCGGCGATAGGTGGATCATCACCGGCGCTGCCGAGCGAGAGCGGATCATTCGCATCGCCTCCGGCGCAGACCGACAACGCGAGTTCGAGATCATCGACACCGCGGGCGAGGAAGCCGTGGGTCGCCAGCATGTCCCAGCCGAGCGGCCGGCGCGGCGATGCAATTCGGCCGGGTGTCGGCCGGATCGAGGCGACGCCGCAGAAGCTGGCGGGCGTGCGCGCGGAGCCGCCGAAATCGGTGCCATGCGCCAGCGGCACCATGCCGGATGCGACCGCGACGGCAGAGCCGCCGGAGGATCCGCCCGAGGTCAGCGCGGGATCGAACGGATTGCGTGTCGGCCCGCACAATCTGTTGGTGCAGACCGCGCCGAAGCCGAACTCCGGCGTGTTGGTCTTGCCCAGAATGATCGCCCCGGCGCGCCGCAGCCGCGCGACCACGAGATCGTCCTCGGCCGGGACGTGATCGCGGAACAGCACCGATCCGTAAGTCGTCGCCAGTCGCGCAGTGTCGGTGAGGTCCTTGATCGCGATGGGCACGCCGTGCAGCGGGCCGATCGGCGCAGAGGCCGCATCGCACATCTGCGCTGCGCGGCGGGCGCCGTCCGCATCCACCGTCACGAATGCCGCCAATTGCCGATCGAGACTGGCAATTCGCGCCAGATGCGCTTCGACGGCCTCTCGCGAGGACACTTCGCCCCTCGCAACGGCGCGGGCAAGCTCGGTGGCCGTGAGGTCGCAAATCGATCGATCCGATGTCATCGGGCCACCATGCCAAAACGCTCAGCGAAAAGCGACAGGCGCGGGCACGAGACTTGCTTTCTCCTCTGGGGCAACGGGAGGCAACACCATGGCTGATGCGCCAAGCGGCCGATCGCTCGTCGTCGATGCGGTCACCCACCGGTATCCGAGTGGCGCGCTCGCGGTCGAGAACATCAATCTCGACATCAAGGGCGGCGAGATCATCGCCCTGCTCGGCCCGTCCGGCTGCGGCAAGACAACGCTGCTGCGCATCATCGCCGGCTTCATCGCGCAGACGCAAGGGAGGATCATCATCGGCGATGACATCGTCGATGCGTTGCCGCCGAACAAGCGCGCAGTCGGCATCGTGTTCCAGAATTACGCGCTGTTCCCGCACCTGTCGATCAGCGAGAATGTCGCCTACGGCCTCGCCGCCCGCGGCATCGACAAGGCGACACGCCAGCGCGAGGCACAGCGCCTGCTGGAGCTGGTACAGCTGCCGGCTATGGCCGAACGGCTGCCGCGGCAGCTCTCCGGCGGCCAGCAGCAGCGCGTTGCGCTCGCCCGCGCGCTCGCGATCAAGCCGTCGATCCTGCTGCTCGACGAGCCCTTTGCCGCGCTCGACAAGAATTTGCGGCTGGACATGCAGATCGAGGTCAAGCGGCTGCAGCGTGTCTCCGGCATCACGACGCTGATCGTCACGCACGACCAGGAAGAAGCGCTGTCGATGGCCGATCGTGTCGCCGTGCTGAGCCATGGCAAGCTCGAGCAGTTCGGCTCGCCATCGGACGTCTACGACCGTCCGCAGACGCTGTTCGTCAACACCTTCGTCGGCTCCACCAACCGCATGCCCGGTGTCGTGGTCTCGGCGGACCGCACAGCGGCGAAGGTGCGCCTCGACGCTGGCGCGGAGATCATCGCACGACCCGCAGGCGGTGCGCTCAGCGAGGGCGGCCGCGTCACCGTCTGCATCCGCCCTGAGCATCTGCAATTCGTCGGCGACGAGACCGGCTTTGCCGGCGTCGTCGGCATGTCGCTGCCGCTGGGCGCAACCGTCGTGCACGAGGTCACCACTGCCGACGGCTCCGGCGTCAAGGTTTCTCAGGCGCGCATCGGCGAGACGCGCGCCCTTGAGAACGGCGCGGCGGTGCGCCTCGCGCCGCTCGCCCCATCGCTCGCCAACGCCTTTCCCGCAACGCTTTAGATCCAGTCTTTGTCCAGAGGGGAGTTTGATATGATCATGAACCGCAGAAGCCTGCTGACCACGGCGCTCACGCTCGGAGCCATGAAGGCGTTTCCAGGCCTGAGCTACGCCCAGGCGCGCCCGCTGGTGTTTGCGACCTTCACCGGCAGCTGGGAGGAAGCCCACAAGGCCGTGCTGGTGCCGGCGTTCCGCAAAGCCAATGCGGACGCCGCGATGGTGCTCGATCCCATGCTCTCTGTCGACCAGATCGCCAAGGTCAACGCAGCCAAGGCCAATCCGCCGATCGACGTCATGCTGCACGATCCAGGCCCCGCCCTCGTCGCCGTCGGCCAGGACCTGGTCGAGCCCTATCCGGTCGAGAAGAGCGCCTATTACAAGGACCTGATCGCCGAGGCACAGGAGCCGATGGGCCCCGCCCCGTTCTTCCAGGTCGTCGGGCTCACCTACAATCCGGAAGCGGTCAAGACGCCGCCGACGTCGTGGGCCGATCTCTGGAAGCCGGAATTCAAGGGCCGCGTCGGCATCACCAACCTCAACTCGACGCTCGGCACCGGCTGGCTGGTCGAAATCGCCAAGATGCGCGGCGGCTCGGAGGCCAATGTCGATCCCGGCTTCAAGGCGCTGGAGGAGCTCAAGCCCAACCTCGCCGCGGTCGCCGCCAATCCCGGCGCGCTCGCCACCCTGTTCCAGCAGGGCCAGATCGATATCTCGCCCGGCAATTTCAACGCCATCCAGATCCTGAAAGCGCGCGGCGTGCCGGTCGAGTTCGTGGCCCCGAAGGAAGGCGCCATCGCCTTCAAGACCACGATCCACATCGTCAAGAACTCGCCGAACCGCGAGCTCGCCTTCAAGCTGATCGAGGCGGCGCTGATGCCGGAGGTGCAGACCACGCTGATGAACCCGCCCTATCTGATCGTGCCGACCAATTCCAAGGTGACGATGGGCGGCGAGATCGCGCGCGTGCTGGCCAAGGACACCGCCGAGCTGAAGAAGAAGTTCGTGTTCCAGGACTGGAAGAAGATCAACGAGCAGCGCTCGGCCTGGATCGAGCGCTTCAACCGCGAGATCAAGATCTAACCATGGGCGCAGCGCCGGCAGCACGGGACGTGACGTCCTACGGAATGGGATTGGCAGCGCCGCTGGCGCTGTTCTTCCTGGTCTTCTTCGTCGCGCCGCTGCTGCAATTGTTCTGGCTCTCGCTGCACAACGACACGGCCGGGCTCCATTGGGGGCTCGGCCAATACCTGCACTTCCTCACCGATCCCTTCAGCCTCGGCGTGCTCGGCTCGACGCTGCTGCTGGGCGCCGAGGTGACGGCCGTCTGCCTCGTGCTCGGCTTTCCCATCGCCTGGCTGTATCAGCGGGTCGGGCCAAAGCTTCAGACCGTCATCATCCTGATCGTGCTGCTGCCGCTTCTGACCAGCGTCGTGGTCCGCACCTTCGCCTGGATCGTCATCCTCGGGCGCCAGGGCATCATCAACGCGACGCTGCAATCGCTCGGCCTGATCGATACTCCGCTGAAACTGCTCTACACACAGTTCGGCGTGGTGATCGCGCTGGCACAGGTGCAGATGCCCTTGATGACGCTGCCGCTGATCACCGCGCTCGGCCGCATCGATCCCAATCTCGACGATGCCTCCTGCTCGCTCGGCGCCGGAAGCTGGCGCACCTTCTTCCGGGTCGTGCTGCCACTGTCGCTGCCCGGCGTCATCGCCGGCTGCACGCTGACCTATGCCGCGGCGATCACCGCCTTCATCACCCAGTCGCTGGTCGGCGGCGGGCAGATGCTGTTCATGCCGATGTATCTCTATCAGCAGGCCTCGACGCTGCAGAACTGGCCGTTTGCAGCCGCGATCTCGATCATCTTCCTGCTCGCCGTGCTCGCGGTCGTCTCGCTCTTCACCACGCTGGGCCGCATGTCGCGCGGCTATGGAGGCGCATGATGAGCGGCCGCAAGCGCACGCTCGAGGCGATCAGCTTCGAGCTCGTGATGACCGTAATCGCGGTGATCGCGCTTGTTGTCATCATTGCCCCCTCGCTCGTGGTGCTGATCGTCTCCTTCACCAGCGGCTTCTCGCTGCGCTTCCCGCCGCCCGGCTATTCGCTGCGCTGGTACGTCGAGCTGTGGAATGCCTGGCAGCTGCATTTCGCCGCCAAGAACAGCCTGATCGTGGCGCTGTGGGCGACCGGCCTGTCCGTCGCCCTCGGCGTCGCTGCCGCGCTCGCGATCTCGCGGTCGCGGGCGCTGTCGGCACGTCTGCTCGATTCCCTGTTCATGTCGCCGCTGGTGCTCCCGGCGCTGGCCTTCGGCCTCGCCGCCCTGATGCTGTTCTCGCTGGTCGGCCTGCCGGTGTCGCCGCTGACGCTGGTGATCGGCCACACCGTGGTCTGCGTGCCCTATGTCGTGCGCAACACGGTCGCAGCGCTGGCCCAGCTCGAGCCGACCCTGCTCGAAAGCTCGGCCGTGCTCGGCGCGAGCCGCCTCTACACGTTTCGCCGCATCGTGCTGCCGCTGATCCGGCCGGGCATCATTGCGGGCGCTTTCATCGCCTTCATGTCGTCCTTCGACAACGTGCCGGTGTCGCTGTTCCTGCGCGATGCCGCCACCGACATGCTGCCGATCCGGATGTGGCAGGATCTGGAAGGCAAGCTGGATGTCACCATCGCCGCGCTGTCTGGCGTGCTGATCATCGCCACCGTCGCGCTGGTCGCGGTGATGGAGCGCGTCACCGGCCTGTCGCGGCGGCTGACCAACTGATCAGGCGCCGCGGAACAGCGAATAGCCCCAGCGCGTGAATTTCAGCGGCAGATGAAAATGCTCGTCAACGTTCTTGATGCGAAAGCGGAACGGCGTCACGCTGAGGAAGCCGTCGCGCTCGCCAAAGAACTCGCCGAGATGAAACAGCACCTCGTACTCGCCTGCCGTGACGCCTGCGCCTTGCGCAACGGCATGATCGAGCACGCCGTTGGCGCCGAGCCGCCCGTCGGCGATGCGCTGGGACTCCGGATCGATCCGCCAGATCTCGACGCGCAGCCCCTGCGCCGGGCGCCCGCTCGCGACATCGACCGCGTGAATGGAAATACCGCCTGCCACAATGTTCCTCCCATGAGCACGCCGCCATGGTAGACGGAAACACGGCCGCTCGGCCAGCATCGGCATTGCTGCCGGCGCTGGGTGCCATGACCGCACTGCAGGCCCTGGTCGCGCTGGCCTTGTTCGCGCCCGGCGTGGTCGCCCCGCGCGCCCATATCGAGGTCTGGCAGCTCTCGCTGTTTTCCTGCGCCGTGTTCGCGGTCGGTATCCCCGCCTCGTTCTGGGGCGGCGGCTTCATCGCGCGCGTTGGTTCGCTGCGGATCGCGAGCCTGTGCGCGGCGGCCATCGTCGTCGGCATGGCACTGGCGTCGCTCGGAACGAGCGCCGCCCTGCTGGCCGCAGGCCTCTGCATCGGCCTCGCCATGGGCCCGGAGACGCCGGCGAGCGCGGCGCTGCTGGCGCGGCTCGTCACCGCCGAGCGGCGCGCCTTCGTGTTCTCGGTGCGTCAGACCGGCAACCAGATCGGCGCCGTCTGCGGCTCGCTGGCCCTGCCCGCGATCGCCATCGCGTTCGGACCGGCGTGGTGCTATGCGGCCGTTGCTGCCTTGGCGCTGCTTGCGATCGCGCTGTTCGAATGGTTGCGGCCGGCCTATGCCGGCAAGGTCGCCCCGCCGCCAAAGCTCGATCTCCGCGCGCGGCTGGCGCTGGTGATTGCGGACCGGCGAATCGCGATGCTGGCGCTGGCCTCGATGCCGTTCAGCGCGATGCAGGTGTCGCTCAACACGGTCTTCGTCACGCTCGGCACGCGCGAGCTCGGCCTCAGCCATATCGAGGCCGGCATGGCGCTCGCTTGCGCGCAAGCCGGCGGGCTCGTCGGCCGGCTCGGCTGGGGCTATGTCGCCATGCGCCTGGACGCCTCGCGCGCCGTGCTCGTCGTCATCGGCCTCGGCATGGCCTTCTGCGCCGCGCTGCTGGGCCTGAACGGCGCTTCGCTCGGCCGCAGCGGACAATTCATCATTGCCACCTTGTTCGGACTGACGGCGTCGGGCTGGAACGGCGTCTTCGTCGCCGAGATCGCCCGCCTCGCCCCGCAGGACCGGATCGGCGAAACCACCGGCGCGGTGCTGACCGCGTCCTATGCCGGACTCCTAGCAGCGCCGGCGCTGGTGTCGATCCTCGACGGCGTGGCCAGCCTCGGCATGGCCTTCTTCGCCCTGGCGTGCCTTGCGCTCGGCGGCACATTGGCGTTGATCTGGGGAGGCCATGACAAAGCGGACAGATAGCGCGCGCGAGATCGCCGCCGACGTCAGCGCCGGGCGGACGAATGCGGTCGAGACCGCGAAAGCCGCGCTCGGCCGCATCGAGGCCGCCAGGGCCTTGAACGCGGTCGTCACGATCGATCCTGCGCGCACGCTGGCGGATGCTGCGGCGGTCGATGACCGCCTGCGTATGGGCGAGATCATGCCGCTCGGCGGCGTGCCCGTCATCGTCAAGGACAACATCTGGGTCGGCGGCTGGCGCGTGACGCAGGGCTCGCGCCTGTTCTGCGATTTCATCGCGCCGCGCGATGCCATCGCGATCGAGCGGCTGCGCAACGCCGGTGCCGTCGTCGTCGGCATCGGCGCGACCTCCGAATTCGCCTGCAAGGGCGTCACGACCTCGCAGCTATACGGGCCGACGCGACATCCGCTCGATTCCGCGCTGACGCCCGGCGGCTCATCGGGAGGCCCGGCCGCCGCGGTTGCGGCCGGCCTGGTGCCGCTCGCGATCGGCACCGATGCAGGTGGCTCCAGCCGCAGGCCGCCGGCCCATGTCGGCGTCGCCGGCTTCAAGCCGTCCTACGGCGCGATCCCCTACGGGCCGGGTTTCGCTGAACCCTTCTTCGGCCTCTCCGTCATCGCGCCCATCGCATCCGATGCGACCGACATCGCGCTGGCGTTTGAAGCCATGGTCGGCGCCGATCCGCGCGATCCGGATTCTGCCGTCGTTGCGCAGCAGGCCAATGACATCGGCAGTCAGCGCTTCGCGTTCTCGCCGCGCCTTGGTCTCGACGTCGCGATCGACGACGTCGTCGCGAATGGCCTCGCCTGCGCCGTCGACCGGCTTTCCGCCGCAGGTCTGCGCATCGCACAACGCGATCCGGTCTGGCCGGCAGGCGCCACGGAGGACGCCATCATGCCGCTTCAGCATGCGGGCCTCGCGGCGCTCCATGGCGATACCTTTCGCAAGGATCCGACTGTCTTCGATCCTGATATCGCCAAGCAGATCGAACGAGGTCTCTCCTGGTCGGGTGCGGACGTGGCGGCAGCGCTGCTCGCGAGCGCCGCGATCGCCAATGCGTTCGCGGCTTTCTTCACTGAGGTCGACCTGCTGCTGACGCCGACCGTCCCATGCGTCGCCTGGCCGCTGACGCAGCTCGGCCCTGATATGATCAGTGGAAAACCCGCAAGCCCGCGGGCCCACGCGGTGTTCACGCCCTTCGTCAATCATGCCCGCCTGCCGGCGATCTCGATTCCTTGCGGAACGGATCGGCGCGGGCTTCCCTTCGGCCTTCAGATCATCGCGGCGCGCGGGCAAGACCGCTCGCTCCTCGCAGCCGCGCAAGAGATCGAAGCGATCTTGCGAGCGTAGTGCCTGACGCAAACGGAGAATCCCATGGTTGAGAACGCGCATTCGACAATTCGGCCGCTCGACCCCCGCGACCGGTGGTCCGAGCTCTCCCGGGCGGAGCGTAGCGCGGCCTATGACAACAATGCGGCGGTCAAGAACAGCCCGGCGCTGATCGCCGAGCGCAACGAAGCCTCAAGCCGGCTGCGGGGCGCGCTGACGTCCCACCTTGACCTGCCCTATGGCGAGCGGGCGAACAACAAGATCGACCTCTATCTGGCCGCGCAGCCTGATGCGCCCTGCCTGGTGTTCCTGCATGGCGGCTACTGGCAGCGCAATTCGCGCGAGCTGTTCGCCATGCTGGTCGAAGGCGTCGCCGCGCATGGCTGGTCGGTTGCGATACCCGGCTATTCGCTGGCGCCCGAGGTGTCCCTCACCGACATCGTCGCCGAGATCCCGCGCGCACTCGACTGGCTCGCGGCGCATGGCGCGTCCTATGGCGTTGCCGGGCCGGTCGTGCTGTCGGGCTGGTCCGCCGGCGCCCATCTTGCTGCGATGGCGCTGGATCACCCGCGTGTCCATGCGGGGCTGGCGCTCTCGGGCGTCTACGATCTCGCGCCGATCCGCGATACGGGGCTGAACGAGGCGCTGAAGCTGACGGACGAGGAGATCGCCACGCTGTCGCCGCTGCGCCTGCCCGTCACCCGGAAACGCCTCGACATCGCCTATGGCAGCAGCGAGCTGCCGGCGCTCGTCTGCGATTCGATCAATCTCTTCGACAGGCGCGTGGCGGCGGGAGCGCCGGGCAGGCTCATCGCGGTCGAAGGCGCCGACCATTTCACCATTCTGGAGGCTCTGCGTCGGCCGGACGGAGTCCTAGTGGAGGCCGCGCGGCGGCTATTGGACTGAAACTCGCGAAAACAACCCCATGCACAGTAGCGATGTCGTTGTTTGCAAAGGCGAATTGTTTGAGGGTCGATCGAAGTCGCCGCCGCTGCTTTGACTCGTCGGGCAAAACAGGGGCATGATGTCATCATCGCCCAGGCTGCCGCTCCTGCACCTCAATCCAGATTCGCTCGCCTATGATCCGCACCGGATAAAGCCGCAGCGGACGGCTCGGCCATCCCGCACTGATCGCGCCGTCGCGCAAATCGAATGATGCCGCATGGCGGGGACAATTCAGGCGCCCGGCCGTCACCTGCCCCAAGGCCAGATCCGCCTGTTCGTGCGGGCATGCACGTTCGCAGGCGACGACGTTGCCCCCGTTCCAGATCACGAGCAGGTCGCGCCCGGCGACGCGGACGATCGCCTTCGCCTTCAGCCGGTCGAGATCGCAGACGGCAATCCACCCGGCGTCGTCACCCACCGAGATAGGCCTTGCGCACATGCTCGTTCGCGATCAGCTCGGTCCCGGCGCCCGACAGCACGATGCGGCCGTTCTCGAGCAGATAGGCATGGTCGCACATCTCGAGCGCAGCGAAGGCGTTCTGCTCTACCAGCAGCACCGTGGTGCCGGCATCGCGAATGCCGCGGATGATCGCAAAGGTGCGCTCGACGATGTTGGGGGCAAGCCCAAGCGAGGGCTCGTCGAACATGATCAGCCGCGGCCGCGACATCAGCGCGCGGCCGATCGCGAGCATCTGCTGCTCGCCGCCCGACAACGTGCCCGCCGCCTGCCGACGCCGCTCGGCGAGCCGCGGAAATTCCGTGTAGATGCGGTCGCGGTCGGCCGCGATCTCACCCGAACCACGACGAAGGTATGCCCCCATGTCGAGATTTTCCTCGACGCTCATATGCGGAAAGACGCGCCGCCCTTCCGGGCAATGCGCGATCCCGCTCGCCAACACGCGCGGCGGCCTCGCGCCGGTGATGTCGATGCCCTCGAACTTCATCTGGCCCGAGCGCGGCGGCACCAGGCCGGAAATCGCGCGCAGCGTCGTGCTCTTGCCGGCGCCGTTGGCGCCGATCAGGGCGACCAGTTGCCCTGCCTTCACGTCGAGCGAGATGCCGCGCAGCGCGGTGACGCCACCGTAGCCGCAGACCATATCGCGGATCTCAAGCACGTCCTGCTCCATGTCCAAGATAGGCTTCGATCACCGCGGGATCATTGCGGATCACCTCCGGCGTCCCTTCGGCGATGATGCGGCCATAGTTGAGCACCACGATGCGATCCGAGACCGTCATCACCATCGGCATGTCGTGCTCGACCAGCAAAATTGTGATGCCGCGGTCGCGGATGCCACGGATCAATTCGACGAAGCGATGGGTCTCCGAGGCGTTCATGCCGGAGACCGGCTCGTCGAGCAGCAGCATCGACGGCTCCGCAGCGAGCGCCAGCGCGACACCGACGAGACGCTGCTCGCCGTAGGAAAGCGAGCCCGCCGCATCGTGGGCGCGGCGTTCGAGCCCGACCCATTCGAGCAGCTCGCCTGCCCGCTGCCGTAAGCGGCGCTCCGAGGCGCGGGCGCCTGGCAGGCCGAGGATGGCGTCGAGCAGCCGGACCCGACCCTGCCGGTGCAGGCCGATCAGGAGGTTGTCATAGACGGTGTCGTTCGGGAATACGCTGGTGCGCTGGAAGGTGCGGATCAGGCCGAGATCGGCGATCTCGTGCGGCTTCAGACCGGCGAGCGCAGTGTTGCGATAGGTGACGCGGCCGGCGCTCGGCGTCAGGAAGCCGGTCATGACGTTGAAGGCGGTGGTCTTGCCGGCACCGTTCGGCCCGATCAGGCTGACGATCTCGCCCTCGCCGACCTCAAAGCTCATGTCGGAGATCGCAACAAGGCCGCCGAAGCGGACCGCGACCTGATCGATGGTCATGGCAATGCTGCGCGCCGTCATCACGCCGGCTCCTTGGCAGCGGTCTCCGTGAGGGTCACGGGCGCGGGCCCCGCCGGCCGCCGCCGCTTCGCCAAGCGCAATGCGAGCGAGGGCACGATACCGCGCGGCATCACGAACAGGATCGCGATCAGCACGCCGCCATAGGCGATCCACTGCGCCTCCGGCGCCATCACCGGCCGCAGCGCCACCGGCAGCAGGCCGAAGATCAGGCCGCCGAGGACGGGCCCCGCCAGCGAACCCTTGCCGCCGGTGATGACCATGATCACCATGGTGACGGTGTTGATGAAGGCGAAGACTTCGGGATCGATGATCCGGATGTAGTGCGCATAGAGGCTGCCGGCCCCACCCGCGATCGCGGCGGAGATCACCGCGGCAATCGTCAGCGTCCTGGTCACGTCGATGCCGACGGAGACCGCGAGCGTTTCGTTCTCCATCAGGCCACGCATGGCGCGGCCGAAATGGGAATGAACGAGGCGCGCGATCAGGAGATAGGCGGTGAGCGCGACGACCAGGACGAGATAGTAATTGTGGAATTTCGTGCGCAGCGTCAGCTCGCCAAAACCGGGCAAGGGCAACGCGATGGAGGGAATGTTGGTCAGCGCCAGCGGGCCCTGCGTCAGCTCGACCCAGTTCAGCGCGACCAGCCGGACCACCTCGGCAAAGGAGATCGTCACAATGACGAAATAGGCGCCGCGGACGCGGAACGACAGCAGACCGACGAAATAGCCGCACAATCCCGCGACCAGGATCGCCAGCACGAAGCCTATGATCGGCGGCCAGGGTGCATGGACAAGACGAAAACCCCCGGGCAGGCCGATGTCGAAGCCGAGCGATGTCAGTGCACTGACATAGGCGCCGATGCCGAAAAAGGCGATATGGCCGAGGCTGAGCTGGCCGGTGAAGCCGAGCAGCAGATTGAGGCTCATCGCCCCGATGACGAAGATGCCGGTCGTAATCAGCGCGTTGAGCAGATAGGGATCGCGCAGCCAGAGCGGCACCGAGGCAAGCGCCGCGACGGCGAGAATGGTGACGATTGTCCTCATCCGACGCGCTCCGCACGCGCGAACAGGCCCGTCGGCCGGAAGATCAGCACGGCGATGATGATGAGAAAGCCCATGGCGTCGCGGTAGCCTGACGAGACGTAGCCGGCGCCGAGCTCCTCTGCCAGCGCCAGGATGAAGCCGCCGATCACCGCGCCCGTGATGTTGCCGAGGCCGCCGAGGATGACGATGGCGAAGGCCTTGACGGCGGCGAGATCGCCCATCTGCGGGAAGATCACGTAGACCGGCCCGAGCAGAGCGCCCGCGGCGGCGGCGAGGCTGGAGCCGATCGCGAAGGTCGAGGTGTAGATCATGTCGACATTGACGCCCATCAGGGACGCCGTGTCGTGATCCTGGAAGGTCGCCCGCATCGCGCGGCCGAGGCTGGTCTTGTTGATGAGCAGATACGTCACCAGGATCAACATGGCCGCGGCGGCCAGGACGAACAGGCGCAGCCATGAAACGGAGACCGGCCCGAGCACCAGCGGCGCTTCCGGGAATGGCGTCGCCACCGATTTGGCGACGCCGCCCCAGATCCACAGCGTGCCCGACTGCATTGCGATCCAGGCGCCGATCATCACCAGCATGGTGGTGTCGATGTCGGAGCCGCGCAGCGGACGCAGCAAGGTCAATTCGATGGCCGCACCCAGCAGCCATCCGGCCAGCACGGCCACGGGCAGCGCGAGAAAGAAATTCAGCCCGAGCTGCTGCACCACGATGAACATGACGTAGGCGCCGAACGTGTAGAGCACGCCATGCGTGAAGTTCACGACGTTCATGATGCCGAAGATCAAGGTCAGCCCGATGCCCAGCAGCGCATAGGTGCCGCCGAGCACGAGCATGTTGATCAGATGCTGGAGGAATTCGCTCAAGGCCGTTCCTAGATGTTCTGGGTGCCGGCGAGGGCCGCAACGTGCCGCCCTCGCCGGGGATTGACTCATGCTAAAGCGGAAGGGCTTTAGGTCGGATCGATTGCCACAGGCTCGGCGCGGGTGAGGGCTTTCACCTCTTGGGGATTGTCCCGCTGCGGAGACACCCTCTCCCCAGCCCTCTCCCGCAAGCGGGCGAGGGAGCGCGCCTCCTTCGTTGCTGCATCGAACCTAATCTCATCGCGCTTTAAAGCGTCTTCATCTCGACCTTGCCGTCGTTGATCTCGATGAGATAGACGTTCGGCTGGCTCTGACCGCTCTCCTTGCCCTCGGGGCCCGACTTGCGGAACACGATGTCGCCGTTCAGCCCCTTGATGTTGATGTTCCAGAGCGCCGCCTTGATCGCGGCGGGCTCGGCCTTGCCGGCCTTCTCGATCGCGGCGGCCACGGTGCGGATGCCGTCATAGCCGCGAAAACTCTCGGTGCAGCCCGCGAACTCGAAGCCGCGCTTCTTCCATTCCGCGATGAAATAGTTGGTGGCTTCCGGATTCGGCGTCTTGTCCGGGAACCAGGGCAGGAAGGTGGTCAGATGCATGGTGCCGTTGGCGGCAGCGCCGGCTTGCGCGATGATCTGGTCCGGGTTCTGCGAGCCGCCGGTGGTGATGATGCGCTTCTTCAGGCCCAATGCCGCGGCCTGCTTGAAGATCAGGGTCAGCTGATCGACGGCGGTGGTGACGATCACCGTCTCGGAATCCGAGCTCTTGATCTTGGAGAGCTGCGCGCTCATGTCCTGCGCGCCCTGATCCATGGTCTCGACCAGACCGATGCTGATGCCCTTGTCCTTCATCATCTTGCTGAAGTCCTCGGCGGTGCCGCGGCCCCAGTCGTTGTTGATGACGAGGAAGTCGACCTTCTTGAGCGCGAGCTTGTCGACGATGCCCTTGAACGCGGCCGCCTCGACCGCCGAGGGCGGCGAGATGCGGAAGATGAAGGGATTGCCCGTCGTCGTGATCTTGCCGGAGGACGAGGTCTCCACCACCATCGGCGTCTCGTATTCCATCAGCTTGGGCATCACCGCGAGCGTCAGGCTCGAGCCCCAGGCACCCATCAGGACCGGCACCTTGTCGCTGGTGATGAGCTTCTCGGCGACGGCGGCGGCCTCCGTCGGGTTGCTCTTGTTGTCCTCGATCACGAGCTCGATCTTCTTGCCGAGCACGCCGCCCTTGGCGTTGATCTCGTCGGCGGCGATCTTGGCACCGTTGACGACGTAGGTGCCGGACGCCGCGAAAGCGCCGGTGAGCGGCTCGTTGACGCCGATCTTGATGGTCTGCGCCCCCGCTGCGCCGCCAAACAAGGCCGTCGCCAGCGCGATGGCCGGAACCAGTCCGAGTGTTCGTGTCATGCTGTCTCTCCAAATCCCACGCTGTTGATGTCTAGTCAGTTCCAGGCTTCGTCATTCCGCGGCGCCGGCGCGCCGATCATTCCGCGCCATCTCTTCCGAAGGCGCGGTGAAATAGTCGCGCGAGCCGGGCTCGCAAGACGTCCGATGCAATCGACCAGAAGCTGAGCTCCGCCGGAGCTACCTGCCCCGAGGAGGCCCCGGACATGTGGCGATCGAGATTGGCGGCGAAGTCCGCTACCAGGCGCCGGGCGAGGTCTCGCACGAGACCGGGACGGCCGACCTGGGCCAGCATTCCCGTGAGCGCGTAGCCGATCGACAATTCGACCGCGGTCGCGGCGCCACCATCCAGCGGCAGCAGGCGGTAACGGATCTCGCCCTGCGTCGCCGAATGGCTGCGCTGGTCGGTGCCGATGCCGACGATGCGCCCCGAGAGTGTCGCGGGATCCCGCTCGACACGCGCGGCGCCCTCAAAGGCGGCGGCGATCGGCCCGAGCCTGACTCGGATCAATCCTTCGACGCGCTCCGGTTTTGGCGGCGACGTCAGCGATACGCCAGGGAGGCAGGATGCGATGCCTACGATGTCGTCGAACAGCGCGAACACCTTTGCCGGCGGATGCGGCAGCGTAAAGCGCTGGTCGAGCACGGTCGCCGGCGTGAAGTCGGGGATACTGCCGGCTGCGATATTCTCTGAGGCCGCAGCCAGCGCTTGTTGCGCAGGCCGCGGCTCGCTGCGACCGGACGCGGCGCGTCCCGACCCGACGGGGCCGAGCCCGGTCCGGCCGCCATCCGCCACCGGCGCGATGTTGCGCGCGCGCCTCGCTTCAATCACGGACTGCACCGCGCGCACGATGCCGACATAGCCGGTGCAGCGGCAGAGATTGCCGCTGAGACCGATGCGAATCTGGCGCTCGTCGGCGTCGGGCAGACGCAGCACCAGGTCGCGCGCCGAGACCAGCATGCCCGGCGTGCAATAGCCGCATTGCAGCGCGTGCTCGCGGGTGAAGGCGGCGCGCAGCTCGGTGGTGATCTCGTCCTCGTCGAGGCCTTCGATGGTGGTGACGTCGGCGCCGTCGCAGGCCGCCGCATAGGTGATGCAGGAGCGCGCCGGCACGCCGTCGAGCAGCACGGTGCAGGCGCCGCAGACGCCGTGCTCGCAGCCGAGATGCGTGCCGGTGAGATCGAGCTTGTCGCGGACGAAATCGGCCAGGCTCGTGCGCGGCTCGGCCGGCAGCTCCACCGCGCGGCGATTGACCTGAAGCGCGATCGTGGTCATGCCGCGGCCTCCAGAACGGCGCGCTTCAGCACGCTGACGTGGATGTGGCGCTGCGCGGCATCGTCGATGCCCGCGCTTGCGAGAACGGCATCGGCGGCACGGACATCGAAACGCTGCTTGTAGTCGGCGGCGATCCGGCCGCCGAACAGCTCTGCGGCATCAGTCAAGACGATGGGCGCGGTATCGATTGCGCCGATCACGACACGCGCCGAAGCGACGGTGGGGTCGACCAATATTGCACCGATCGCATCGGCGAATTCGCCGGTCTTGCGGCAGCTCTTGGCATAACCCCAATGCGCCGACGCCGATCGTGCCGGCACATGGACCGCCTCGACAATCTCGCCAATATGAAGCGCAGATTCCAGCGCACCGACCACAAACGCTTCGACGACCATCGAGCGCGCACCGGCAAGACTGCGCAGCGTCACGCGCGCGCCCAGGGCCGCCAGCGCCGAAATCCAGTCCGCGGCGGGATCGGCATGGCTGAGCGAGCCGCCGATCGTGCCGCGGTTGCGCACGGCGCGGTACGCAATATTGGCGGCGACGGCCCTCATGGCCCCGCGGGTCACGTCAGCCGTGCGCCCGTCCTCGATATCAGCATGGGTGACGAGGGCGCCGAGCACCAGCTCGTCGCCGGAGACCTCTGCGCGTTTGAGCTCGGCGAGACCGGAGATATCGATAATCAGCTCCGGCTGCACCAGCCGCAGATTGAGCATCGGCCCGAGCGACTGGCCGCCGGCGATGATCTTCGCCGATCCATTGCTTGCAGCCAGCATCGAGAGAGCCGAATCGAGGTCGCGCGGGCGCTCGTAGGCAAAGGGCGCCGGTTTCATGCCGCGCTCCTCTCAGCCGCACGCGCGGCCAGCACCGCCGCAACGATGCGATGCGGCGTGATCGGCGACTGCATCAGCTCGACGCCGAGCGGCCGCAGCGCGTCGTTGACGGCATTGGCGATCGCGGCGGGCGGTGCGATGGCTCCGCCCTCGCCGATGCCTTTGACCCCGAATTGCGTATAGGGCGACGGCGTCTCCATGTGGTCGAGGCGCGCGGCCGGGACCTCGGTCGCGCCGGGCAGCAGGTAATCCGCGAGCGTCGTCGCCAGCGGCTGGCCGGAAGCGTCGAACGGCATTTCCTCGTACAGCGCGGTGCCGATGCCTTGCGCGAGGCCGCCATAGATCTGCCCGTCGACGACGAGCGGATTGACCAGCACGCCGCCGTCCTCGACGATCACGTAGTCGAGGATCTTGACCTCGCCGACGTCAGGATCGACCGCGACGACGGCTGCATGCGCGGCGTAGCTGAAGGTGCCGCTGTCGCGCACGGGCTTGTAGCCTTGCGTCACCTCGAGTCCGCCGGGATCGACGTCTGGCGGCAAATCCTGCGGGCGGCGGTACCAGGTGTGGGCGATCGCCTTCAGGCTGACGCTGCCGTTGACGCCGCGCACCTCGCCATTCTGCAACACCACGGCGGCCGGGTCGTGCTGTAGGAGTTTCGCGCCGATGCGGCGCGCACGTTCGCCTAGCTCGCGGCAGGCGGTCGCGACCGCACCGCCCGCCATCACCATCGAGCGCGAGCCCCAGGTTCCGGTCGAATACGGCGTCATCGCGGTGTCGCCGAGGACGATGCGGATGTTTGCGACATCCACGCCGAGGATTTCATGCGCAACCTGGGCGAGCGTGGTCTCCATGCCCTGCCCGTGCGAATGCACGCCGACCCGGAGTTCGAGGCCGCCGTCCGGCGTCATCCGGGCCGAGGCCTGCTCATGTCCCGGTACCATCGGGATACCCCAGCCGGAATAGACCGAGGTGCCGTGTGCGGCCTGCTCGCAATAGATGGAGACGCCGACGCCGAGGCGACGGCCGTCGGCCTCGCCGTGCTTTTGCCTGGCGCGGATGGCGTCGACGTCGATGGCGGCGAGCGCGCGGCGCATCGCTTCCGGATAATCGCCGCTGTCGAAATGCTTCCTGGTGATGTTGTCGAACGGCATCTGCTCGGGGCGCACCAGATTGCGCAGCCGCACCTCGCCGGGCTCGAGCCCGGCTTCGGCCGCGACGAGGTCGAGCATCAATTCCAGCGCAAAGCAGACGCCGGTGCGCGCGACGCCGCGATAGGGCAGGATCGGGCATTTGTTGGTCGCGACCGAGAAGGTGCGGCAGCGATAGGCCGGCATCTTGTAGGGGCCGGGCAGGATGCTGGCGACCTGCGCGGCCTCCAAGCAGGCCGAGAACGGATAGGACGAGTAGGCGCCGGAATCGACGGTTGCCTCGCAGTCGATTCCACGCAGCGTGCCGTCGCGGTCAGCGTAGACCGTGATCCTGTAATGGTGCTCGCGGCAATTGGAGCTGGCGACGAGGTGCTCGCGGCGGTCTTCGAGCCAGCGCACCGGATGGCCGCAGCGCATGGTCAGCCAGGACAGGCAGACCTCTTCGGGCAACAAAATACCCTTGTGACCGAAACCGCCGCCGACATCGGGCGAGATCACGCGGATCTGCCCCTCCTCCATGCCGAGGCACTCGGCAAGGCCGCTGCGGGTGATGTGCGGCATCTGCGCCGCCGAATGCAGCGTGAGCTGGTCGAGCCTCCTGTCGAAGGTCGCGACCACGCCGCGGCCTTCCAGCGGCGACATGCATTGCCGCGCCGTCGAGATCTCGCGCGTCACCTTGATCGGCGCGTCGACCGCTGCGGAGATGTCGACCTCGTAATTGGTCTCCAGGAAGACGTTGTCGCCCCAATGCTCGTGCACCAGCGCCGAGCCGGGCTCGCGCGCCTTCAGCATGTCATGGATCGCAGGCAGCTCCTCCAGATCGAGCGTCACGGAGGCCGCGATGTCCTCGGCCTCGGCCCGCGTCGGCGCGAGGCACATCGCGACGAGCTCGCCGACCTGGCGCACCTTGCCGGTCGCCAGCACCGGCTGCTCGGAGATCTTGAAGCCCGGCAGCCCCGACACCGCGCGGATCGGCTTGATGCCGACGAGATCGGCCGACGTGAAGACATTGCCGCGATAACGTTCGGGCACGTGGATGCCGCGGATGCGCGCATGCGCCAGCGGGCTGCGCACGAAGGCAACGTCCTGAAGACCGGCGAGCCTGACGTCGCCGACGTATTGGCCGCGGCCGCGCATCAGGCGATCGTCTTCCTTGCGCGGCAGCCGCGCGCCAACGCCCTGCCCCGTCTTACCCGATCGAAATTCTCGCTCGTTGCGCAACTCGGCGTTCTCCTTCACCGCCCGGCCTTATGCCGCGACGGCCTGCGGCAGAATCGGCGCGACCGCGTCGAAGCGGGTGCCGGCGCGCAGGCAGAAGGCCGGCTGCAGCAGGCGCTCGGCAATCACCTCGTTCTTCTCGTTGTCCTTGAGCACGAAGCGGCCATTCTGTTCCGTGAGCACGGAGACGTCGGCATCCATGCCGACCTTGAGCGCGCCGATCTCCTCGCTACGGCCGAGCATTTTCGCGGGATTGGAGGTGACCATCGGCACCACCTGCTCCAGCGACAGGCCGAGCGCCATCATCGAGCTCATCGCCTGGACCAGGCTGAACTTGGCCTGGCCGGCGAAGGGATGGTTCTCGTCGTCCTCGTGCTGGTCGGGCGTCCCGGCCGGCGCGGGCACATGGGTGTTGTAGCCGTGGATGTCGGCGCCGAGCGTGGTCGGAATGATGCCGGCGGCGATCGCCTTCTTCGCGAGCCGATAGGAGAAGTGGCTGCCGTGGCCGACGTCGACCTTGAGGCCGCGGTCGAGCGCGGCCTGGATCACCGGATGCACCTCGCCCTCACGATTGACGAAGCCGCCGGGATGGCGCGTGAAGGGATGAGCGAGGATGTCGCCCTCGCGCAAGAGCGGGATCACGCGGGTGAGGATGGTGTCGGCGTCCTCGCCATTGGCGCCGCTCTCCGGCAGGCCCCAGAGCTGGCCGAAATGCACATAGACCGGCAGGTCGGCGCGCTTGCCGATCTCGGCCGCCATCTCGATGACGCGAATGCCCCAGCGCGCGAAGCCGCCGATTTCCGCGTGAGCCTTGATGCCGCGCACGAGATCGAGATTGGCGGTTGCCGCCTTGACGGTCGCATCGATGTCGACGCCGTCAGGGCTGTAGAGCTGCGGATAGAAATGGCCCTCGAGGCCGCCGACGAGATAGGCGGAGATAAACGCATAGACGCGCGAGGCCGAAGCTTCCGCGATGAAATGGCGGAAGCCCGGCAGCGTCATGCAGGACGGACCGCCCTGATCGACCAGCGTCGTCACGCCGGACTGTACGCCGACCATGTCGGGGTTCATGCCGAAACGGCCGGAGACATATTGATAGACATGGGCGTGGGTGTCGATCAGTCCGGGCAGCACGAGCTTGCCGCTGACATCGACGACCTCCTTCGCGCTGGTCGGCAGAATGTCGGATGCGACCGCCGCGATCTTGCCATTGCGGATGGCGACGTCCTTGAGGCCATCGACGCCGGAGGCCGGACAGATCACGCGGCCACCTCGCAGCAAAAGATCGAAGCTGGCAGTGACGGACATGGCGCTCTCCTTAGGCTCTCGCGCAGGCGGTTGCCCCGCTCTCGAATTACGAAGCATGCTTCGCATTTGGATAAAAGCAAGCTTCGTGCCATGATCCTGTGGTGGCGAGCGCGTTCGAATCGAGCTAAGCGCGAAGGGGTCTGGGGTTGGGAGAGCGTGCATTGCGGCAAGCCAGGAAAAGTCGCAGCGGGGGCAAGCACCGCCCCTGGCCATTGTCGGAACGGCCCGGCTATCTGATCCGCCGGCTGCACCAGATTCACGTCGCGCTGTTTCAGGAAGCCTGCGGCGAATTCGAGGTCACGCCGCTGCAATACAGCCTGCTCTCGGCGCTGGCGGTGCGCGAAACCGCCGATCAGACCACTTTGGCGGCCGATATCGCGCTCGATCGCACCACGACCACCGGCGCATTGAAGCGGCTCGCCGCGCGGAACCTGGTCGAGCGTGCGGTGAACAAGGACGATCGGCGCGCGCGATTGTGCCGCCTGACGCCCGCCGGCGCCGCGCTGCTGGTTAGAATCGAGGGCGCAGCACGGCGGGCGCATCGCGCAACGCTCGGCGATTTGAGCCAGCGCGAACAGGCGCTCTTCATCGAGATGATGCAGCGCATCGTCGCCGGCAATCCCAGTCGCGACAGCGCCGCTGCCCTATTCGATTAGAGGCGCGTGCTGCGCTTTTGAGTTGGGCTGCTCAATTTATCATCGTACCGCTGCCCGGCGGTGCATCGATCGCCACTATCAGGGGGCAGGTCCGGTGTGCGGCGGCACGCCGGCGCGTCAGCAAGGCCGCGCTTGAAAACGCAGTCGCATTCGAGGCGAGCCTCGCTGCATCCGGCATCCGAACGCGCCCTGCCCGGCAGCGCCGCAACCCATGGCACGATTTATGCTGCAATGATGCGAAGCGTGCTTCGTATTGGGGGATCTCATGACGGATACCGAACTTCGCGCTGATATTCACAGCATCGAGCCAATTCCCGATGCGGACCGGGACTCCACCGGGCCGCAGCAGATGTGGATCTGGGCCGGCGCCAACATCGCGCCGGTGAACTGGGCGCTCGGCGCGCTCGGCATCATCCTCAAGCTCGGCCTGATGGAGACGATCGCGGTCATCGTGCTCGGCAACATCGTGGGCTGCGCGATCTTCGCGACCTTCACGGTGATGGGGCACAAGACCGGCGTCAACCAGATGGTACTGAGCCGGTCCGCCTTCGGAGTCCGCGGCGCCTACCTGCCGAGCATCCTGATGTTCCTGATGACGCTGGGCTGGATCGGCGTGAACACCTACTTCCCGGTCAAGGTGTCAATGGGCATCCTCGGCCAGTTCGGCGTGCCCGACACCTGGCTGGTCGAGATGATCGTCATCACGCTGGTGATGGCGGTGCAGGTGCTGATCGGCGTCTACGGCTTCTACGCCATCCGCACCTTCGAGAAATACACGGTGCCGCCGACCATCGCCATCATGGTGCTGATGAGCGTGCTGGCCTGGACGCGGCCCGGCGTCGTCAACTGGAGCCTGACCACCTCGCTGCCGCCCGGCGCGCATCTGGCGATGCTGACGCTGCTGATGACCGCGATCGGCGTCGGCTGGGGGATTTCCTGGGTCACCTGGGCCTCCGACTATTCGCGCTTCGTGCCGCGCTCGACGCCGTCGAAAGCCGTGTTCTGGTACAGCTATGTCGGCATGTTCGTGCCGACGGTCTGGCTCGGCATCCTCGGCGCGACCATCGCCTCGACGACGCTGGACACCGATCCTGCCAAGATGGTGAGCGCGGTGTTCGGCGGCCCGGTCAGCATCCTCGTGCTCTTGATGGTGCTGCACGGCCCGATCGCCACCAACATCCTCAACGTCTATTCGGCGACCTTGGCGGCGCTGAGCGCGGGGCTGAAACTCTCGCGCTTCTGGCTCACAATCATCGTCGGCGTCGCCGGCTATCTGGTCACCCTCTACTTCATCTTCGCGCCGTCGTTTGCGAAGGCGTTCGACAATTGGATGATCAGCCTGCTGTTGTGGATGAGCCCGTGGGCCGGCGTGGTGCTCGCCGACTTCTTCATCAAGCGCAAGGGCACGATCGAGGTGGCCGAGCTCTATCGCTCGCCGGAGAGCAGCGCCTATGGCGACATCAACTGGGCCGGCATGATCGCGTTCTTCGCCGGCCTCGTTGCCGGCTGGCTGGTGGAGGACGGTCTCGTCGGCGCACTGCAGGGACCGATCTCGATCAATCTGCTCGGCGGTGCCGATCTGAGCTGGTTGTTCGGGATCGGCGTGGCGGGCCTCGTCTACCTCGGGCTCGGCAAGTTCGCGACCTCACCCACGCCGGCGGTCGCGAGCCGTGCCGGCGGGTAGCCCACGGACCTCGTCTCTCGTCAGCGGTTGCGGCCAAGCCTCACGATGATGTCGCCGGGCCCAAGTCCTCCGGCGACATGAGGGTGCATTCGCCACAGGCTCTCGCCATCGACCAGCGAGGGCATCGGGAGTTCGTGATCGGCGAAATTGGCGACGATCTGCAGAACGTCGCCCTGCTCCGTCTGCCAGCGCACATCCACGCCGCCCATGCGGGGATCGGTGCCCAGTAGCTGTCGCTGCGCCGAAACGAACCCACGTTTGATCAGCGGCACGATCTTCTCGTGCCGGATCGTCAATAAGTGCGCCGTCAGCGCCCGGAACCTTGTGCCGGAAGGCGACTGGTCGATGCTGGTCCAGTCCAGCTTGGAGGCGAGGAAGGTTCTTTCGTCGCACGGGTCGGGGATCACGGCGCGCGTTTCGGGCGTCGCGAACGCCTTGAAGTGCGAAAACTCCTTGCGGCGCCCCTCCCGTGTCAGTTCGGCAGCTTCGCCCGTCCAGTCGGCGAAGAACAGGAAGGGCGTTTCGGCGGCCGCTTCCTCGCCCATGAACAGGATCGGAATATGCGGGCTGAGCAGAACCAGTGCGAGGGCCAGCTCCAGCTTGTCCGGGCCGACCAGCCGCGACAGCCGTTCCCCAAAGGCGCGGTTGCCGACCTGGTCGTGGTTCTGGGCGAAGAAGATGGTCGCTTCCGGCGGCAGATGAGCACTCGGCTCGCCGCGCGGCGCCTCGTGCAGGGGAAACACCTCGCCCTGATAGGCAAAGCCCTCGGTCAGGGATCGCGCGAGATGTTCGAGCGGCTTGTCTGCAAACGCCCGGTAATAACCTTCGTCCTCGCCCGTGAGCAGGACGTGGAGCGCGTTGTGGAAATCGTCGCCCCATTGCGCGTCGTAGTACGTCGCTCGTCCCTGCGAACGCGCGAGCAGGTGCGCCTGATTGGCCTCGTTCTCCAGCATCAGATGGACGCGCCGACCCGCCAGCTGACTGCGCAGGGCCTCGGCGAGCTCGACCAGGAAATGACGCTTCGAATCGTCCTTCAGCGCATGAACGGCGTCGAACCGCAGGCCGTCGACCCCATAGTCGCGCAGCCACATCAGGGCATTCTCGATCAGAAACCCGCGCACGAATTCGCCGTCGGTTCCTTCCAGGTTGACAGCGGGCCCCCACCCCGTGGCGTGGCGCGGGCTGAAGAAGTTCTCCGCATAGAGATGCAGATAGTTCAGCTGCGGCCCGAAATGGTTATAGACGACGTCGAGATAGACCATGATGTCGAGGGCATGCGCGGCGCGCAGCAGCCGCTTGAGATCCTCCGGCCGGCCGTAGCGGGCATTCGGCGCGTTCAGGAGCACGCCGTCATAGCCCCAATTGTGCCGGCCGGGGACGTCGTTGAGCGGCATCAGCTCGATGGCTGTGACCCCGAGATCGCGAAGATAGGGCAACTTCTTCTCGACGCCGGCATAGGTCCCCTCCTCGCTGAACGTGCCGACATGCAGCTCATAGATCACGGCTTCCGCCCAGGGACGGCCCGGATAGAGCACCGGGTCCCTCAACGCGGCCGTATCGACCACCTCGCTCGGCGCGCCGACGTCGTCCGGCTGGAAGCACGAGGCGGGATCGGGCACGACGAGATCGTCGTTGATCCTGAACTGATAGCGCGTGCCGGCGCGCGCGGTCCGGCTGAGCAGCTGACACCAGCCGTCCGCATCGCGCGGCATCCTGCGTGGCGGCTGGCCGCTTTCGAGCAGCTCGACCGACCGCGCCGTCGGCGCCCACAAGTTGAACGAGACCCCATGATCGACGATCTGGGGACCATGGCGCCGACTTTGCTCGGCCTTTCCCAGTCTTTGATTCAAGCCCGTCGCCTTTCCCCGCATGCCCGCCTCGGCACGCTTCAAGATTGCGCGCGTCGGGGCGACAAAGCGGAGCCGTGTGCGTTCGTTCCTCCACGGCCCGAGGCCGGACATTTGCAGCGCGAGGGGAACGGAATCAGCAGCGCGACTGTTACCGTTCCAGACAGGAGCTGTCGCCATGCGCCGCCCGAAGCCGCAACCGATCCGTAACAAGCTCGACCTGACCGACCGCATCCAGGTGCGCCTCGTCAAGAAACGGCTCGGACTGTCGGACGCCGAGCTGATCGCGATCGTCGGGCGCATCGGCAACTCCATTCCGGCCATCAGCAAGGAGGCGGCTCTGCAGAAAGCCAACGCGCCGTCCAAGCCGGCCGGCGTAGAGCCCATTGCCGCGACTGCGCCGATATCCTGACAGGCAATTCGGGGGCGGAGATGGACCAGCCAGCACATTCAGACGACGCCCTGTCGCGGACGGCCTCGCGCCTGCGCCGCACCCGGATCACCGAAGGCAGACCCTTCCCGCTCGGCGCCACCTGGGATGGCCTCGGCGTCAATTTCGCGCTGTTCTCCGCCCATGCCACCAAGGTCGAGCTCTGCCTGTTCGACGATACCGGCGAAACCGAGCTCGAGCGCATCGAGCTGCCCGAATATACCGACGAGGTGTGGCACGGCTATCTGCCCTCCGCCCGCCCCGGCACCGTCTACGGCTATCGCGTCCACGGCCCTTATGAACCCGACGCCGGCCACCGCTTCAATCCCAACAAGCTCGTGCTCGATCCCTACGCCAGGCAGCTGGTCGGCCAGCTCCGCTGGGGACCGGAGCTGTTCGGCTACCAGCTCGATCACGCCGACAAGGACCTCTCCTACGACGAACGCGACAGCGCGCCCTTGATGCAAAAATGCCGCGTCATCGATCCCGCCTTTACCTGGGGCATGGCGCGGAAGCCGGAAGTGCCGTGGGAACGCACGATCTTCTACGAGATGCACGTCAAGGGCTTTACCCAGCTGCATCCGCTGGTGCCGGAAGCCGACCGCGGCACATTCTCGGGCCTCACACATTCGGAAATCCCGGCTTACTTGCGCTCGCTCGGCATCACCAGCGCCGAGCTGCTGCCGATCCATGCCTTCGTCGACGACAGCTATCTGATCGAGAAAGGCCTGCGCAATTACTGGGGCTACAATTCCATTGCCTTCTTCGCCCCGGAGCCGCGCTACCTGAAGACGCCGTTCGCGAACGAGTTCAAGGCCATGGTCAACCAGTTTCATGCCCATGGCATCGAGATCATTCTCGACGTCGTCTACAATCACACCGCCGAAGGCAACGAGCTCGGCCCGACCCTGTCGTTCAAGGGCATCGACAATGCCAGCTATTACCGCCTGCTGCCGCACAAGAAGCGCTACTATATCAACGACACCGGAACCGGAAACACGGTCAATCTTTCGCATCAGCGTGTGCTGCAACTCGTCGCCGATTCCTTGCGCTACTGGGCGACCGAGATGCGGGTCGACGGCTTCCGTTTCGACCTCGCCACCATCCTGGCGCGCGAACCCTATGGCTTCGATGAAGGCGGCGGCTTCCTCGACGCCTGCCGCCAGGATCCCGTGCTCTCCAGCGTCAAGCTGATCGCAGAACCCTGGGACATCGGGCCCGGTGGCTACCAGGTCGGTCAGTTTCCGCCGGGCTGGGCCGAGTGGAACGACAAGTTCAGGGACACGGTGCGCGCCTTCTGGAAGGGCGATCCGGGCACGCTGGCCGACTTCGCCAAGCGCGTCTCCGGCTCCGGCGACCTCTTCAACAAGCGCGGACGCCGGCCTTGGGCCAGCGTCAACTTCGTCACCGCCCATGACGGCTTCAACCTCACCGATCTCGTCTCGTACAACGACAAGCACAACGAGGCGAATGGCGAGGACAATCGCGACGGTCACAGCAACAACCATTCCTGGAATTGCGGCGTCGAAGGGCCGACCAACGACCCGGAGATCACCGCCTTGCGCGAGCGCCAGAAGCGAAATCTGCTGGCAACGATGCTGTTGTCTCACGGTACGCCGATGCTGCTCGCGGGCGACGAGTTCGGGCACACCCAGAACGGCAACAACAACGCTTACGCCCAGGACAACGAGATAACCTGGCTTAACTGGATGGGCATCACCGCGAACGGCCGCAGCCTGCGCGAGTTCGTGCGCAAGCTGATCGCCACCCGCAAGGCGTTTCCGATCCTCTACCGCAGCCGCTTCCTGGTCGGCTCGCATAACGAGGAGCTCGACGTCAAGGACGTCACCTGGCTCTCGCCATCCGGCGAGGAGATGACGACGGAGCAATGGCAGGACGGCAACGCCAAATGCTTCGGCATGCTGCTCGACGGCCGTGCGCAGGAGACCGGGATCAAGCGCCGCGGCTCGGATGCGACCATGCTGCTGATCTACAACGCGCACCACGACGTCGTGAACTTCACCCTCCCGGAGGTCACCGAGGGACGCAGCTGGCTCGGCCTGATCGACACCAATCGGCCCGACGCGCCGATGGCCGAGTTCGAGTTCGGGCATGCTTACGCGGTGACCGCGCGCTCGCTCGTGGTGTTCGGCCTTGCGAACGACAGCATCGCGACGCGGCGTCTCCGCCAAGGTCTCGGCGCGCTGCTGGACATCGCCGACACGCCTCTGCCGGAGTAGCCTCGTGCCGTCCGTTCGCGATCAAGGGACGACCGCAGCCGAGCGCCCTCTCACCGCCGTCGCGCTCTCGGGCGGTCTCGGCCTCGGCGCCTATCATGGCGGTGTGTTTGAAGCACTCACCTCTCTTCTGCTGCCGATCGACTGGGTCACCGGCTCGTCGGCAGGGGCGATCACGGCCGCGCTGATCGCGGGGAGCCCGCGCGAGGATCGGCTGCGGAGTTTACGCAGCTATTGGCATGCGCCAAGCAGTCCAACCGAGGTGCCGAACGCGGGCCGCCATGCGTTCGCGTGGCTGAGCTCGATCAATACGCGCGTGCTGGGCCATTCGGGCTTCTTCCATCCCCGCCTCCCGATTCCCGCTTCTCACTACGGCGGCCTCTACGATCTCGGCCCGACCCGCGAACGCCTGCAGCGCTTGATCGATTTCGGACGTCTGAACGGCGGCGATCCGCGCGTCACGATCTGCGCCACCGACGTCGAGAGCGGCGATGCCGTGTTGTTCGACACCGCGTCGGAGCGGATCGAAATCGACCATATCCTGGCCAGCTGCGGGTTTCTCCCCGAATTCGCTCCGGTGCAGATCGCCGGCCGCTGGCTCGTCGACGGCGGGTTCTCGCTGAACGCGCCGTTCGACCCGATCCTTGAAACTGCAGGCCCGCTCCGCCTCTATGTGATCGATCTGTTTCCGCGCGACGGCAAGGTCCCTGACGGGCTCGAGGCCGCGTCCGAGCGCAAGAGCGACCTGACCTTTGGCAACCAGACCTTCCAGCGCCTTGGCTACGCTCTGGAAGCCCGTCAGCTCCGCGCCGAGCTTCAGGACCTCCACTACGACGACGAGATCTATCTCCTGAGCTACCGCCCGGGCCGCGAGGAAGCCGGGCCGGAAAAATCCTTCGATTTATCTGAGACAGCCATGGCGCAGCGCTGGCGTGCCGGCTTTCTGGACATGCAATATGCCGCAAGCCTCACGCCAGACCCGAACGAGATCTGCAGCGTGCGGCGGCCCTAAAGCGCGATGCGATTTGGACGAATCGTCATCGCGCTTCCGATTTTTGCGTGCGCATGATCTTTCCGGAAAACCGCTCCGCACTTTTCCGGATCATGCTTTAGCGATGTCGCTCGGTGTCGGGACCCGAGCTGCTCGCTGTCTTGCCGCCGAGCCGCTCGCGAATGTCGCGCAGCAGCCGCGTGAGACCGTCATCGGCAGCCATATCGTCGGGCGGGGCGATGGTGGTAATGCCCCAGTTCGCCAGCACGGCCTCCTGCACCGGATTGCGCTGCGCGACGTACACGAAAGATCTCGGCCGGTCCTGGCTGTGCCCGGACTCGTCCCAGATCTGCCAGATCCGGTGCAGCAGCAGCCGGATGTTCGGATCGGACATGCTGTATCCGACGAAAAGCAGCGTGCTTCCCAGCGCATCGGCGCGAAACTGGATGTCGAGCGGGGAATTGAAGGCGAGCCGGTTGAGAAAGTCGGTCTCGGTCAGAACGAGCGAGGCATCGTCGTCAAAGTCGCCGTGAAACTTGATGATGTGGGTGACACCGGCACGAGCGCTCGCGATCTCCTTCGCGTTGCTGATCTTCGCAAAGGGCTTTTTCAGCACGTCGAACGCGGTTTCGAGGTTGCGGTCGTAATTGGTGGTGTAGATGACCGGAAAATCCAGCTCGACGATCATCCGGTGCAGCTCTGAAGCGGCGATCTTCTCGGGATCGACACGCCAATTGCGGTCGAGCCAGCTGCGCAGCGGACCGATTCCGCCGCGCTTGATCCGGTAATATTCCGCGAGCATCTGATAGCCGCCGTGCATTCCGTCGATGACATTGGGTTCGAGGCCGAGATCGTCCAAGAGATGATCGATCAGCGATTGCCAGGACGGCAAGCCGACCGCCATCGAGACGCCGGCGCCCACGAACAGGACCGCGCGGCGTCGCTCGATCGCCGCTGCCAGGATTTCATGAGGCGGCCGCTCCTCGGATATGAGCCCTGTCCTTTGTTGGTCCATCAAGTTTGAATGATCGGGCTCGCGAGGCGTTCCTAAAGCTGAACCATCCCTCATCGGCAGAGCTATCGCATTTGACTTGTCGGGGCGGCCAGCGCGCACGCCTCGTCCTTCGAGACGGCGCTTACGCGCCTCCTCAGGATGAGGCTAATCAGCGTCACTGCCCTTTGAACTGCAGCCGCTCACTCCGTCCTCATCCTGAGGAGCCCGCCTCAAGCGGGCGTCTCGAAGGATGGCCGCAAGGGAAGTGATCAGTTGCCATAGCCCGAACCTCACCGGCTCAACTGCGAGAATGCCTCGCGCACGTTTGCGCCGCGAAGCGGGCGATCAGGCGCCGGAGCTGCGCCTTGTGCACCAGGCGCGCCGCCGTCTTGGGCGAGACCCAGCTGGCGTCCCGCTCTCCCTTCTCGGGCCACCAGCGCTCCCGCCCGTGCACCTTCATGGGAAAGACGGCAACGTTCATGGTGCGCTTGCGATCGCCTTTTCGCTTGCGATGCTTGAAGCTGCCCAAGGCGCGCGTTGCCACGACAGGCGGCCGCCAGCACGGCGATCAGCACGAGACCCGTCCTGCTCATCGAACGTCTCTCACTACATCTGCTTAGGTCGCGCATCATCGATCCTGCTGGTAGCCCTGATTGGTCGTGTTCTGCTTGATGTTGCCGTGGCGGCCCCGGGTGTCGAAGTTCTCGCAGCCCGGCTCCGTTCTGTCGCCTCGACGGCAGGATCGGAACCGGGTCCCTTGTTGCTCCGCTGTTCTTCGGGGCGGGAGGCATTTTTGACATGTCCTGCTCCTGTGTCGGTGTTCGCAGTCGCGAAATGGAGCAATGAGCTGGCGCAGGGGGTCGTTCCTGCGCCGATCGTCGCCGCAGTGCGAGCCTAAGCAATGGCCGCAAGGAACACTCTGCTGTCGCCTGGGTTATTTTAAAGGGCGGCGGCACAACGCCTTCGTGCGAGCGCGACAGGGAAACATATGCCAAAGGCGACTGAGAACGATCCGCGAGAGACACCGCTTGACGATCCGCGCCAGCAGACGGACATGCCGACGCACCGGCAAACGAACAAGCCATGGCAAGGCAATCCCGAGAAGGATCAGATCGATCCGAAACGGCCGCCGGTCGATCTGGAGCGTTGGCAGAAATCGAAGACGCACTAGGCAGCGACTGCTGGCGGTCTGTGGTCGTCACATCCTGTCGAGATCATGAATGACGGGCCGCAGCGGTCCGCCCGAATCGAGCTCGAGCGTTGCCAGGGTAATCGGCAGCTTGAAGCGTCGCTTCCCCGCACTGCCAGGGTTCAGATAAAGCACGCCTTTGGTGGTCTCGATCCGCACGCGATGGGAATGCCCTGAGACCACGACGTCGATCCCGCGCTCGGCAGGATCGATCGTCAGCTCGTTGAGGTCGTGCAGGACGTAGAAGCTGCGGCCGCCGAGGCGCAGCGTTTGCGTTTCAGGAAAGCGTTCGGCCCACGCGCCCCGGTCCACATTTCCTCTGATCGCGGTGACGGGCGCGATGCGGCAAAGCCCGTCCATCACAGCCTGGGCGCCGATGTCGCCGGCGTGGATGATGTGCGAGACGCCGGCGAGGCAGCGCTCCGCCTCGGGCCTCAGCAGTCCATGCGTATCGGCGATCACCCCAATCCTGAACGTCATGTCAGATCATCGCTTCAGTGCACTACGTCCAACGGCACCCGGCCGATTTCCTCACCATCATCGTTCGTGACGAGGATCGAGAAGTGGCGGCCCTTGAGCTCGGGACGCTGCTCGAGCAGGCGCCGCGCAATTTCTTCGGCGACATCCAGGGCCTGCATGTCATCCGGCAACTCGGCCCCTCCTTCGTCTGCCACGGTTTTAGAATCCACCAAATCAAAATGATAGCGCGGCACGTCTGGCCCTCAGGTTTTCCCGCAGGAACGCCCCGTCTCGAAGCTTCGTTCCGGCCTGGAAGCCATCTGCGGTCCGGCGGCGACGTCGTGACGGTGGACGGAGGCCACGGCCCGTTCGGCACCGGGCTCGGCGACTACGCCAGGGCCTATGCATTGCCGGACCACGCATGCGCCGTTGTCTGTCACCCGCGACAGGCTGGAGGTCGACACACCGGCGTCAGAACTTTGCATGAGCGTGTTTCCGTCGCGAGGATGTTGCTCCAAACCGCGTGGGCGACGCTCGTTCCTTAGCAATGTCTTGGGAATAATGGTCTGGAAATCATATCGCCGCAGTGGCTCGATCTGCTTCGAGGCGCGCCCGCAGCGCGTTGCGGATTTCGGTGACAACATGGCCCCAATCGCCCGGCCGTCTTTGGTGAAACAGGCGCAGGCTCGGATACCAGAACGAGCGCGCGCCGGATGGAGGCCAGCGCCAGTCGCAATCGGCATGCAGCAAGACCCAGGCCTCGCATCCGAGCGCACCCACAAGGTGTGCGACCATGGTGTCGACACAGACGATGAGATCGAGCTGCCGCAGGCGATGGCCGAGAGCTATGATGTCGGGCGTGCTGACGTCCCGCGCTCCCATCGCCGCGAGCTCTTCGGTGCTGGCGCCGCGCTGGAGCGAATACAGCGTGACGCCGTCTCCCGCGAGATCGCGCAACAAGACGGCCGGAACCTCCCGCCGCTTATCCCACTCACCGACCTTCCAGACCAGGCCGACGGCCAGCCCTTGTTCTCTTCGGGGCGGCGGAACGGCAATTGGCGGCAGCGCCAGGTAAGGACCGCGCATCTCGACCTGATCCCGGCGCGCTCGGATGGCGTGCGGCACCTCCATGATCTCGATGTCGACCTCGAAAGCGATCTCGGGCGCGCCATCATGCAGCGGGATCGCACGATCGACGCCCGCAGCGCCCGCGACCAGCGGCAGCAGCCCGGGTTGACACCACAGGGTCACGCTGCGCGCAATCTTGCGAAGCGGGCTCATAAAGCGCAGGAACTGGATGGTGTCGCCGAGTCCGTGATAGCAGCGCACCAGCACGTGCTTATCCTTGAGGTCCTCGCCGCGCCAGATCCGCTGCAGATGGCGCGGGCCGGTGTGCTTGGGCGGATGCGCGCTCTCCAGCAGATCGCGATCGTTGATCATCCAGGCGCGCGTGAAATCGCCCGCCCTGATCGCCTCGGCCCAGCTGCCAGCCATCTCGCGCCGTCGCTAGTGTCGCACGAATTTGTCGAAGCGGCTGAGCTTGCCGTCCTTGGTCCGGTCCTGGTGCAGAAACGCAATGCCGGCCTCATCGAACTTTTCGAAGAACTCGTCCCAGCTGATGCGGTCCAGCGCTTCGTCCGGCGGATCGAAATCGATGCGCAGGATTCCGGCGTGACCATCCTCCTCCGTCGCCTTCACGGTCGCGGGTTTCCCGCCGCGCTCTTCGGCCCATTTCCGGATGACGTTATGATCGGTGGTCTCGTGGGCTTCGCTGCTTTGCGCCTTCGACGTCATGTCACACCTCGCTGACTGGCCGGGCGATGAGCCCGGCAACGCATCGAACCATGGCCGAGAAACGCCGGCCGGAATGATTTGTTCTTTCGCGCAGATACGAAGCGGTCGCGCGCGGCGAGCATCATCTTCTTCATCTTCATCATGAAAGCCGTTCGTTCCCGGCTGGCGGTTCGGGAATCTATCCCATGTTAAGCTCGTCGCATTTTGTCGCGATGAATCGGCCAAGGCGTGCCGCCCGCATCTCCTTTCCAGGAACGAACATACCTTCCGCACGTTCGCCGACGTACTTACACCGACTCTCGCACCGACGCCGCGTGTTTCCGGAGGGCTTCATTCCATGCATTCTCGTCTTCAAGACAGGCGCCGCGTGCGCGTCGGACTCGTCGGCGTCGGCAATTGCGCGAGCTCCTTCGTTCAGGGCCTCACCTACTATCGGAACGCCAAGTCGAACGAGCCGGTGCCGGGACTGATGAATGCGGACCTCGGCGGTTACCATATCAGCGATATCCAGATCGCGTCGGCCTTCGACGTCAACGCCAACAAGGTCGGCCGCGACGTCGCCGATGCGATCTTCGCGGCGCCGAACAACACGCACCGCTTCTCCGACGTCGCGCCGACAGGCGTGATCGTGCAGCGCGGTCCTGTCCTGGATGGCATCGGCCATTATCTTACCGACGATGTTCCGATTGCGGAGGTGCCGGAGGCCGACGTGTCCGAAGTGCTGGCGATGTCCCGCACCGACGTTCTGGTATCCTATCTTCCGGTCGGCTCGCAGCGCGCCAGCGAGTGGTATGCGGCGCGCGCTATCGAGGCCGGCTGCGGCTACGTCAATTGCATTCCGGTCTTCATCGCCTCCAATCCCGAGTGGCGGCGCCGCTTCGAGGAGGCCGGCCTGCCGATCGTCGGCGACGACATCAAGAGCCAGGTTGGTGCCACCATCCTGCATCGCGTGCTCGCCAATCTGTTCCGTGACCGCGGCGTTCGGCTCGACCGCACCTATCAGCTCAATGTCGGCGGCAACACCGACTTCAAGAACATGCTCGAGCGGGAGCGGCTCGCCTCGAAGAAGATCTCCAAGACCCAGGCCGTGACCAGCCAGTTCGACGTCCCTATGGACCCCGACAACATCCATGTCGGACCGAGCGACCACGTGCCGTGGCTCACCGATCGCAAGCTCGCCTTCATCCGCCTGGAGGGAACGACGTTCGGCGGTGTTCCCCTGAGCGCCGAGGTCAAGCTCGAGGTCTGGGACTCCCCGAATTCGGCAGGCGTCGTGATCGACGCGGTGCGTTGTGCCAAGCTCGCCATGGACCGCGGCCAGGCCGGAGCGCTCACCGGCCCTTCCAGCTATTTCATGAAATCACCGCCGCAGCAGTTCACCGACGAAGAGGCCGGACGGCGGACACGCGCCTTCATCGACGACAAGGCATTTGCGTGATGGCCAGGATCATCCATCTCGTCCGGCACGGTCATCATGCCCTGCTCGGCCGCATCCTGTGCGGCCGGATGAAAGGCGTCGAGCTCGACGATCTCGGCTGTGAGGAGATGGCTCTCTGTGCCGGCACCATCGCGCGGCGGCCATCGCTCATTCAGTCCAGCCCGCAACGGCGCTGCATGCAGTCGGCCTGCATCCTCGCCGCGCATTTCAGGCTGCCGGTGGAGATCGTCCCCGCCCTCGACGAGCTCGACTATGGCGAATGGACCGGACGATCGTTGGACGACCTGGCGCCGGATCCTCGATGGTCGCGCTGGAATGGGCGACGCGGCACGAGCCGCCCGCCCGGTGGCGAGAGCATGCGGTCGCTTCAGCGCCGCGTGGTCGCTCATCTGGAGCAGCTGCGTAGCGATCGCAATCTCGACGCCGTCGTCCTCGTCAGCCACGCCGAGCCGATCCGCGCCGCGCTCCTGCACTATTCGCGCACGCCGCTCGACCAGTTTCTCTCGATCGAGATCGATCCTGCCAGCATCAGCACGCTCCGCGCCGACAGAAGCGGCATGAAGATCACCGGGATCAACCAGCGGGTGCCGGCGTGAAGATCGTCATCTTCGGCCTGACAATCTCCTCGTCCTGGGGCAACGGTCACGCCACCTTGTGGCGCGGCCTCTGCAAGCATCTCGCGCGTTCGGGACACAGTATCGTGTTCTTCGAGCGCGACGTTCCCTATTATGCCGGTGCCCGGGATCTCCACGAACTGCCGGGCGGCGCGCTCCGGCTGTTCGCGAACTGGGACGATGTGCGGCAGGCGGCAAGCGCCGAGATCCGTGACGCCGACGTCGCGATCGTGACCTCCTATTGTCCCGATGCGATTGCCGCGACCGAGCTGATCCTCTCCGAAGCTCGTGCTGTTCCCGTGTTCTACGACCTCGATACGCCGGTCACGCTGGCAAAGCTCATCGCCGGCGAATCCGTCCCCTATATCGGCCCGCGCGGCCTGCGGGATTTTGAGCTGGTGCTCAGCTTTACCGGCGGACCTCATGTTGAGGATGAATTCCGCAATCGGCTCGGAGCGGGGGACACCCGGGCGCTTTATGGGCATGTCGACACAGATATCCACCATCCGGTCACGCCGCAGCCGCATTATCGAGCCGATTTGTCCTATCTCGGCACCTACTCCGAAGATCGCCAGCGCACGCTCGCGGCACTTTTCGTCGCGCCCGCGCGGGCGCGCCAGGATCTCCGCTTCCTGATCGGCGGCGCCCAATATCCGGACGATTTCCCGTGGTCGCCCAACATCTATTTCGTGCGGCACCTGCCGCCGTCCGAGCATGCGCCGTTCTTTGCCTCATCGCGGCTGACCCTCAACGTCACCCGGCGGGCCATGGCGGAGATGGGCTGGTGCCCGTCCGGCCGGCTGTTCGAGGCCGCGGCCTGCGGTGTCCCGCTGCTGAGCGACGACTGGCCCGGAATAGCTGACTTCTTCGCGCCCGGAGAGGAGATCCTGATCGTACGCGACGAGCACGACGCGCTCGCCGCGCTGGCGATGCCGGATGCCGAGCTCAGGCGCCTTGCCCGGCGCGCCTATGACCGCACCATGGACCAGCACACATCGGACAAGCGGGCGCGTGAACTGATCTCGATGCTCGAGCAGATAACGTCGAGCCGCATCAGCCGGCAACAAATCGAGGAGGCCTGATCATGTGGGGCATCGTTCCGGCCGCGGGCCGCGGCAGCCGTATCCAGCCGCTTGCGTTCTCGAAGGAATTATTGCCGGTCGGCAGCCGGCGCGACGACGGTACGGACCGCCCCTGCGCCGTCTCCGAATATCTGCTGGAGCGCCTCATCCTCGGCGGTGCCGACAAGATCTGCTTCGTGATCTCGCCCGGCAAGTCCGACATCCTCGAATATTTCGGCGACCATTACGGCAGCGCCGAGCTCGCCTATGTGGTGCAGCCCGAAGCCTCCGGCCTGTGCGACGCCGTGTTCAGGGCAAGGACCGTCGTCGGGCAGCACGAGGATGTCATGGTCGGCCTGCCCGACACGGTCTGGTTTCCCAAGGCGGCCCTGCAGTCGCTGCCCGACGCCGATCTCTCGTTCCTGCTGTTCCCGGTCGAGCATCCCGAATTCTTCGATGCGGTGGTGCTGGACGGCGAGCAGGTGACGGAGATCCAGGTCAAGCAGGCGAATGCAGCCTCGCGCTGGATCTGGGGCGCTTTCAAGATGTCGGCGCACGGCTTCCGCCAGCTCCAGTCGCTATGGCACGCACGCGAACGCCGCGACGAATATTTCGGGACGCTGGTCAATGCCTATCTTTCGGCCGGCGGCAACGGCATCGGCGTCAAGGCCGGCGAGTCCTACGTCGATGTCGGCACCATCGACGGCTATCGCACGGCGATGGCCCTGCTCGCCGAGAGCGCCGAGGGCCGTTCCAAGTTGCGGGCCCGCGCCTCATCGGACGGGGCCCGCCCGGTCACCGTGAACAACGGAGCGATTGCATGACCGGAGGCGCCCTCTCCCGCGAGGAAATCCGCCAGCGCATCGATGCGCTGGGGCCATGGTTTCACAATCTCGACCTCAAGGGCGTGCCGACCGCACCGTCGCACTTTCTCGGCGACTATCCCAATGTGAAGTGGCAGCGCTTCTCCGGCATCATCCCGGACCGGCTCGAAGGCAAGACCGTGCTCGATATCGGCTGCAATGCCGGCTTCTACGCCATGGAGATGAAACGGCGCGGCGCCGAGCGTGTGCTCGGCCTCGACACCGACGAGGAATATCTGGCCCAGGCCCGCTTCGCGGCCGAGGTGAACGGGCTCAGGATCGAATTCCGCAAGATGTCGGCCTATGATGTCGGGCAGCTCCGCGAAAAATTCGACCTCGTGATCTTCATGGGCGTGCTCTACCATCTGCGACACCCGCTGCTGGCGCTGGACCTGATCCATGAGCACGTCGCCGGCGATCTCCTGCTGTTCCAGTCGATGCAGCGCGGCGACAGCCGGGTCGATGCGATCGAGAAGGACTACGACTTCTGGACCACCGACCAGTTCGATTCCTCCGGCTACCCGAAGCTGCACTTCATCGAGCACAAATATGCCGACGACCCCACCAATTGGTGGGTGCCCAATCGCGCGTGCGTCGAGGCCATGCTGCGTAGCGCCGGCTTTGCCATCGCGGCCCATCCGGAAGAGGAAGTCTATCTGTGCAGGCGCACGGCGCGGCCGCAGGCTGACGGGCCGGTCTATCCGTCACGGGAGGCGGTTCGATGATCGAGGCGGCCAAGATCTGGAACGAGCCCAACAACAAGTCGCATTGGGACCTCCTGATCGACCCGGACTGGGCGATGTTTGCAAATTTGGCGCTCGCGGCCGGGAAGGCCATTCGCAGCGCGCATCCGACCTTGCCGCGCGTGCTCGGCGGCATCTCGCCGATCGACCCGTCCTTCATGCGCAACATGCAGGCGCGCGGCGTGCTCGATCACGTAGACGCCGTCGCCGTGCACGGCTTTCCGCTCGACTGGAATTTATGGCAGATCGGAGAATGGCCGGCCAAGATCGAGGAGATCAGGGCCGTCACCTCGCTTCCGGTCTGGGTGACCGAGGTCGGCGTCTCCTCGTTCGGCGCCGAGGAGGTGCAGGCGTGGGGCCTGTCGCGCACCGCCGATCTTCTGATCGGCCGCGCGCCGCGCATCCATTGGTACAGCCTCTACGATCTCCCTTCGGCCTGGGAGGCGACCACCCGGCACAAGGAGGCGGAGGGGTCCTCCTACTACCGGCATTTCCACATGGGCCTGCTGCGCGAGGATGGAACGCCGAAAGCCGCCGCGGAGCTGTTCGGGCAATATGCCGCCGACATGGGCCTGTGCCAGTGGTTTCACTTCGAGGACCATCGTCTTGATGACGCCGTGCGCTGGATGCGCCGCTTCGGCGTGAGGCATTTGCGGACCGGCCTGTCATGGGCCGACAGCTTCCGCCCCAACGCGTTGGACTGGTTCGACCGCCAGATGGACGCGCTGGCCGAGTTCGAGGTCACCGTGACGTTCTGCTTCACGCCGGAACACCGCGGTCTCGAACCTCATCACACCAGCCCGCCGCTCGGCGTCAACGAGTTCGCCGGCTTCTGCGCGCAGATGGTCGAGCGCTATTGCACGAAGACCGGTCTCGCCTCCTCCATTGGCGCCTCTCCACCGATCAGGGAGCCGACATGCGTGCCCTGATCCTGGTGATGGATTCCGTCGGAATCGGCGCGGCGCCCGACGCTGTCAATTATGGCGACGAGGGTGCTGACACTGTCGGCCACATTGCGGATGCGTGCATGGCCGGGCGTGCCAATAGTCCGCAACGGGAGGGCCCGCTGTGCCTGCCCAATCTCGTGGCGCTGGGACTGGGTGAGGCCTGCCGCCTTGCGACGGGGCGCGTCCCGCCCGGGCTCGACGGCCGGGTTCAACATGTGCGCTATGGCTGCGCCAGCGAGATATCGAGGGGCAAGGACACGCCATCCGGCCATTGGGAGATCGCCGGCGTGCCTGTCGCGTTCGACTGGGGCTATTTTCCCAAGGTCCAACCCTGCTTCCCGCGCGCTCTCGTGGAGCAGCTGTGCGAACAAGCCGGACTGCCCGGCATCCTCGGCAATCGCCACGCTTCCGGCACCGACATCATCGCCGAATCTGGCGAGCGCCACATGCGCAGCGGCGAGCCGATCTGCTACACCTCGGCCGACAGCGTGTTCCAGATCGCGGCGCACGAGGAGACGTTCGGGCTCGATCGGCTCTATGAGGTCTGCACGGTCGCGAGGCGGCTGGTCGATCCCCTGAACATCGGCCGGGTCATTGCCCGTCCATTCGTCGGAACGAGCGCGAACAACTTCAAGCGCAGCTCGCACCGGCGCGATTTCTCCGTACCGCCGCCCGAGCGATCCATCCTCGACCTTGCAGAAACTGCCGGCCGCGACATCGTGACGATCGGCAAGATCGACGACATCTTCGCCCATCGCGGCACCGGGCGAAACCTGCGCGGCGACGGCAATGCGGCGCTTTTCGATGCCACGCTCGACGGGCTGACAAGCCTTGCAGAAGGCGGGCTTTTGTTCGCGAACTTCATCGATTTCGACACGCTCTACGGCCACCGTCGCGACGTCGCCGGCTACGCAGCGGCGCTCGAAGCCTTCGACGCCCGCCTCCCCGAACTGCTGAGCCGGCTGCGAAGCGACGATCTCCTCATCATCACCGCCGATCATGGCTGCGATCCGACCTGGAGCGGCACCGATCACACGCGCGAGCAGGTCCCGATCCTCGCGTGGGCCGCACAGTCAACGTCTCCGGTGGGCCGACGCGCCGGCTTTGCCGACATCGGGGCGACCGTTGCAAGACATCTCGACCTGCCGGCGTCACTTCATGGGGCGTATTTCTAGCCGGGATTCACCTGGGTTATTGATCCAGGTTAGAGAAATTTTCGTTTGTAGGTTTCGCAGGAACGAACATTCCTTGCACCGCTTCTAATTCCCAGACGTGACTGGCGCGCAGGTCGCCCGACCAAGCAAGAGCGCGCTTCAAATCTCATCATCGGCCGGTCCCCAACGGATCGGTCCCATGCGCACGGAGCGGTGAATGACGCGAGTATTGATGACTGGGGGCGCGGGATTCATCGGTTCGCATACGGCCGACCTGCTGCTCGCGGCCGGCTACGATGTTCGCCTTCTCGACAATCTCTCTCCGCAGGTCCATGGCGGCAATCGTCAGCGGCCGGCCTATCTCGCCGACGATGCCGAGCTCGTGGTCGGCGACGTCACCGATACAGCCGCCGTCGAACAGGCCTTGCGCGGCGCCGACATGGTGCTGCATCTCGCCTCCGCCGTCGGCGTCGGCCAGAGCATGTACGACATCGAGCCCTATGTCAGGACGAACGAGCTTGGTACCGCCGTGCTGCTGCAGGCCCTGGCCAAGCGACCGGTCGCACGGCTGGTGGTGGCATCCTCGATGAGCATCTACGGCGAGGGCCTCTATCGTGACGCCGTCGGAAGCGTCGTCGCTTGCGACGAACGATCGATCGGGCAGCTTCGCAAGGGCGAGTGGGAATTGCGGGATGCCGCAGGCCATGCGCTCGATCCCGTGCCTACCCCTGAGACCAAGCGGCCGTCGCTGAGCTCGATCTATGCGCTGAACAAATACGCGCAGGAGCGCATGTGCCTGATAACAGGCAAGGCCTACGGCATTCCGACCGTCGGCTTGCGCTTCTTCAACGTCTTCGGTCCGCGCCAAGCGCTCTCGAATCCCTATACCGGCGTGCTGGCCATCTTCGCCGCGCGGCTGCTCAACGGCCGGCCGCCGCTCGTCTTCGAAGACGGTCTGCAGCGACGCGATTTCGTCCACGTGCATGACGTCGCCCGCGCCTGCCGCATGGCACTCGAATCCGACCATACCCAGGACGTCTTCAACGTCGGCTCGGGCCAGAGCCGCACCATTCTGTCCGTGGCCGATGATCTGGCGCAGGTGATGGGACGGTGCGAGATCGCTCCCGAGATCACGCGGAAATACCGTGTCGGCGACATCCGGCACTGCTTTGCAGATATCGGTAAATCGCGGGACCTGCTCGGCTTCGAGCCGCATGTCGCGTTCAAGGACGGACTTGAAGAGCTCGCCGGCTACCTCGCCGACCAGATCGCCGACGATCAGGCGGAACGGGCGACCCGTGAGCTGCTGCAACGAGGGTTGGTCGCGTGATGAGTGAACAAGACGACAGGCCCGTCCTGGTCACCGGCGGCTGCGGCTTCATCGGCTGCAATCTCGCCGACCGTCTCGCCGAGCGAGGCGATCACGTGCTGGTGCTGGACAATCTCGTCCGCGCCGGCGTGCGCGAGAACGCGCAATGGCTGAAATCCCGGCATGGCGACCGTGTCGCGATTGCGGTGGCCGATATCCGCGACCCCATTCCGGTGATCGACGCTGTGCGCGAGGCGCGGGCCGTGCTGCACCTCGCCGCTCAGGTCGCGGTGACCGACAGCGTCAACGACCCTTCGGCCGATTTCGAGATCAATGCGCGTGGCACGCTGAACGTGCTGGAAGCCGTCCGCCTGCACAATGCCTCGGCGCCGGTGATCTTCGCCTCGACCAACAAGGTCTACGGGCGCCTGATCGAGGACAGCGAGATCGCGCTCGCCGGCCGCCGCTACACGCCGGTCAGTGATCTGCTCGCCGGGGGCATTTCGGAGAGCGCGCCGCTGGATTTCTACAGCCCCTATGGCTGCTCCAAGGGCACCGCCGATCAATACGTCCACGACTATGCCCGGGTGTTCGGGCTGCAGACCGTGGTGATGCGCATGAGCTGCATCTACGGGCCGCGGCAATTCGGCACCGAGGACCAGGGCTGGATCGCGCATTTCCTGCTCAGCGCCATAAACGGCAATCCGCTGACGATCTACGGCGACGGCAAACAGGTCCGCGATGCGCTGCACGTGTCGGACGCGGTGAGCGCCTGGCTCGCGGCGCTCGACAACATCGCGCTGGCCCGCGGGCGCGTCTTCAATCTCGGCGGCGGCCCGGCGAACGCGGTCAGCCTACTCGAGTTGATCGACCGCATCACCGAGCTGACGGGCCGCAAGGTCAGCTATCGCTTTGCGGACTGGCGACCGGGCGATCAGCCCTGGTACGTGACCGACACGCGCGCGCTTGCCACCGCGCTCGACTGGACGCCGCAAATGCCCCTCGCCGACGGCCTGCGCTCGCTCCACACCTGGCTCGACAGCCGCTTCGGATCACACGACAGAAGTGAGGCCCTGGCATGACGCGGGTCGCCCTTATCAATCCCAACTGGGATTTCTCGGGCAGCATCTATTTCGGCTGCCGCTCGCCTCACCTGCCGCTCGAGCTCGGTATCTCCGAGCACAATCTGAAGGTCGCCGGCCACACTACGCTGCTGCTCGATGCGCATATGTTCGATCTCTCCCTCGGCGAGATCGAGGCCGAGCTGCGCGCCTTTCGTCCCGACCAGATCGTCTTCACCACCGCACCGACCTATCTGTTCTGGCGCTGCGCCCCGCCCGAGCTTCGCGTGCCGCAGCAGCTCGCCATCGCGGTGCGGGACCTTGCGCCGACCCTGATCGCGGTCGGCCCGCATGGTTCGACCACGCCGAAGACCGCCTTGAGGAAGCTCGGCGCCGACATCGTCGTGATGGGCGAGTGCGAGGCGTCCCTGCTCCGTCTTGCCAACGGCGAACGCGACTTTCCCGGCCTGTCCTACGCCGACGGTGCTTCACTCCGGGTCAATGGCGGCCCACAGGCGGTCGCGTTCAACGATCAGCCCGCGCTCGATTGGCCGGAGGAGATGATCCGGCGTCACCATCACCATCATCACCGCTTCGAAGCCGAGCCGACCGCGCCGGGCGCCGAGGTGGAGGCCTCGCGCGGCTGTCCGTACAATTGCACGTTCTGCGCCAAGGAGAATTTCCGCAACGCCTATCGCAAGCGGCCGCCCGCGATCATTCTCGACGAGATCGATCGCCTGCGCAGCCAAGGCATCGAGTACGTCTACTTCATCGACGAGATCTTTCTTCCCAATCGCGAGCTCCTGGAGGGCTTGACGAGGCTCGGGCTGAAGTTCGGCGTGCAGACGCGGATCGACCTCTGGAAGCCCGACATGCTCGCGCTGCTCGGGCGCGCCGGCTGCGTCTCCATCGAAGCCGGCATCGAGAGCCTCACCGTGGAAGGACGCACGGCCCTCGCCAAGAACTGCAAGATGACGACGGATCAGCTCGCCGACCGGCTGGTCGAAGCCCGCCGCCACGTCCCCTTCGTGCAGGCCAATCTGATCGAGGTGCCCGAGGACGACGATCCCGTCGTGCAGCGCTGGCGCCGCACGATGCAGGATGCCGGCGTCTGGGCCAACGATCCGGTGCCGCTCTATCCCTATCCCGGCTCTCCCGACTACCGCAAGCTCTGGGGCGAGCCCGACGATGTCGCCTGGGAGCGCGCGCACCGGCACTATCTTGCGATGTTCGACCAGTTCAGCGACGTGCAGAACGATCGTCCCGTCCCGCTCGACAGCCTCGAACTCCAGGTGGCCTCATGAACCGTGGCGGCGACATCAGGATCATGATGACGACCGACACGGTTGGCGGGGTCTGGACCTATTCCTGCGCCCTCGCCAGGAGTCTCGCCGCGTCCGGCGCCGACGTCACGCTCGCGACGCTGGGTCCGCGGGCCCGCGTCCATCAGCGTCAGATGCTGCAGGAGACCAGCGTGCACCTGGTCGAAACGGACCTCGCACTCGAATGGCAGGACCCGGAGGGGCGAAACGTTTCCGACGCAAGGCGCGTGCTTGCGAACCTCGAAGCCAGACTGGTGCCCGACCTCGTGCATCTGAACAGCTTTCGCGAAGCGACCTTTGCCTGGCAGGCCCCGACCGTACTGGTCGCGCATTCCTGCGTGAACTCCTGGGCGCTCGCCTGCCACGATACGGCTTGGCTTGGCGAGCCGAGATGGCGCCGCTACAGCGAAAGGGCCGCCGCGGCGCTCGACGTGGCGCAGGCCTGGGTCTGTCCGAGCGGGGCCTTCCACGACGACATCACGGCGATCTACCAGCCGCGATCGCGCGGCGCGGTGATCTGGAACGGAATTGCGCCAGGCGCGCCCTCTGGACGAAAGCAGGATCTGATTTTCGCGGCAGGACGGCTGTGGGATCGTGCCAAGAACATCGAAGCGCTCGCCGCCGCCGCGCCCGGGCTGGATTGGCCGGTCGAGGTGGCCGGTCCTATCGACGCACATCTGCCAGCGGGTGTCAGCTGGCTCGGAGAGCTGCCGCACGCGGCGCTGGAGACGCGCTTGCAGCATGCAGCGATCTTCGTCAGCCCCGCGCTCTATGAACCGTTCGGTCTCTCGGTGCTGGAAGCCGCCGCCGCGGGCTGCGCGCTGGTCCTCTCCGATATCCCGACGTTCCGGGAATTGTGGTGCGGCGCCGCCTTGTTCGTCGATCCCACCGACAGCGACGCGCTGCACCGGACTCTGGCAGAGCTTTGCGCTGACGACATGGGTCGAGCAAAGCTGCAGCGCGCCGCCTATGAGCAATCCCTGACCTATTCGTTGACGCGCATGACGAGCGCTTATCTTGGTCTCTACCAGGACCTGATCGCATCGAGCCGGACGAGCGCGGCGGCCAGCCAGATCGGGGTGCGCGCATGAAATGCGTCCTGTTCTATCATGCCTTCACCTCCTGCTGGAACAATGGCAACGCGCATTTCCTGCGTGGCTATGCGCGCGAGCTCCATGCGCTCGGGCACGAGGTCGTCGTGTTCGAACCCATCGACGGCTGGAGCCGGCTGAGCGCGATCCGCGAAGGCGGCAGTCACGCCATCGAAGACATTCCGGCGCTCTTTTCCGGCATCGACATCCGCCGCTACGATACCAGCCTCGATCTCGAGCGGGCGCTTGATGGCGCCGATCTCGTCATCGTGCATGAATGGAATTCGCCCGATCTCATCGCGCGGATCGGGCACAGGCGGGCGCAAGGCGCGTCCTTCACCTTGCTGTTTCACGACACCCATCACCGCGCGGTCAGCGCACCCGAGGAGCTTGCGCAGTTCGATCTCGGCGGCTTCGACGGCGTGCTCGCTTTCGGCGAGGTGCTTCGGCAGATCTATCTGAAGCTCGGCTGGGCCGACCGGGTCTTCACCTGGCACGAGGCCGCCGATGTCGCGCTGTATCATCCGCTGCCGCAGGTCGAGCGAACCGGCGATCTGGTCTGGATCGGCAATTGGGGCGACGGCGAGCGCAGCGCCGAGCTGAACGAGTTCCTGGTCGCGCCCGTGGCGGAGCTGAAGCTTCGCGCGAGCGTTCATGGCGTCCGTTACTCGGATGACGCACTCCACACCATCAGGAGCGCAGGCATCCGCTATGGCGGCTGGCTGCCGGCGCACTGGGCCCCCGTCGCCTTCGCCGGCGCGCGCGCGACCATCCATGTGCCGCGCGGGCCTTACGTCGCCCTGCTCCCGGGCATCCCGACCATTCGCGTGTTCGAGGCGCTGGCCTGCGGCATTCCCCTGGTCTCGGCGCCCTGGTCGGATGCGGAAGGCCTGTTCCCCGAGGGCGCCTATCTCAGCGTCGCCGATGGCGCGCAGATGAAGCATGCGCTTCGGACCGTCATCGACGATCCGGAATTCTCTGCCGCGATGGTGGCGACCGGCCTGAAGGTCATCAGGGATCGTCATACCTGCCGCCACCGCGCCGAGCAGCTCATCGACATCGTCACCGACCTCAGGGATTCGGGCCGCCCGGCACGGCCTCAGCACGACATCGGAGCCGTTGCATGAAGATCTGCTTCTTCGGATCCAGTCTCGTCTCGTCCTATTGGAATGGCGCCGCCACCTACTATCGCGGCGTGCTGAAGGAGATCGCGGCGCTGGGCCACGAGGTCACCTTCTACGAACCGGACGCCTTCGAGCGCCAGTCACATCGCGACATCGACGAGCCGGATTGGGCCAGGGTGGTCGTCTATCCCGCGACCTCGGACGGCTGGGGCCGCTCGCTCGATACCGCCGCACAATCGACCGACATGCTGGTCAAGGCCAGCGGCGTCGGCGTCTTTGATCTCGAGCTGGAGAACGCCGTCGCCGCGCTGCCGTCGCGGCTGATGCGGATCTATTGGGACGTCGATGCTCCCGCCACGCTCGAGGCGATGGAAAGCGATCCGCAGCATCATCTGCGTCGCGCGATTCCGTGCTACGACATGGTCCTGACCTATGGCGGCGGCGAGCCCGTCGTATCGGCGTATCGATCGGTGGGCGCGCGGGACTGCGTGCCGATCTACAACGCGCTCGATCCGGCTACGCATTTTCCGTCGCCGCCCAATCCGCGCTTTGCCTGCGATCTCAGCCTGCTGGCGAACCGCCTGCCTGACCGCGAGACGCGCGTCGGGCATTTCTTCCTCGACGTTGCACGCGGCCTGCCCGAAAAGTCCTTCGTGCTCGGCGGCTCCGGCTGGGACGACAAGGACGCCCCCGCCAATCTGCGCAAGATCGGCCATGTCGGCACCGCCGACCACAACGCGTTTTTCGGCTCCGGGCTCGCCACGCTGAACGTCAATCGCGACAGCATGGCGCGCTACGGCTTCTCGCCGCCGACGCGTGTGTTCGAAGCGATCGGTGCCGGCGCCTGCCTGATCACCGACCAATGGGCCGGCATCGATCATTTCCTCGAACCGGACCGCGAGGTGTTGGTGGCCGCTGACGGGGCCGAGGTGGCGGAGCACCTCGCCGCGCTCGATCCCGAGCGGGCCCGGTCGATCGCCCGGCGCGCCCGCGCACGCATTCTCAGCCAGCACACCTATCGGCAGCGCGCCCGCCAGTTCAACGATCTCTTCGTCGCCCACAGCTCCCGAATCGAGGCAGCAGAATGAATCTCTCCATCGTCGTCATCGGTCTTTCGGTCACTTCGTCCTGGGGCAACGGTCATGCTACGACCTACCGCGCCTTGATCGAAGCGCTGGCGCGACGAGGTCACCGCGTCACGTTCCTGGAGCGGGACGTGCCCTGGTATCGGGATCACCGTGACCTGACCAAGCCCGCTGCCTGGACGGTCGAGCTGTACCAATCCTTGAAGGATGTTCCGCGCCAGTTCGGCAAGCTGATCCGCGATGCCGATCTGGTGATCATCGGCTCTTATGTTCCTGACGGCATCGCGATCGCCGAATGGACCACGACCCACGCGAGGGGCGTCACCGCGTTCTACGACATCGACACGCCCGTTACCCTGGCGCGGCTCGAGCAGGGCCTCAACTATCTCTCGGCGGCAATGATCCCGCGCTTCGATCTCTATCTGTCCTTCACCGGCGGACCGGTGCCCGGCATGATCGAGCAGAGCTACGGTAGTCCGCTGGCGCGTGCGCTTTATTGCAGCGCGGATGCGGAGACCTACGCAGCGAAGCAGAGGCAGCCGAAATGGTCGCTCGGCTATCTCGGGACCTACAGCGAGGACCGGCAGCCCGTTCTCGAGGAGCTGCTGCTTGCGCCTGCGCGCACGCTGCCGACCGATAAATTCGTCGTCGCCGGTGCACAGTATCCGGACAATATCGCCTGGCCCGCCAACGTCGCCCGGATCGAGCACCTCTCGCCCAAGCAGCACCCGGAGTTCTACACGGCGCAGCGTTTCACGCTGAACGCCACCCGCGCCGACATGAAGGCGCTGGGCTTCTCCCCAAGCGTCCGGCTGTTCGAAGCCGCGGCCTGCGGCACGCCCGTAATCTCGGACCGGTGGCCCGGTATCGAGACGATCTTCGCGCCGTCGAAAGAAATCCTGCTGGCAACCAGCCCACGCGAGGTCGCCGAGATCCTGCGCGACATGCCGGAGGAGCAACGGCGCACGATCGCGCACAACGCGCGGCGGCGGGTTCTCGCCGATCACACCCCCGACCATCGCGCACGGCAGCTGGAGACCTATTACGCCGAGGCAGCCGCACGGCGCCGCCGCAAGACAGCGCCACTCCCCGTCGCTCGCCCCATGCAGGTCGCCCAACTCTGAAAGGCCACATCATGACGCTCCAGACCCGCATCCACGCGTCCCGCCGCTCGCCGACTATCCTGGTCGCCGGCGGCGCCGGCTTCATCGGATCGCATCTCTGCGACGCGCTCCTGCAACGCGGCAGCATGGTGATCTGCCTGGACAATTTGTTCACGGGGACCACCGACAACATCCGGCCCCTGCTCAACCACCCGAACTTCCGCTTCATCGAGCATGACGTGCGCGATTCCATCGAGATCGAGGGCGAGATCGAACGGATCTACAGCCTCGCCTGCCCGGCCTCGCCCCGCCACTACCAGGTCGATCCGGTCGGAACGATGAAGACCTGCGTGCTGGGCTCGATCAACCTGCTCGAACTGGCGCGGCAGAAGGGCGCCCGGATCCTTCAGGCCTCCACCAGCGAGGTCTACGGCGACCCGGAGGTGCATCCGCAGCCGGAATCCTATCTCGGCAACGTCAATCCGATCGGGCCGCGGGCCTGCTACGACGAGGGCAAGCGCGCCGCGGAGACGCTGATGTTCGACTACCGGCGCATGCACGGGATGGAGATCAAGGTCGCGCGCATCTTCAACACCTATGGCCCGCGCATGCTCGAGAACGACGGCCGCGTCGTCTCCAACTTCATCGTGCAGGCGCTGCGCGGAGAGCCGATCACGATCTACGGCCAGGGCACGCAAACCCGCAGCTTCTGCTTCGTCGACGATCTGGTACGGGGGCTTCAGCTCTTGATGGAGAGCTCCGCCTCGGTCAGCGGTCCCTGCAATCTCGGCAATCCGCACGAGGTCACGATCGAGGCGATCGCCCGTGAAGTGCTGGCATGCACTGAATCGGCGTCCCCGCTGCGCTTCGAGCCCCTGCCGAAGGACGATCCCAGGCGGCGCAAGCCCGTGATCGATGCCGCCGAGAAGATCCTGGGATGGCGTCCGAAGGTGGCGCTGAAGGACGGGCTTCAAGCGACCATTGCCTATTTTGCACTCCGCCTCGCCGGGGAATCGCCCACGCTCGTGCCGGCCATCGCCGCGCGCAGGACGCGCCATCCCGCACGCGGCCGGCTGACGATGTCCGAGTAGCGGTGAAGGATCATCATTGGCGGATCACCGCACCCACTGAGATCGGCAGGCCGCCTACGCCGCCGGTAAGGCGAAGGAGAACGTCGCGCCGCCTTCCGGCTCGTGCCCGGCGACCAGCTCGCCGCCGTGCTCACGCACGATGCCATAGCTGATCCAGAGGCCGAGCCCGGTGCCTTCGCCGACCCGCTTGGTCGTGAAGAACGGCTCGAAGATGTGGCTGATGTGATCCTTGTCGATGCCGGGACCGTTGTCCGAAATCCGGAACAGAACTTCGTCGTCCTTGCGCGCCGCGGAGACCACCAGCCGCGGCGCGTCGATGCCGCGCATGGCGTCGATGGCATTCTCCACTAGGTTGACGATCACCTGGTGCAACTGCCCCTCATTGCCCGAGACCCACAGCTCCGGCTCGATCTCCAGCTGCAGATCGATGCGCACCTGCTTGGTGCGCACCGCCCACAGCACGGCGGTGTTGATAAGCCGCTCGATGTTGACGCGCTCGACCTCGCCGAGCTTGCTGAAGGACAGCCGGCGCAGGTTCTTCACGATCTCGCTGATGCGGACGGCGCCTTCCATGGTGCCTTCGATCAGCGGACCGAAATCCTCCAGAATCTCGTCGATGCGCAAGCTCCGCCTTTGCGCCGAGAGGTCTCCGGCCTTGCTCTTGCCGTGGACCGCATCGAGATAGGCCGTGATGGCGGTGCGGTAGCGCATCAGGGTGTGGACGTTGCCATAGACGAAGCTGATCGGGTTGTTCAGCTCGTGCGCGACCCCCGCAACGAGGCGGCCGAGGCTTGCCATCTTTTCCTGCTCGACCAGTTGCCGCTGGGCGCGCTGCAGCTCGTGATGGGCCTTGTGCAGCTCCTCGTAGGCGCGGCGAAGCTCGCCGATCGGACGTCCCGTCAGCACCACGCCGATGAAGCGGCCGCGGTGATCGTGGCGCGGGGATGCGTTGATCGCGAACAGGTCGGAGCGGCCGCCCTGGCGCGAGAACCGCAGCTCGCCGTCGACGACGTCGGAGGCGCTGCGCGGCTTGAGGAGCGGAACCAGCTTGGCCTGGTCCGGGCCATCGATGACATCGGCGATGTTTCTGCCGACGATGTCCGCGACGCTGCAGCCGAGCGTCTGCTGGAACGCCGAGTTGACCTGCTGCACCAGCCCTTTCGCATCGCAGACGATGAGAATGTCGGAAACGGATTCGATGACGTTGGTGACGAAGGCCTGCGCCTCCTCGAGCTCCGCATTCTTGTGCTCGAGGTCGACCTCATAGCGCAGAAGGTCGGAATAGACCTCGTCCATCTTGCGGATGACCTCGATCCAGGCGCCCTCGCGCTCGTGGTCGAGCTCCATCGCACCGCGATTGGTGATCAGCTTGAGCAGCGGTGCGGTCTCGCCGGCCTCAGGAGGATGGATCGCCTTTGCCATTTTTTCTCAGATCATACCTGGACAGCTTGTTCCTCAGTCCGACGCGCGACAGCCCGAGCTCTGTTGCGACCCGGCTGATATTGCCTTCGTACCGCTCCAGACAATTGATGATAACCGACTTCTCCAGATCTTCCACCTTGTCCTTGAGCGTCGCGGAGCCGTTCAATCCGCCATGGAGTGCCGCCGCCGGCGGCCTGCCGTTGCGCCGGCCGAGCAGCGGCGGCGCCTGCAATTCATCGGCATCCGCTAGCACCGCCATGCGCTGGATCTCGTTCTGCAGCTCCCGAACGTTGCCGGGCCAATGGTAGTTGCCGAACGCTTCCAGCGCCGACGCTGCAAAGCGCAGGTCCGGCCGGTTGAAGGAGGTCTTCACCGATGACAGCACCCCTTGCGCGATCAAGGGAATGTCCATGCGCCGCTCGCGCAGCGCCGGCATGTGGACGGGAAACGCCGCCAGGCGGTAATAGAGATCCCGCCGGAAGCGGCCGGCCTCGACCTCGGCCTCGAGATCCCGGTTGGTCGCGGCCACGACGCGAACGTCGACCTTGCGCACCCGCTGCGCGCCGAGCGGGCGTATCTCGCTCTCCTGCAGGACACGCAGCAGCTTGACCTGGAACGCCGGCGAGGTCTCGCCGATCTCGTCGAGAAAGATGGTTCCGCCGTCGGCGACCTCGAACAGGCCGATCCGGTCCTGATAGGCGCCGGTGAAGGCGCCCTTCTTGCAGCCGAACAATTCGCTTTCGAGCAGCTCGTCCGGCAAGGCGCCGCAATTCTCGACGACGAAGGCCTTGCCGGCGCGGGCGGAGCCGTAGTGAATGGCGCGAGCGAGCAGCTCCTTTCCGGTCCCGGACTCACCCGTGATCAGCACGGAGATGTCGTAGTCGGCGGCGCGTTTTCCCAGCTCGATCACCTTGTGCATGGGACTATCCGTCGAATGCACGATGCGGTCGAAATCGTAGAGCTGCTTGGCGACGCCGCGCTTGACGGAGACGACCTTCTTGATATGCCCCGGCGTCGCCTTGACGTCGACGCCGGCCGTTTCCGTCTCCTTCTGCAGGCGATAGAGCTGGACTGCTTCCTTGACAGTGTCGACCAGCCGGTCCGGCTGCCAGGGCTTTGTGATGTATTGATAGATGCCGGCCTCGTTGAGGCCCGCGATGATGTCCTCGGAGTCCGAATAGCCGGAGATGATCATCCGCACCGGATCGGGCCACAGCTCACGTACGCGCTTCAGGAAGCTCACGCCCGATTCATGCGGCATGCGCTGGTCGCAGAGAATGGCGTGGACGATCTCCCCTTCCAGCAGCTTCTCCGCATCGGCCGCATTGCCGGCGCAAAGCACCTCGAAATCCTGCTTGAGGACGCGCCGCAACGCTTCCTGCGAACGGATCTCGTCGTCGATGACGAGAATGGTTCCCTGAATGCTCATGAGGGCACCGCCATGCGCCGGGCACCCTCGGTCGCGCGCCGCGAGCGATGATTGGCGATGGTCAGCGGCGTACGCGACTTCGGCACCTTGTGGATGAAGTTGTAGCGGGCGACGTGGTAGCTCGGATCGAAGTCGTAGAAATTGAGCCGCATCCGCCGCAGCTCCTCGTCGCGGTAGGCCTGCAGGGGCTTCTCGCTCTCGTCTTTCTCGCGGCGTCTTGTCTTGTCGGCGAGACGCCGTGCAAAGCCAGGGTTCGACCCTGCATCGGCAGCCAGCTTCACCAGAGCTTCGCGCGCAAGCTCGTTGCCGGCGAGCACACGATCGACGATCCCGAGACGCTGTGCCTCGGCGACACCCATCGGCAACCGGCATTGCGTGATCCGCCTCGCGTTCTCGGCGCCCGCGCGACGCGGCAACAGATAGGTCCAGTATTCGGAGCCGAAGAGATTGCCCATGTCCTTGTAATGCGGATTGAGGACGACCTGATCACTGGCCCAGACCTCGTCGGCAGCCAGGCTCAAGAACACGCCCCCGGCACCCGCGTTGCCTCGAATGACCGATATCACCAGCCGATCCGTGGTCTCGATGATGGCGCGTGCAAGATCGTCGATGGCATTGATGTTGCGCCAGGATTCATCGGCGGCGCTGTCGGCGGCCTCGATCTCGGCGAGATGAATGCCGTTCGACCAGTAATCGCTGCCGCCGATCAGAAGCAGCACCTTCGTCGGGCGCGCCAGCGCGGCCCTATAGGCGTTCAGCAGCGCTTCGCAGTCATCGGTCGACATGGCGCCGTTGTAGAACGAGAACGCCAATTCGCCGACCTCGCCATGCTCGCGATATTGCAGCGGCGCATAGCCGCAATCCGGCCGCCGCGGCAAGCGCGCGGCTTGTTCGGCGAACACCTTTGCCGCAGATCGCTTCAAGCTCTTCGGCGCAAGCTGCCGCACATGGCCGATCCAGACCGCTCCATCAACCGTCGCGCGGGCCAAAGCACCATCGCATTGCGCCACGATCGTACCGGGAACACCGGAGATACCGTGCGCCTCATGGACATCGAAGAGCCGCACGTCCTGGAAGAACAGGCTGTCGACCAGGCCTGGCATGCCGTCGGCGCTGTTGATCTTGCGCAGCACGATCTCCGTCGTGTCGTGCTGCCAGTCGATGGCGCGGTCGGACTGGCGGCAGGGCCCGCGCACGCGAATGCGCGCGTCGCCCTCGGGCATCGGCTGCGGCGTCGGCTGTCCCGCTTCGATCGCATCGATGGCTTCCAACACCGCGTCGACGGCACCTGACGTCACCTCGTTGCGGTAGATGCTGGATTTTGCGGCCCGCCGCAGCGGGAAGGTGCGGAACGCCCACACTGGACCGGCGTCGAACTCGTCGGTCGCCTGCAGCACGGTGACGCCCCACTCTGCCGCGCCTTCGAGAATGGCCCAATCGAGCGCCGCCGGGCCGCGGTCGCCGGGTGGGCCGGGATGGACGATCAAGCAGCGCACGCTGCGCCAGATGTCTTCGGGAATAGCCCGCTTCAGGAAAGGTGCGATCACCAGGTCCGGACGGTAGAGCGCGATGCTTTCGCGCGTGACGTCGGCATGGATGTCGAGCTCGACCGAGACTTCATAGCCACGCTCGCGCAATTCGACATGCAGGCGCTGCGTCAGGCTGTTGAACGAATGCGAGAGCAGCAGGATGCGCATCGTGGGCCTCAACAAATCCGCGGCAATTGCTCGCCGGACAGCCAGTCGACGATCCGCCCGCCGCCAAAGCTCGTCGCCATCTGTACGAAATGGTGGTCGTCGGCGACGGCCTCGCCGATGTCGGCGGCATCGCGGCCGAGGGGATGCGCCCGCATGGCGGCGAGCACCGCGCCGGCCGCTTCCGGCGCGACGATCGCGACCAGCTTGCCCTCATTGGCGACATGGAGCGGATCGAGCCCGAGCAGCTCGCACGCCGCGGCCACCCCCGGCTTGACCGGGATCGCCTCCTCAAGGAGATGAAAACCGAGATCGGATTGCTGGGCGATCTCGTTCAGCGTTGCGGCCAGCCCGCCGCGGGTGGGATCGCGCATCAGGCGAATGCCGCGGCCGCCGGCTTCGACCATCTTGGCGACGAGATCGTTGAGCGATGCCGAATCCGAGACGATCTCGGTCTCGAAGGCGAGATTTTGCCGCCTCGACATGATCGCAACGCCATGATCGCCCAGCGTGCCCGAGATCAGCACGCGGTCGCCGACCCGCGCGTTCTCGGCCGAGAGATCGAGCCCGTCGGGCACGATGCCGACCCCCGCGGTCGAGATGAACAGGCCGTCGGCCTTGCCGCGCTCGACCACCTTGGTGTCGCCGGTGATGATGTGGACGCCGGCATCGCGCGCCGCCTGCCCCATGGACTGCGCGATCAGCTTGAGATCGGCGAAGCGAAATCCCTCCTCGATGATGAAGCTGGCCGAGAGATAGAGCGGCTTCGCGCCGGCCATAGCGATGTCGTTGACGGTGCCGTGCACTGCGAGCGAGCCGATATTGCCGCCGGGGAAGAACAGCGGCGAGACCACATAGCCGTCGGTCGTCATCACCATGCGCCCGGCGCCGACATCGAACGCCGACTGGTCGTTGCCGCGCGCCAACCATTCATTGCCGAAGGCCTCGTGGAACAGGCCCGAGATCAACTGCGCCATGGCGCGGCCGCCCGAACCGTGAGACAGGTCGACGCAGCCGTTCTTGATATCGAGCTTGCGCTGATAGGCCTTCATGACGCCCGCCTCTTCTGCTGATGGTCGCGGAAGCGGCCGTAGGTCCAGTGCGCGGCACAGGCGCCTTCCGAGGATACCATGCAGGAGCCCATCGGCGTCTCCGGGGTGCATACCGTGCCGAACAATTTGCAATCGACCGGCTTCTTCACCCCGCGCAGGATGGCACCGCATTCGCAGGCCGGATTGTCGTCGACGCGAAGCTCGTTCATGCCGAAGCGGATTTCGGCGTCGTATTTCGCGTAAGAGCGCTTCAGCTTCAGCCCGCTATAGGGCACCTGACCGAGCCCGCGCCATTCGAACTGATCGCGCAGCTCGAAGATGTCGGACACTTCCTCCTTGGCCCGCAGATTGCCGTCGCGGGTGACGGCCCGGCTGTACTGGTTCTCGACCTCATGCCTGTGCTCGTTGACCTGCCGCACCAGCATCAGGATGGCCTGCATCATGTCGAGCGGCTCGAAGCCCGCAATCACCACCGGCTTGCCGAACTCTTCGGCGAAGAACTCGTAAGGCGCCGTACCGATGATGGTCGAGACGTGGGCAGGTCCGACAAAACCGTCGATCTCGACCCGGCCGATATTGCGGATATCGGGGCTTTCCAGAATGTTCTGCATCGCCGGCGGCGTCAGCACGTGGTTGCAGAACACGCTGAAGTTCTCGAGCTGCTTCTTCTCGGCGAGGCGGATCATCACCGCGGTCGGCGGCGTCGTCGTCTCGAAGCCGATCGCGAAGAACACGATCTCGCGACCGGGATTTTCCTCCGCAATCCCTAAGGCATCGATGGTGGAATAGACCATGCGGATGTCGGCGCCGCGCGCCTTCGCCTTCAGGAGCGAGCCGCCCTGCGAGCCCGGGACGCGCATCAGGTCGCCATAGACGCACAGGATGATGTCCGGACGCTCCGCGAGCCGGATCGCCATGTCTATGCGCCCGGCCGGCAGCACGCAGACCGGACAGCCCGGACCGTGGATCATCCTCACGTTCTTCGGCAGCAGGTCTTCCAGGCCGTAGCGCGAGATCGCGTGGGTGTGGCCGCCGCAGAACTCCATGAAGCGATAGGCTCGTTCGGGATCGGCTTCCACGCGGATCGCCTTCGCAAGCCCGAGCGCGATCTCCTTGTCGCGAAACTCGTCGGCATATTTCATGGCGAGACCCCCTCTCCTTCGGCGCTCAGCTCGCGCAACAGCTCGAGCGTCCGCCGGGCCTCTTCCGGGTCGACCTTGGTCAGGGCGTAGCCGACATGGATGATCACGTAATCGCCGACGGCGAGGTCTTCGATCAAGGCGACCGAGATCTCCTTGCTGACGCCGTCGATCGAGACGATGGCCATCTCGTCGGGCAGCAGTTTCGTGACCTCTGCCGGTATCGCGAGACACATCAGGCGGTTCCTTCCAGGGCTTGCCGTTCGAGGAGCGTTAGCGCGGCGATCCAGGCCTGACCGAGGCTGAGGCCGCCGTCATTGGGCGGCAGCTGGCGTTGCAGCAACGGTGTGAGGCCGGCTGCTCTGCAGCCGCGCTCGATTGCGGCACTGAGGATCGCGTTGAGGAAGCAGCCGCCGCTCAAGGCGACGGTCGTGATGCCGGTCGCGCCTGCCGCGCGATGGATCCAGTCGACGCAGGCGGCGGCCAGCGTGCCGTGGAACAGCTCGGCACCCTCGACCGCATCGATCTGCTCGGCCGCCAGGCGCGCGAACAACGGAGACAGCGACAGCACGCCGTTTTCGATGGTCCAGCCGTCCTCCGCAATGCGCGGTATGCGGACACGCGCTTCCAATTTTATCGCCGCCTCGCCCTCGTAGCTCTGCACCGGGCAGAGACCCAGCAGCCCCGCCGCCGCATCGAACATGCGGCCTGCGCTGGTCGTCGTCGGCACGCCCGATTGGTCGAGCATGGTGCCGAGGCGCGCGGCCTGCGGCTGTGCACCGAACCGGGTCGCGATCACGTCACCATGTCCCAGGCCATGCAGCATGCTCGCGGCCATTCGCCACGGCTCGCGCGCCGCGCGATCGCCACCGGGCATCTTCATCGGCGCCAGATGCCCGAGACGCCGGAATTGAGCGCCATCGCACAACAGGAGCTCGCCGCCCCAATTGCCGCCGTCGCTGCCGTAGCCGAAGCCGTCGAGGACCAGCGCCAGCACCTCGTCTGCGACGCCATGCTCCGCCAGCACCGAAGCCGCATGGGCATGGTGATGCTGGACCGCGATCAGCGGCTTTCCCCTGGACTCGGCGAAGCAGGTCGAAGCCATGTTGGGATGCAGGTCATGGGCAATGACGACGGGCTCGACGTCGAGCGTCGAAAGCAGGTGATCCACCGTCTCCTCGAAGAAGCGGACGCCTGCCGCAGTGTCGAGGTCGCCGATATGCTGGGAGACGAATGCTTCATTGCCGCGCGTGACCGTCACCGTCGATTTCAATGCGCCGCCAACGGCGAGGATCGGCGGCACCGATCGGGCGAGGCGAACCGGCTCGGGCACGTAGCCGCGGGCACGGCGGATGAATTGCCTCCGGCCCGCGACGAATGCGGCCACGGAATCGTCGGCCCGGGTGACGATGTCGCGGTCATGCGTGACGATGAGATCGGCAATGCCGACAAGGCGCCGCTCGGCCTCGCGATTGTCGATCAGGAGCGGCTCGCCGCCCGGGTTGGCGCTGGTTGCGACGATCGCCCAGCTCGCGGTAGCCCGCCGGTAGGCCGCATTCAGGGCGTCGAAGATCAGGTGATGGAGCGGCGCGACGGGCAGCATGATGCCGAGGCGCGACAGCTCCGGTGCGATTGCCGGCGCGAGCCGATGGCGCGATGCCATCAGCACGATCGGCCGCGGCGACGTCTGGAGCAGCGCGAGCTCGGCGGCATCGGCCGCAGCGAGATCGGCGACCGCCGCCACCGAGCCGACCATCACGGCAAAGGGCTTTTGATCGCGCTGCTTGCGCCGCCGGAGCCGCCGTACGACCTCGTCGTCACGGGCATCGCAGAGCAGCTGATAGCCGCCGAGCCCCTTGACCGCGACGATCTTGCCGCCTGCGATCGCGGCGGCAATGTCCGCGACCTCATGGCTGAGCCTCGGGCCGCAATCCGGACAGGCGATCGCCTCGGCATGGAAACGGCGGCTGCTCGGGTTGGCGTAATCGTCCGCACAGGCTCTGCACATCGCAAAGCCCTTCATCGCCGTGGTTGCGCGGTCATAAGGCAGCCGCTCTGCAATGGTATAGCGCGGGCCGCAATGGGTGCAGTTGATGAACGGATAGCGGTAAAAGCGGCTGTTCGGGTCGAACAGCTCGCGCAGACATTCGCCGCAGGTCGCGGCGTCGGCGACGATGCGGGTCGATACCCTGCCCTGCTCGCTGGCACGGATGCAGAACTCCGCACTCGCGACCGTGCCGATCGGCTGCACCGAAATTTCGTCGATCCGGGCCAGCGGGGGCTTTTCGAGCCGCAGCGCCTCGACGAAGTCGACTGCACGCTCGCCCTCGACCTCGATGACCACACCGTGGGGATCGTTGGCGACGAAGCCGCCGAGTCGATAGCGCGTGGCGAGACCGTAGACATACGGACGAAATCCGACGCCCTGCACCGCGCCGCGCACGTGCAGTCGCAACCTCCTCCCGTCCTGCGCGCTCGCCCCTCCGTTCATCGTCAACCCTGCGCAGCCCTCTCAACCTGCTTCAGCTTCGCCCAGCGCTTGCGGATCCAGGCATAGAAGGCGGAAAACCCCTCGCCCGTGCGCGCCGACAGCGTCATCACCTCGATGCCCGGATTGACCCGGCGCGCATATTCGACCGTCTTGGCAAGGTCGAAATCAAGCACCGGCGCGAGGTCGATCTTGTTGATCAGCATCAAGGAGGCAGCCGCGAACATGTCGGGATATTTCAGCGGCTTGTCCTCGCCCTCAGTGGTCGAGAACACCACGATCTTGCAGGCTTCGCCGAGATCGAATGCCGCCGGACAAACGAGGTTGCCCACATTCTCGACGAAGAGAAGGCCGCCGTTCAACCAGGGCAGCCGGTCATAGGCCTCGCCGACCATGGCCGCATCGAGGTGACAGCCCTTGCCGGTGTTGACCTGGATCGCCGCAACGCCGGTGGCGCGGATGCGCTCGGCATCGTTGGAGGTCTGCTGGTCGCCCTCGATCACGCCGATCGGAAAACTGTCCTTCAATTCCGCGACCGCCCGGACGAGAAGCGATGTCTTGCCGGCGCCGGGGCTCGACACCAGGTTGAAGACGAGCACCTCGTCGGCGCGGAAGCGCGCGCGGTTGTCGGCCGCGAGCCGGTCGTTCTTGCCGAGAATGTCGCGTTCGACCTGGATGATGCGCTCGCTGCTCATGCCGGCGATCGTCTGCCCGGCCGGGTTGGCACCACGGTCGAGCAGTCCGGCGTCGCCGGGCGCGAGATCGTCGTGATGATCGTGGTCACGCCCATGGCCGTGATGGTGATGATGATGGTGGTGCCCATCGTGACGATGGTCATGACCATGATGATCATGCGCCTGTTCGATGGATGCCTTGCCGTCGCTGCAGCCGCAGACCGTACACATCAGTCGACCTCCAATTCCCGCACGCGCATCTCTTCGCCGCCCGTGACCTGCAGATGATAGCCGGCGCAGGACGGGCACGGCTCGTAGCGCTGCTTGATCTCGACGCTCTTGGAACAGTCCATGCACCAGGCCGTCCCCGGCGTCTCCACGATCTCGAGCCGTGCGCCTCGCGCGATGGTCCGTGCCGCAACGGCCTCGAAGCAGAACTTCAACGCCTCCGGCGCGACATGGCTGAGCGCGCCAATCTCGAGGCAAACCACGTTCACCTTGGCGAAGGCGCGCTTGCGCGCCTCCTCCTCGACGATGCCGATGATGCCCTCGCACAGTGCCATCTCATGCATGGCCGGCCTCGCGGAAGTTGAGATTGAAGCCGACGCAAGGATCGAACGAGCCGACCAGCGCGCGGACCGCGTCCTGGCCTCGCCGACCGGCGGCCAGCATCGCACCCTTGAGACTCCGGACCAGCGGTCCGCGTGCGTGAAAATTCCACTCGGTCGGCGCCAGGAATTCGAAGCTCTCGATACGGTCCGCCTCGTCGAGCGCGACCGCATGATAGAGCCGGCCCCGCGCACATTCGACCGCGGCCGCCGCCTTGCCGGCGCCGAGCCGGTAGCTCGCAACGACACCATCGTCGAGGTTGGCCTCGCCATGATCGAGCCAGGCACAGAGCCGCGCGACCTCGGCGATGCGCGCCTCGAGCCGCGCCGCCGGGCTCGCCGCCGACGGGACGGGCTCGCGTTGCGCCCGGCGCGCCCAGACGCCGGTCTCCGGAATTCTGCCGCAGAGTTCCGGCGCATCGGAATAGGCCGGCCCTTCCGCGAGCAGGCGCGTAACGATGTCGAGATCGTCGGCAGCCGTCAGGAATGACGGCTCGACCGCCGGCGGCGACAATGCCTTGCTCTCGCAGCGTGCGACATAGACGGCCAGCGCGCTGCCGGGCGCGAGGGCCGGACCTTCCCCAAGAATCCCCAGTGCCGCGAGCGCAGCCTTGATCTGCGCCACAGCCTCGCGCCGCGAGGCTTCCGGTACGCCTTCGCTCGCTACGCCGAGCACCGCGCTCGCCTGCATCATGGCGCGGACGGCACCGGCGCTGCCGCCGTCGAACGCAATTCCTCCAACGAACAGGCCCCGCAACAACTCGGTCAGGCGCTCGGCAACAACGGCCGTGACACGACGGTGCGCGGCCGCTGGCGTCATCTCCTGGCCGGAAGCGGTTTCGATCGCCGTCAGATACGCCACCTGATGTGCGACCGAGCAGAGCGAGAACAGCCGCGGCAACACCGGAACCAGGGACGCCGCGGGCTTTCCCGCAAACAGCCGCGTCAGCGGCGGCCGGCTGCGCGACCGGATCGCGACATCGGCTATGGTGGCGCCGGCGAGCCACACCGTGATGTCGATCTCGTTGCGAAAGACCAGGCTCATCCGCGCCGCTCCGTCAAGGACCCGCGCAGGAAGTTACGCCGGTCGATCTGACTCGTCGCGGGCGCGCGGCGACGGACCGCCTCCTCGCTGTCATCAGGCAGCATCAGCTCTGCAAGCGCAGCTTCGGCCGTTGCCCGCGCGGCCGCCATATCGGCGAACTCGAACATCGGCGAGAACAGCGAGCAGCTTGCGACCCGGCCCATCTGTCCGACCTCGCCGAGGGTGAATTCGATGTCGCCTGCGGGAAAGCGGATTCGCACCGTTGCCCCGGACGTCTCCCGCATCGCGCTCGCCGGCATCACCACGTTCATGAACCACGGCGTGACCATGATGCCGACCATCGTGCCATTGAAGGGGCGGAAACCAACCGCCTCGACGCCGAGCGCCCCGTTGTAGATCGGCAGATCGCGCATCGCGCGATCGCCGATCTCGCGATAGCTTGCGGCCAGCAGCTCGCCCCACGCTGCGGCGTCCCGGTCGCGAGCAGGATTGGGCGCGCTCCCCGTCATGCTTCGATCGCCATGAATTTGGATTTCGGCGCGTCGCAGTTCGGGCAGTGCCAGTCCTCCGGCAGCGCCGCGAACGGCGTGCCGGGCGCGATCTGCGTGACCTCGTCGCCATCGGCGGGATCGTAGATGGTCCAGCAGATGCCGCATTCGAGCCGCGTCACATCGGCCACGTCCTGACGCACGCCAAAATTCTCGAAGGCGCTCATTTGAAATAGGCCTCGATGATTTCCTGCAGCCGCTCGGCGGAATCCTCGAAATCCTCGTCCGCCGCGAGCGCGACGGTCGGCACGCCGCCGACTTCCAGCGTGTCCAGAATGATGGTGTCCATGGCGTTGAAGAACTGCACCGACCAGACATTGCGTATGCCGGTCGACAGCACCCGGCAGGTGCCATAGCCGCGCGACACGAGCTGGATCGGTCCGTTCCGGATCGTGTCCTGCAGGAAGCTCATGTCGACCGGGCTCATCGGCAGCAGCGTGAAATTGATGATCTGCGAGCGAGTGCCGGGCTGCCAGGCCAGCGCGCGCTCGCGGATCTCGGCGAGCACCGGCAGCACGTTCATCGCACCCTCCGGCGCCTGTCCGATCTCGAAATCGGCCGACGTCAGGTCGGCGGCCGCGCGCTTGACGATCTCCGGGATGGCGCCGATCTCGACATATTCGGAGGCCGCGTCGGTCTCGAGCCGCACGCGCCAGATTCCCGCGAGCACCGATTCCTGGATCTGCGCCAGCGAACCGTCCGGAAGCGCGACGACACCGCCGACCTCGCCTTCGCCGAGCACGTCGGCGACGAGCTTGCTCTCGAGATCGTTGAGGTTGGCGAGCCGGAACAACTGGTTCGGCGCGTCCGCCTTTTGCTCCGCGATGGCCGCCGCCATCTTCGAGAGCAGTGCCACCGCATTCGGGCAGCGCGCCGCAAGCTCGGTGCTGTCGAGCGTTGCAAGCCGCGCGAGCGCGCCGGCTGCCGTCAGGCTGCCGCTCGCCGCATTGAGACTCTCCTCACCGATCGGGAACACGCTGACGGGTTGCTCGGCGCCTTCGGGCGCATCCCAGAAACCGACCTTCATGGCGCAAGACCTTGTGTGCGATGCTGGGGAACGATGGTGACGGCGACGGCGGCGCTCTGCCCGCGCGGCCTTTCGATCAGTTTCGTGATGCGGTCGATATAGACCGACCAGTCCTGGATCTTGGCGATCAGCCCCAGTGTTTCGCCCTTGGCGACGAAGATCAGCGTCGGTTGCACGCGCACGCCGAAGCGCACGCCGAGCGCTCGCTCGGCATCGCGCGCGATGACCGCGCCACGCAGCCGGCCGCCGAATGCGGCGATCAGCTCCGGCAGCACCACGGCGACGTCGATCGCCTCGGGAAAGCGGTTGGGATCGCCTGCGGACAGCAGCACGGCGATCGCACCGGCCTCGTCGGCCCCGCCCAGAAATTCGTCGACCGTCGCGGTGTCGACCTCAGGCAGGCCGTGCCGCGTCAGATCATGCTTCCCCACCTGGAATTCCATCAGACCTCCCCTGGCAAGCTTATGTTTTCGCTCGGAATGGGGTTAGCAAGGCACATGCCAGGATATCCTAGCAATCCTCCCGGATTATCCATTTGATCTACATCATGTATTTTCGAGCGCGCAGAAGGGCGCATACATCGATGATAAGATGCTTTCCAGTTTTGGCTGGAATTCATCTTCGCAGATAGAAAGATAGCTTGCAGGCAGCCTGCACCCCGCAAGCCGATCCCGCGGCGGAGCGCGGTCATCGCAGCTGCAGGAGGCTCGCTTATTCGGAGCGAAGGTGTGCGGGCAGTTGCGGCTCGCGGTCGATCAGGTCCGCAAAGAAGCGGTCGCAATCCTCGCCATCGAGCGCAGCACCGAGACCGTCGATGGCCGCGCCGATCAGGCGGGCCTCTTCCTCATCCAGAAGCCGGATGGCGCTGTCGATGTAGACCAGCACGTGAGCGCCGACCGGCGGATTGGACAGCAGCAGCACCGAGACGCGGCGCTGCTCGCCGCGAAATTCGCACAACGCCGACATCCCATCGGTCTCGACAATCGTCATCGGCAGGCCGAGGCACATCGCGCGTTCTCCAGAAGGCCGGCGCCGGTCAGGCCGGCCGCATCTCGTAATTGAGATGATCGATGTCGTTGGCGAGCAACCGCTCGGACGCCACCAGGGGCTCGCTGCGCTGCCGCAGCTCGATGCCCCAATCGGCCAGGATCTGACAGGCGAGCTCGATCGCGGGCGCGATCTGGTCGCGCACCGGCTGCGTCAGCGGCCCGCCCCAGTCTTCGAGATCGAGCGGCTGGCAGCCGATCAGCACGAGGTGCTCAGGGCATCGTCCGAGCAGGTCGGCCGCGCTGATCACCTCCTGGAAGCCGGTCTGGTGCAGGCTCATTTTCTTGGCGCCGGTGAAGCGCGGCACCTCGTCGTCGCGCACCAGCTTCAGCTGGCCAGGCTCGAGGCCATAGTCGATGGCGTCGAACACGATCAGCCGATCGGCCTCCTCCAGGTAGTTCACGAGGTAGAGACCCTGCGTGCCGCCGTCGAGAATGGTGACGTTGTCGGGCACGACGTAGCGGCGGTGGAACTCTTCCACCACGCGCACGCCGAAGCCTTCGTCGGCCCACAGGATGTTGCCGATGCCGAGCACCAGGATGCGGTCGTGTTGCGGAGACGTCGACATCGGTTGCGTTCCCGTCTCAATCGCGGAATTGCCGCTCGCCCGAGACCATCGAGGAGATGATGCTCTGGCGCGACATGATGTCCTCGCGGATCGCGGCGTAGATGTGCACCAGCACGAACATCACCAGCGCCCACATGCCGAGATGGTGCCAGGTGTGCACGTCCTGGCTGTTCGGCCAGATCGCGAACACCCAGCCGAACAGCTTGTGCTGCCAGCTGTCGATCCCGGTGCCCTCGGAATAGAGCGCAAAGCCGGTGACGATCATGAAGGCCACGAACAGGGTGAAGCCCGTGAACATCGCGGTCTGCGCCAGCGGATTGTGGCCGACATACATCTTCGGCTCGCGCTCCAGGAACGCGTACCAGCGGATCTCGTGCAGGACCTCCTTCCAGAACTGGCCGCGATGCACGGGAATGTAGAAGATCTGCCGGGAGTGGTGATTGCCGACGAACGCCCACAGGATACGGGCAAGGAAGAACACCGCGAGCACCTCTCCCGCGGCGAAATGGGTGAAGCGGATATAGCCCATCGCGAAGTTGTCGGACGCTTCGCCGGCGACCGTCGGCAACGGCGTGCCGATCAGGTAACCGGTCACCATCAGCACGAGAATCGAGAACGCGTTCACCCAGTGGCAGATCCGCACCGGCGCCTCGTAGACGTAGACGGTGGGCCTGCCCACCGCCTGTTCTCCGGAGGCATCGGCTGCGATGGCCGCCAGGTCGGGCTTAGCCTCGGAGGACCGAGCAATTGCATCCATCATGGCTTCGCCTCCCTATCTGACCCTGACCGTCGCCATCTCCTGGCCGTCCGGGCTCATCACATGGGTCGAGCAAGCCAGGCACGGATCGAAGGAGTGGATGGTGCGCAGGATCTCGAGCGGCTGCTCCGGATTCGCCATCGGCGTATCCATCAGCGAGGCCTCGAAAGCACCGATATTGCCCTTGGGATCCCGCGGCGAGCCGTTCCACGTGGTCGGCACGACGCACTGGTAATTGTCGATCTTCGTCTCCTTGATCTTGATCCAGTGCGCGAGCGCGCCGCGGGGCGCCTCGGTGAAACCGTAGCCCTTGGCTTCCTTGGGCCAGCTCTCCGGCTTCCACTTGTCGACGTTGGCGGTCGAGCTGTCGCCGGCCTTGATGCGCGCCACCAGCTTGTCCTGGAAGTAGCGCATCTGGTGCCCGGCCCATTCGCATTCCAGCGCGCGCGCAGCGGTGCGCCCGAGCGTCGAGAACAGGGCGGACACCGGCAGGCCGAGCGTCTTGAGCAGCTTCTCGGTCGGCTCCTTGAACTCAGGCTTGTTCTGAGCATAGCCGATGATGTAGCGCGCCAGCGGCCCGACCTCGACGGCGTTGCCGCGCCAGCGCGGCGCCTTGATCCAGGAGTACTTGCCGCCTTCGTCGAGTTCCTTGATGTCGGTCTTGGTGCCCTTGGCGTTGGGACCGAGCACGTAGTTCGGCTCGGTGACGCCGTCCCAGGGATGCAGACCCTTGGTCTCGTCGGGGTATTTGTACCAGGAGTGCGTGACAAACTCCTGGATCTGCTCGGGATCGCCGTGGTCGATCGGCAGCACCTCGTTGAGGTTACCGTTGAGGATCACGCCGCGCGGCAGCTTCAGGCTCTTCGCCGAATAGTCGTTGGCCGTCTCGGGGATGTCGCCATAGGACATCACGCTCTTGCCGGACAGGCCGCCGCCATAGAGCCAGTCCTTGTAGAACGAGCCGATCGCGACAACGTCGGGCAAGTACACCTTTTCGGTGAACTCGATGCAGCGATCGATGATCGAGGAGACGAGGTTGAGCCGCTCCATGTTGATGGCGCCGACCGCGCCGGTGCCGTCGACGTTGATGGCGCAGGGCACGCCGCCGACGAGCCAGTTCGGATGCGGATTCTTGCCGCCGTAGATGGTGTGGACCTTCACGATCTCCTTCTGGAAATCGAGCGCCTCGAGATAATGCGCGACCGCCATCAGATTGGCTTCGGGCGGCAGCTTGTAGGCGGCATGCCCCCAATAGCCGTTCTTGAACGGACCGAGCTGGCCGGATTCGACAAACTTGGTGAGCCGGATCTGCAGATCCTTGAAATAGCCGGGCGAGGACAACGGCCAGGACGAGATCGACTGCGCCAGCACCGAGGTCGCCTTCGGATCGGCCTTCAGCGCCGAGACGATATCGACCCAATCCAGCGCATGCAGGTGGTAGAAGTGCACGAGATGATCGTGCACCTGCAGGCAGAGCTGCATGATGTTTCGGATCGAGTTGGCGTTGTCCGGGATCGTGATGGAGAGCGCGTTCTCGACCGCGCGCACCGAGGTGAGCGCGTGCGTGCCGGTGCAGACGCCGCAGATCCGCTCGGTGAACGCCCAGGCATCGCGCGGATCACGCCCCTTCAGGATGGTCTCGATACCGCGCCACATCGTGCCGGTGGAGACCGCGTTGCGGATGACGTTGTCGGAATCGACGTTGACCTCGACCCGCAGATGACCTTCGATCCGGGTGAGCGGGTCGACGACCACGCGCTTGCCGGAATTGTCGAGCTTGAACCCGTTCGGTGTCTGGATGCCCATCGTTTCGCTTCCTGAAATCGATTAATGATCTTGCTTGGCGTCTTCGCGCTTTGACGCGAGCCGTTTCACCGCGGTCACGGCCGCATGCGCAGCCACCGCGGCGCCGACGGCGCCGGCCGCCACCATGCCGATCTGATCGGCGTTCTTCTCGATGCCGAACTGCTTGATGTTGGTGAGACGGTCGTAGAACGAGCCCTTGTCCCAGAAGCCGTCCTCAGAGCAGCCGATGCAGCCATGGCCGGACTGGATCGGGAAGGACACGCCGCCGTTCCAGCGCACGGTCGAGCAGGCGTTGTAGGTGGTCGGGCCCTTGCAGCCCATCTTGTAGAGACAATAGCCCTTGCGCGCGGCTTCGTCGTCCCACTCCTCGACGAACTGGCCGGCGTCGAAATGCGGGCGCCGGTAGCACTTGTCGTGGATGCGCTGCGAGTAGAACATCTTCGGCCGGCCCTGGCGGTCGAGCTCGGGCAATTTGCCGAAGGTGGTGATGAAGGTGACGACGCCGGTCATCACCTCGGCAATCGGGGGGCATCCCGGCACCTTGATGATCGGCTTGTTGGTGATGACCTTGTCGATCGGCGTCGCCTGGGTCGGGTTGGGCTTGGCGGCCTGGACGCAGCCCCAGGACGCGCAGGCACCCCAGGCGATGATCGCCATGGCATCCTCGGCCATCATCTTCAGCTTCTCGACGAACGGCTTGCCGCCGTCGATGCAGAACATTCCGCCTTCGTTCAGCGGCGGATTGCCCTCCACCGCGAGGATGTACTGTCCCTTGTGCTTGACGCGGGTCTCCTCGAGAATGGCCTCTGCCTGGTGGCCCGCGGCCGCCATGATGGTATCGTCGTAGTCGAGCGAGATCATCGACAGCACCGCATCCTTCACCAGCGGATGGGCGGACCGGATGAAGCTCTCCGAGCAGCAGGTGCATTCGAGCCCGTGCATCCAGATGACGGGCACGCGCGGCTTGGTCTCGAGCGCGTTCGCAATGCGGCTCGCCGCCAGCGGACCGAGCCCGAGGCTGGTCGCCGTCAGGCTACAGAATTTGTGAAAGCTTCGACGCGTGATGCCCTGCCGCCTGATCACGCTGTAAAACGTCTCCGTCGCCGCGCCCATATTTCCTCCCGCCTCGGCTTTGACTTTTCGATGACGCCAAAGACAGCAAGAAGCAGGCCAACGACCTGGAGCGATTCAAAAGTAGAGAGATTCCAAAACCTTGCGTGTTGAATTGCGCAACGGAGTGGGACGCAACGGCGCTGAAAGCACGAGAAGCGGAAACAATTCGATTTGCACTCGGCAACGAAGTTTCCGCCTAGTGCGCGGTGCACACCATGCAGGGATCGAACGAACGCACGATGTGCTGGATCGCGACCGCGCGCGCGCCGGCATCCCCGACATTGGTGCCGACCAGCGCCTGCTCCAGGGGGCCGCCGATGTCGAAGGAATCGCGCGGCGAGAAATTCCAGGTGGTCGGTGCGATGATCTGGTAGCGCTCGATCTTGCCGTTCCGCACCGCCATCCAGTGCCCGAGACTGCCGCGCGCGGCCTCGACCAGCCCGACATAGCTGCCGTTCGGGATCTCGCGCGAATGGTCGCAGAACGGCTCCGACAGCCGCAGCGCGCGCGTCCATTGCTCCATCGCGAGCGCGATGCGCGCGGTCTCGATCAGCCGCGCGATCACGCGGTTCCGCACATTGGTGCCGCTGACCGAGACCAGATCGGCAATCAGCGGCTGCCCCGCCACGGTCTGGCGCGCGATGGCGCCGACCTCGATCGGCTGGCCCGAGAGCCGCGGCGCCTTGCACCAGCTGTAGGCGGCCTGCTTGTCGGGGTCCGGGACCGTGCTGCTGTGGGCGGGGTCGGCGGATGACTCCCGCATCCAGGCGTGGGAGACGTCCTCGGTGATCTGGGCCAACGGCAGTGGCTCGATCACAGCGCGCGGGCCGAACAGGCCGCGCGGAAACAGCTCGCCGTCAGGACCATGATAGGCGCCGTAGCTCATTATCAAGCCCGTACCCATGCCGAGCCCGCTCAGCGCAAGGCTATCGGCAAGCCGCAGGAAATGGGCAAAGTCGCCGCCACGGCCGTCGCGCCAGCGATCGAGCTCGTCTTCGGTCGCGATCGCCAGCACATTTTCCAGCGTATCGGCGAAGACGATCCGCTCGAGAAAGCTTCGGAACGCCGTCGCGATGGAGAGCAGCCGGACGCGCTCGCCGAGATCGATGGCGCGCGTGGTGCCGCCGGGCTGGAACGCGAGGCTGTGCGGCCATTTCCCGGCGATGATGCCCATGGTCTCGAGCAGCCGCGCCCGCGCCGGCAGGGCGTCCCGCGCCGCGCTGCCACGCGTCGCGGCAAAGCGCTCGCGCGTCGCCGCGTGCCAGTCATGCGCAGCATAGGCCTCGCGGGCAAAGTCCGGCATGAAGAAGATATAGAAATGGGTCAGATGGTCGGCCGCATTCTCCGCAGCGTGCGCGATGTTGGTCGCAAGCAGCCCGTTGGGCGCAGCCTCGATGCCCATCGCCTCGCGCAGCGCGGCGGCCGCGGCAACCGATTGCGAGACCGAGCAGATGCCGCAGATCCGCGGCGCCAGCGCCAGCGCATCGAGCGGCGGCCGCCCTTCCAGAATTTGCTCGAAGCCACGGTAGAGCGGTGCCGTCACCTCGGCGCGCACCACGCGCCCGCTCTCGACGTCGAGACGGACTTCGAGATCGCCCTCGACGCGATTGAACGGACCTATCGTGATCCGTGTCATGGCGTTCGCTTGGCCCCAGCGCCGCCGGGCGGCACCACGACGTGGTCGGCGGTCGCGTTCAAGCGCACGCGCCGCGGCGTCGCGGACTTCGACAACGCCGCGAGCGCGACGAACCAGGCTTTCGGCATGTCGGTGGGCAGGCCGACCGGAATGCCCGCGAGCTTGGCGGTCTCCAGATAGTTCTGCGCGCCTTCGAAACCGGGCGACGTGCAGGCGATGCAGGCATAGCCACCCTTGGTGCAGGAGCCGCCGCCGTTCCATGAGCGCTGGTTGCAGTCGCCCACCGCCTGCGTTGCCTTGCAGCCGAGATGCTCCATCAGGCAGCCGCGCTCCGACATGGTCTCGGCGCTCGCCTTGAACTCGTAGAACTCGTTGCGCGAGCAGCCGTGGTGGGCCAGATGGTTGGCGATGAACTTCGGCCGCCCATATCCGTCGAGATCGGTTGCCGCAAGATCCTTGGTGGTCAGTGCCAAAATCGTTTCCATCATCCAGCCGGGATGCGGTGCGCAACCTGCGACGTTGATGACGGGCAGACCGAGCCGCGAGCGGAACGCCGCGCCCAACGCGCCACCACTATCGGAACCCTCGAACTGCAGGCCGACCGCATCGGTCGGGTTCGCACCGGCGGCCGGAACGCCGCCATAGGCCGCGCAGCTTCCGACCGCGATCACGTAATCGGCGCGCGGTGCCAGATCGAGCATCCAGCTGTAGACGGAACGATTGGTGCCCGCGAGCATGTTGAAGCGGCCGGTGTCGTTCGGTCCGCGGGCGACCGAACCTTCCAGCAGAAGCAGGTCGAGCCGCACCTCGCCGTCGAGCACGGATTGCAGGACTTCGACCGCCTCCTCGCCGGTCTCCTCGCTGACGGACGGATGCCACAGCAGGTTGACGCCGAATTGCCGGAGCTCGTCGAACCAGCCCGAGGCGCCGCTCTCGAGGATCGACATGGTGCATCCGCCGCAACTGGCGCCCTGCAGCCAGAGCACGTTGGTCATTCCGTCGGATCGGTCCATCTCATGTCTCCCGGTCGCCCCAGCTTCAACCGCTCGCTTGCGAAGCGCAAGGGGCTCGTTGGCGTCCTCAATCGTGAGCGCCCGGCATTTCGTCGTGTTTCAGGTGCCGCCTGCGGATATTGCGGGTGACGAGCCAGATCACGGCTACGGCCACCGGCACGAAGATTGCGGTCGCCAGCGAAGGCTCGACATGCAGGCCGCTGTCATGGGCCCCCTTGGCGAGATAGCCGAACAGGCTGACGACGTAGTAGCCGATCGCCGCCACCGACAAGCCTTCGACCGTGCTCTGCAGCCGCAATTGCAGCCTTGTGCGCTCGTTCATCGAGCGCAGCAGGTCGCGATTCTGCTCCTCGAGCTCGACGTCGACGCGCGTGCGCAACAGATCGGCCGCGCGCGCGAGCTTGATCGACAGATTGGCCTGTCGGTCCTCCGTCGTGGCGCAGGTGCGCATGGCCGGCGCCATGCGGCGGGCAAGGAATGAGGACCAGGTCGGATAGCCCGCGATCTCGCCGCCTTCGATCACGGCCAGACGCGCCTGCACGATCTCGTAATAGGCGCGGCTGGCACCGAAACGAAACAGGCTGCCGGCAGCGCCTCTTTCGAGCGTGGCCGCCAGTGCGGTCAGTTCGCTCAAGAGATGGTTGTTCAGCTTGAGATCCTCGGCGCGCTGCATCTCCTCGAGCACCTCGACCAGCCGGCGACCGATATGATCGACGGAGGGCGCAAGCTCGAGCGCGGCGGGCAGGCCGAGCAGCGCCAGCGTGCGGTAGGTCTCGATCTCCAGCACGCGCTGCACCAGCGCGCCGAGACGGCCCGGCGACAGGCCGTCATTGCACACGAGAATACGGACGAAGCCCTGCTCGTCGGTGCGAAAGTCCGATGCAACGACCGCAGGTCCGCTGCGAACTGCGGCCATCGCGAGGCTGGCTCGCTCGAAAATCTGCTGGGCACGCTCAAGCGCGGCCGAGGTCTGCTCGGCCTCGAGCTTGACCGCGACCAGCAACTGGCCGGCCTGGTGCAGAGACCGGATCAGCGCCGCAGCCTCGTCGCCGATCTCGCCGAACTGCCGCGCGGACACTCCGTCCAGAATCCAGGTGAAGGTAGCGAATTCCGAATGCTGCTCCCAGCGCAGCTGGGTCGTCCCGATCGTGACCTGATGATGCTTCGTCGCGGCATCCGGCGGCGCCTGCCCGTGCGACGTGCAGAACGCCACGAACCTCTCGCGGTCGGCCGCCGCAACCTCGCCCTGGCTCAGAAAGGCAAAACGCAGCACCGTGAGCGGCGCGATGAGCCGGGTGAACGGCCGGGCATGCACCTCGGCCAGCACCGCACCGCGCTGCGGATGCAATTCGAAGCCGGCGAGATCGAGGTCACCCTTCATCTGACGTCCCTTGGTAGCGCTTTCAGGCCGCGATGTCCCGCGCGCCTCGCCGTTCACTACCACGACACGACCCTGCTGTTACAATCACCCCTTTGCAGGATACGCCCGCCGCCTCAGGCCGCCGCCACGTTGGCCATGAAGCTGTCGAGCTCGACGCGCAGGCGCTGGCTGGCCTCGGTCAGGCCGCGGGCCGATTGCAGCACGGCCGAGGCCGCAGCACCGGTCTCGGTCGCTTCGCGATTGACCTGTTCGAGGTTGGTCGAGACCTGGCCGGTGCCGGAGGCCGCATGCTGGGCGTTACGCGCGATCTCCTGCGTCGTCGCGGTCTGCTGATCGACGGCGGAGGCGATCGAGCCCGAGATCGAGGAGATCTCGCCGATCGTGCCGGCGATGCTCTTGATCGCGGCGATCGATTCACCCGTCGCCTGCTGCATGCCCTGGATGTGCGAGCCGATCTCGTCCGTGGCACGCGCCGTCTGGCTCGCGAGCGATTTCACCTCGGAAGCGACAACCGCAAAACCGCGCCCGGCCTCGCCGGCGCGCGCCGCTTCTATGGTGGCGTTGAGCGCCAGCAGATTGGTCTGCTCCGCCACCGCCGTGATCAGCTTGACCACGTCGCCGATGCGATGCGAGGCTTCGGACAAGGCGGCGATGCGCGCATCGGTGTCACGCGCCTGTCGCACCGCGCTCTCCGAGATGGTGTTGGAGCTGCGCACCTGTGAGCGGATCTCGTTGATCGAGAGCGACAGCTCCTCGGCGGCGGATGCGACCGACTGGATGCTGCCGGCGGACTCCCTGGACGCGCCGACTACCGCGGTGGTGAGCTCTCCGGTCGCCTCGGCATTACGCGACAGCGTGGCGGCGGCGACTTCCAGCTGCCGGGCCGAGCTCGAAATGTCGTTGACGATGTCGCCGACCGCGGCTTCGAACGTACCGGCAAATCGGCTCAGCTCGGAGCGGCGCAGCTCCGCGGCCGACCTGTTTCGCTCCTCGATCTCGGCCGCCTCCCGCTCGGTACGCTCGATCGCCTGGCGCTTGAACAGCTCCACGGCGCCAGCCATCCTGCCGACCTCGTCGCGCCTACCGAGGCCCGGAAGCACGATCTCGTGCCGTCCCCTGGCGAGCTCCATCATCGCGCCGCACATGAGGATCACGGGCTGTGCAATGCCGCGTCCGATCGCGACGGACAAAACGAGGCCGATGGCGATTGACACCAGCGCCAGCAGCACCACCACGGACTGACCGCTGGCGATCTGCTCCGACGTCTTCTTCTCGGCCTCGGCCTGCTCGGCCAGCGCCACACGCTTGAGCGAGCTCGCGGCGCCCGACAGGCTATGCCGCAACTTCCACATGCCGTCGACGAGACCATCGATCTCCTGAGCGGACGCCGCCACGCGCGCAACATGCTCGCCATACACGGCAAGGCGGTCGGAAAGCGTCTTCTCGCCGATGGCATCGCGCGACCGCAGCGCACCGCCATCGACAAGGCGCTTCATGGCCGCGAGCCGGTGCGTGGCCCCCTGCACCGTCGCGGCATTGTGCTGCTTCAACTCGGCCATCACGAGCAGATCGACGACCTCGAAACGATCGAGCAGGCCACCGGTCGCATCCGCATCGCCGCGCAGCGCCCTCGCATCCGTCAAAGCCGCCTTGATAGCACGCGCCTCCTCCGCCAACATCGCACCGGAACGGTCGATCTCCGACCGCAGGGCCAGCACCTTGTTGAAGGCGTCGGTATAGGCGCGATACGCCTCGAAAAGCTCGTTGATCGATTGCTGCCAGCTCAAGGTCGAGGTTTCGGACTTGGCCGCGGTGATGGTCCGCTCGAGCTGTCGCCTCGCCTCCTCGGCGGCCGCTTCGGCTTCCTTGGTGCCGGCCATGGCGAAATAGCGCGCATTGCTCTGATAGGCGGACAGGGAGCTGTCGATCTCACGCGCATAGTCGGATTCCGACATGCTGATCCGGTAGACGCCGAAGCCGTCGAGGATCTTCTCGTAACCGAGCCAGGCGCCGGCCATGGTGACGGCCGACAGCAACAGCACGACGGCAAAGCCGATCATGATCTTGGCTCGGATCGACATGTTGGCGAACACCGGCTCGCTCTTGGGGAGACTCATGGCGGCGGCATTCATCCGTCCATGGCCGTGAAACAGGCCCGACATCGACTGCCCGTCCCGGGCAAGAACACGTGTGACGAAGCTCGGATTCATTTGGCAAAAACCGTTCTCGGAAAACTCGCAATGGCGCGACGATGCGGCCTCTCCCCTAATCATCGGTAAACCGAAACCTGCTGCTGCGCAGCGAACGAAGCCGCCATTGCGCCGATAGCGATCGTGCTCCCACGCAGCAATTGGCAGAACGCGCCGCACGCGCAAGAAAAGAGCGAGCAGTTTCAAGTGTGGCCTGACAGGTGAATTTCCATCGCAAGACAAAGCTTGTTTCCAACGCGTCGCATCATGCGACGCATCAAGGGCTTTGAGGATTTTTTTCGCCGCGGGGATTTTGCAAAGGAGCGCGCGCGATATTGTCGGAAGGGTCGGCTGATTCGTTTGTTGCTGCGTCGGATCGCTTGGGGCAGGAGCAATCGATGACTGAGATGAACGAGATTCCCGGCACGCTCGATGCGGTCGGCACCGCCGGGACCAATCGCCAATCGATCTATGTGTACGAAGCGCCGGTGCGGATCTGGCACTGGCTGAACGCCGCCCTCATCACGACGCTCGTGATGACCGGCTATCTGATCGCCTCACCGCTGCCGTCGATGCCGGGCGAGGCCTCCAACTGGTACACGATGGGTTACATCCGCTTCATCCATTTCGCGTCGGGGCAGGTGCTGGCGGTCGCCTTCCTCTATCGCGTGTACTGGGCGTTCGTCGGCAACGACTACGCGCGGCAACTCTTCGCGCTTCCGTTCTACAATCGGATCTGGCGCTGGGGCCTGCTGTACGAGCTGCGCTGGTATCTTTTCCTGGTGCGCTACCCCAAAAAGTACATCGGCCACAACCCGCTCGCCAACGCCGCGATGTTCCTGTTCGTCATGGCAATGGTCGGAATGATCTTGACCGGATTTGCGCTCTATGGAGAGGGCGCGGGCGTCGACAGCCTCTGGTACCGGCTGTTCGGTTGGGTGTTCAGGATCTTTCCGAACAGCCAGGACGTTCACACGCTGCATCATCTGGGCATGTGGTTCATCGTCGTGTTCGTCATCCTGCACATCTACGCGGCGCTGCGCGAAGACGTCATGTCCCGGCAGAGCATGCTGTCCGCCATCATCACCGGCGAACGGACGTTTCGCGATTCGAGGCCCGACTGAGTCTAAAGCGCGATGCGACTGGGCTGAATCGTCATCGCGCTTTAGCTTGTTGTTTAAGCATGATCTTTTCGGAAAACCGCTGCACACTTTTCCGGATCATGCTTTAGAAGCTCGCTGCAAGACTGACCCGAAACGTCATCGGCTCGACCGGGTGCAGCACATAGTCCATCACGCCGTTCCGGCAGACCGCGGCCGGTGCGGCATTGGCGACGCAGAGATTGTAGAGCCTGTCGGTCTTCAAGAGCGAGCCATAGGCGTAGGTGATCTGGTTCGCCATGCTGTTGAAGAGGTTGAGCACGTCGAACTGGATGCGCCAGCCGTTCCCGGTGCGGTAGCCGAGCCGCGCGTTGACTATGCTGATCGGCCGCGAGCGGAACGCATTGTCCTCCGTCAGCGGGCTGGACCCGATGTAGCGCCAGCGCGCGCTGCCGAACCAACCCGTCTTCTCGCCAAGCGTTAGTCCGGCCGATGCCACCATCGCCGGGGCGTTGGGAATGTAGTTGCCGGGCGCATTGCCGATCTGCGCCTCGGGATAGCCGGCGAGCGAGGCATAGACCGCGGCCTGCTCGCCGTCATGGCCGCGGAAGCGCGCATGCGTCATTGCGAGATCCGCATCGATATCGATCCAGGACCGCGGCCGGTAATGGTTGGTCCACTCGAAGCCGTAGCGGCGGCTGGCGCGGGTTGCCGAGGTGTCGCCGGCATCGCCGGAGAACAGGATCTCGGAATCCTGGTCCAGGATGAAGAGGCTGAGAGAGCTGTCGAGGCCGGGAACGATCCTGCTGCGAACACCGACCTCCGCGCCTCTGGTGCGCACCAGGAGTGGCGACGGCGTGAGCCTTGTCGCGGGATCGGTGGGATCCTCCGTCGTGGTCGCGCCGCGGGCATCGTTCGAATGCATGCCGTAGCCGGCGCCGAGGAAGAATTCGGTCTGGTTGAACGGACCAAGCACCATCCTGAATTTCGGGCTGCCGAGCGCGGCATCGGCGCGGCCGGAATTTGCGGCGTTGAACAGAGAGGTGACGTCGGCGGCGTAATAATCGCCGCGCCAGCCCAACGTCGTCCTGAGCCAGTCGGTCCAGCGCACCGTGTTCTCGGCATAGATCCCGACGCTGCCCTCGCCGACCTTGTCGCCGCGGACATTGCCGACGAAGCCGCGCCGAAACGTATTGGTGAGCGCGAGGTCGATCGCATCATAACGCGATTGCAGACCGAAAGTGGTCTGCATCGACAGGCCGGCAAAGGAGCCGTTCAGCGTGCGCGAGACATTGGCGCCCGCCATCAAGCGGTCGTCGTGCTGGTGGAACTGGTCGCCGAGCACGGGATCGTCGAGGAAGTAAGTGAAATTGTTGAAGAGGTCGAGCTGGCTCTTCACCAGATAGGCGTTGGCTTTCCATGAACCGATGTCGTCGGTCTGCGCGATGCGCCCGGACAGCGCAAAGCGGCTGGCATGGCCACCGTCGCTCGGATCTTCCGAACCGTAACGGCCGAGCAGGCCGCTGGTGATGGCGCGCTGCGGCACCTGGTCGGTCGAATTCCATTTGTTGACGTAGGCCATGCCGGTGACGGACATGCCGTCGGTCGCGGTGCCCTGGCTGTAGCGCACGAGGCCGTTGAGCTTTCGTACGTTGTCCGGATTGTCCCACGGGCCGTCGTAGGTTCCGATCTCGCCGGCCACCAGCAGCGAACCGTCGCCGACTTTCGCGGAATCCATGCCGAGCAGACGCCGGTAACCGAAGCTGCCGGCGCTCACCTGCGCCAGCCGCTGGGTGCTGTCGATCAGGCCGATGTGGACGCTTCCGACCGAGGCGAAGTCGCCTTCGTCGGCGAAGTAAGGTCCCTTGCGCACGTCCATTGCGGCGATGGTTTCCGGGATCAGCCAGTTGAGATCGGCGTAGCCCTGGCCATGCGCGTGAGTGCGCATGTTGACGGGGACGCCATCGACGATGATCGCCAGATCGGTGCCGTGATCGAGATTGTAACCGCGCAGGAAATACTGGTTGGCTTTGCCCTCGCCGGAATGCTGTGTCACGATCAGTCCCGGCACGGCCTCGAGCGCCTCGCCCGGCCGTGCGAAAGGGCGCGCATTGATCTCATCGCCGGAGACGGTGATCTCGCTGGCCATGCCGGCTGCGGCCCTCGCACCCGAGCCGGCACTGCGCGGATCCGCCGCCTGCGTCGTTGCTGGAGACACGAAGATGCGGCGGCCGGCCGCGGTCGGTCTGGCGGCACGGCGCGATGCGAGCGGCATCTTGCGCCCGGGTGCAGCGCCGCCACTGACCTCGACCGGTGGCAGTTCGCGTGAGGCGCCATCGCTCTGCGCAAAGGCGCGGCCGTCATCCGCGAGCAGCGCCAGGACCGAGAGTGCCGCCAAAGCGCCGCCGCGACGACCTTGCTCAGGCCGCCTCGGTCGCATCGGCGCATTCCAGGACCTTCGTGCCGGCGCGGCGAGGCTCGTTCGCGAACATGCGGCGATAGAGCACGACCGAGACGAGCCATGCGGCCGCGAACAGCGCGATCACGGCAAAGCCGACATTGGCAAGCGACTCGTTGAGTTCCTCGACCAGCGCCCATGCACCGCCGGAGAGGCCGAGCCGATCGCTGATCAGGCCGAGCGCCTCGATGCCGCCAATCAACAGCGCGACCGCGACGGAGGCGCCGGTGATCGTGAGATTGTACCAGAGCTTGCGCAAGGGATCGACGAAGGCCCAGCGATAGGCGCTCACCATCAGCGCGGAATCGGCCGTGTCGACCAGCGCCATGCCTGCAGCGAACAGCGCGGGGAAAACCAGCACATCGGCGAGCGAGGCGCCGCGCGCGGCTTCGCTGGCGGAGATGCTGAGCAGGCTGATCTCGGTCGCGGTGTCGAAGCCGAGGCCGAACAGGAAGCCGAGCGGGTACATGTGCCAGGGCTTCGTCACCAGGCGGAACATCGGGCCGAGCAGCCGCGCCAGCACGCCGCGGCCGGCAAGCAGCGCATCGAGCTGCGCGGCATCGTGAACGCCCTGCTCCCGCGCCGCGCGAAACGTCCGCCACAGCCCGGCGAAAATGACGAGATTGATCGCGGCGACCGCGAGCAGGAACAGCGCCGAGACCGAGGTACCGATGAGGCCGCCGACTTCCTTGAGCAGGCTGTCGCCGCCAAGACTCACGACGCCCAGTGCCAGCAGCATGGTTGCCACCACGACCACGGTGGAATGGCCGAGCGCGAAATAGAGGCCGACGCTGCGCGGCGTCTCCCCGGCATGCATCAGCTTGCGCACGACGTTGTCGATCGCAGCAATGTGGTCGGCATCGACGGCGTGACGCAGGCCGAACACCCAGGCCAGCAACGCGGTCGCCATCACCGTCGGCCGCTCGCCGAACAGCGTGAAGGCCCAGGCCCATGCGGCGAGGTTGGCGGCGACGAGCCCGCCGAGCAGCGCCACCGTTCCGGGCTCGACCGCCCGCAAAGTCCGCATCGCTGCTCGTTCCATTCGCCCGCCTTTACAGTGTGACGTTTATCAAAATCTCTCATACTGGCAAGAGCAAGAGCCGGACCAGTTTCGCACTGACGCCTGAAGAGCCGGCGGGAATGCGAGCCAAATGGCTGGCCTGATGGAAGAATTCCGCCTCTGCGGATCACAGCGCCGGTGCGGGATGGCGCGCTCGCATTGGCAAGCAGATATCCACTTGGACGAGGAAGTTGACGGTCGTCTGGGGAGCTTCGGGACCCCCACGCAAGTGGAACCGATCGCTGTGAAGCGGCTCACATCCGATGCGACGATCCGGATGTAATCATCGTGCCGGGTGGAGATGGCAGACGGAGACGCGCATGAAACTCCTCATGCTCTCGCTTATTGCAGCCATGCTTCTCGCCGGTGCGGCCAATAGCGTGTTCAGGCCGCATGCCGTGCCTCATTTCGGTCAGCACGGCACGACGTCCATTCAAGACATGCAGACAGGAAAGGCCGACAAGCTTCCAGAGCAGGAGCTGCAGGACCGCTCCGTCCTGTTTGCGAAAGAGCCGGCGCGGTAGGCCGGCCCCTATTCGGCCGCTGCAGGCGCGGGTTGCGGCTGCCCGTCGTTCAGCCCCGTTCGCGCCATCTGCTCGTCGAGCCAGAGGCTGTGGTGCTCGCGCGCCCAGTTGACGTCGACTTCGCCCGAGCCCATGGCCGCGAACGCACCTTCCATGCCGATGGTGCCGATATAGATGTGCGCGATCATCGCCGCGACGAACAGGACCGCCACGATCGAGTGAACGATCTGGGCCATTTGCATGCCCTCGATCCCGGTGCCGTAGAACGGGAACATCAGCGCGTAGCCCGACGCTGCGACCAGTGCGCCGCCGATCACGACGATCCAGTAGATCATCTTCTGGCCGCCGTTGAAGCGGTAGGCCGGCGGATGGTCATGACCGATCAGCCCGCCGCCGCGCTTCGCCCATTCGATATCCACTTTGTTCGGGATATTGCCGCCGATCCACATCAGGAAGATCAGGACGACGCCGAGTGTGAACGGGAAGCTCAGATAATTGTGCGCATACTTGGCCCATTGCGACCATTCCGAGAACGCCTCGAAACCGATCAGCGGCAGCAAGAGCGGCCGGCCGAACGTGATGTTCAGCCCGGAAATCGCCAGCACGATGAAACAGGTCGCCGTCAGCCAGTGCACGAACCGCTCGAAGGCGTTGAAGCGCACGATGGTGCGGCCAGACCGTCCGGCTTCGAGACGCACCATCCCGACGGTGAGATAGAAGATCACGATGGCCGCGATCATGCCGAGGATGGCAATGCCGCCGATCCAGCGCAGCGTCACGTTACGGAACTCCCGCCATTCCCGTCCCTGCGGCTGCTCGAGCACGCCGGAGCGCTGGTCGGGAATGCTGACGCGGCCCTGAATCCGGTTGAGCTCCTGCAGGAGCTGCTGCTCCTTGACCGAGCTCGCGGTCGGATTGACCTGCTGAGCACTCACGGGCGCCATGCTCACCAACATAAGCAGCGCCCAGGCGCCCAACGCCAGACGAATGAACCTTCCAAACGACGCCATCGTATCCTCCCCGGTCTTGCGCGCCCTTCGGCTGCCCACGTCAGGACTCGATTGTCTCGCGATATGCGGTCTTCCAGCCCCACGCACCCGAGCCGTAGCCGCGCTTCATGACGCGCTCCTTGTAGATCTGCGCGATAATCTCGCCGTCGCCCGCAAGCAAGGATTTGGTCGAGCACATCTCGGCGCACAGCGGCAGCTTGCCTTCGGCCAGCCGGTTCGCACCATATTTCGCGTATTCCTCCTTGCTGCCGTCGGCCTCCGGGCCGCCGGCGCAATAGGTGCATTTGTCCATCTTGCCGCGCGAGCCGAAGTTTCCGACCTTCGGGTATTGCGGCGCGCCGAACGGACAGGCGTAGAAGCAATAGCCGCAACCGATGCAGAGGTCCTTGGAGTGCAGCACCACCGCATCGGCCGTGGTGTAGAAGCAGTTCACCGGACACACCGCCGCGCAGGGCGCGTCCGTGCAGTGCATGCAGGCCATCGAGATCGAGCGCTCGCCCGGCTTGCCGTCGTTGATGGTGACGACGCGGCGCCGGTTGATGCCCCAGGGCACCTCGTGCTCGTTCTTGCAGGCGGTGACGCAGGCGTTGCACTCGATGCAGCGATCAGCGTCGCAGAGAAATTTCATCCGAGCCATGTGCGTGCTCCTCTCAGGCTGCGACGATCTGACAAAGCGTGACCTTCGGCTCCTGCATGCCGGTTGCAGGATCGTAGCCGTAGCTCGTGATCGTGTTGGCGCTCTCGCCCAGCACGATCGGATCGGTGCCGGCGGGATAGTTCTTGCGCAGGTCGTTGCCGCCGAGCCAGCCGCCGAAATGGAACGGCATCCAGGCGACGCCCTTGCCGACGCGTTCGGTCACCAGCGCCTTCATCTTGGCCCGCGAGTTGTTCTCGGCGCCGCTCACCCAGACCCAGCCGCCGTCCTTGATGCCGCGATCGGCGGCATCAGCCGGGCTGATCTCGATGAACATGTCCTGCTGCAATTCGGCGAGCCACGGATTGGTGCGGGTCTCCTCGCCGCCGCCTTCGTATTCGACGAGACGCCCGGAGGAGAGGATCAGCGGGAACTGCTTGGCGATCCCCTTCTCCACCGCCGCCTTCTGCACCGAGAAGCCGATATTGGGCAGGCGGAATTGCTTGGCATCGGGCAAGGTCGGATACTTCTCGACGAGGTCGACGCGTGGCGTGTAGATCGGCTCGCGATGCACCGGGATCGGATCCGGCAGACCGAACGCATTCATGCGCGCCTTGCCGTTGCCGAAGGGCACGCAGCCATGCATCAGCGCGACGCGCTGGATGCCGCCGGAGAGGTCGAGCGCCCAGGACACCGCATCCGGATTGGCCGGGTTGACCCGCTGGATGGTCGCCATTTCAGCCTCGGTGAGATCCTTGTCCCAGCCGAGCTTCTTCAGGCTCGCCAGCGTGAACTCTGGATAGCCGTCCTCGATCTCAGAGCCCTTGGAGAAGGACTTGTCGGCGAGCAGGCTGACCTTGCGCGTCGTGCCGTCCGGCAGCTTCTCCTCGCGCTCGATGCCGAAGCGCGGGCGGAATGCGCCGCCGCCGTCCATCACGTGCAGATTGTTGTTGTAGAGCAGCGGCGAGCCGGGATGCTTCACCTCGGGCGAGCCCCAACACGGCCAAGGCAGGCCGTAATAATCGCCGCCGACTTCCGGATCGTCCTTGGGTGCGCGCATCGTCACCAGGTCGAACTTGTGCTGGTTCTTCATATGCGCCTTGATGCGCTCCGGCGACTGGCCGCAATAACCGGTCGACCAGCTTCCACGGTTGATCTCGCGCAGCACGTCCTCGGCGACCGGGAGATTGTTCTCGACCTTGATGTTCTTGAACATCTTGTCGGCGAAGCCGAGCTTCTTCGCCATCAAATAAATGATCTCGAGGTCGTCCTTGGATTCGAAGATCGGCTTGACGATCTGCTCGCCCCATTGAATCGAGCGGTTGGAGGCGACGCGCGATCCCGTGCATTCGAACTGCGTCGCCACCGGCAGGATGTAGACGCCGTCCTTGCGCCCCGCCTCGACCGCCAGAGCCGCCCAGGTGGTCGGATGCGGATCGGCGATCACCAGCAGCTCCAGCGCCTTCAGGCCCTTCAGCGATTCGGGAATGCGCGTGATGCTGTTGCTGGCGTGGCCTTGCACGAACACGGCCTTGACGTTGTCCTTCTGTGCGACGTCGGCCTTCGGCAACAGCGCGGCATCGAACCACCGCGTCAGCGGAATGCCTGGCGTCTCCATCTGCTTCTTCTCGTCGAAGCGCGAGACGAGATAGTCGTAGTCGACCTCCCAGACGCGGGACCAGTGCTTCCAGGCGCCTTCCGCGAGGCCGTAATAGAACGGCAACGTCACGATATCGAGGCCGACGTCGGTCGCACCCTGCACGTTGTCATGGCCGCGGAGAATGTTGGCGCCGGCGCCGGCCTTGCCGACGTTGCCCGTCATCAGCAGCGCGATGCAGCTCGCCCGCACGTTGGCGGTGCCGACCGTGTGCTGGGTCTGGCCCATGCACCAGATGATGGTCGCGGGCTTGGCGGTCGCGAACGTCTTGGCGACGCGCTCGAGCTGCGCGGCGGGCACGCCGGTGACGCGCTCGACCTCCTGCGGATTCCATTTCTCGACCTCCTTGCGCAGGTCGTCGAAACCGTAGACGCGCTGGGCGATGAATTCCTTGTCCTCCCAGCCGTTCTTCAGGATGTGCCACATCATGCCGTAGAGCACGGGAATGTCGGTGCCGGGACGGATGCGGACATATTCGGTGGCATGCGCAGCGGTGCGCGTCAGGCGCGGATCGAAGACGATGAAGTTCGCCTTGTTGAGCTCCTTGGATTCAAGCAGGTGCTGCATGCTGACGGGATGCGCTTCCGCCGCGTTGCTGCCGATGAACAGCATCGTCTTGGAGTTGCGCATGTCGTTGATGCTGTTCGTCATCGCGCCATAGCCCCAGGTATTGGCGACGCCGGTGACGGTGGTGGAGTGGCAGATCCGCGCCTGGTGATCGGTGTTGTTGGTGCCCCAGAACGCGCCGAACTTGCGGAACAGGTAGGCTCCTTCGTTGGTCATCTTGGCCGAGCCGAGCCAATAGACGGAATCGCTGCCCGACTTCTCGCGAACCTGCAGCAGCTTGTCGCCGATCTCGTTCACCGCAATGTCCCACGACACGCGCGTCCACTGCCCGTTCACCAGCTTCATCGGATAGCGCAGGCGGCGATCGCTGTGCACGAGCTCCCGCACTGACGCGCCCTTGGCGCAATGCGAGCCGCGGTTGATCGGTGAATCCCAGCTCGGCTCCTGCCCGATCCAGACGCCGTTGAGCACTTCCGCCGTCACCGTGCAACCTACGGCACAATGCGTGCAGATGCTCTTCTTGACGGTGGCGCCGGCCGAGAGCGGGCCGGCTGCGGCCGCTTCCGCCTTGCGCACGTTGCCGACCGGCATGGCCCCGAGCGCGGCGAGCGCGCCGCCGGCCAAGCCGGACTTGCGCAGGAATGTGCGGCGATCAAGTCCCCCGCCTTGGCCCGCAAGGGATTCGGCCACGGAGCCTCGGCGATCGGAACGCTGGTGTGTTCGCTTGATAAGCACGGGCAGCCTCCCTGTCAGGCCGGATAACGGTTGACGCGGTAGAACGTCTTCACGTGATCGGATTCCTTGTAGCGCGCCTTGCGCTTCTCATCGTTGGTTTCGCTGTCGGCCTGGGCGGACCCGACCAAGGGCGTCGCAAGCGTCGCGCCGACACCCGCCGTGCTCAAGCCGACCTTGCGAAGGAAATCACGGCGTCCGACCTTTGCTTTCGTCTCGTCACTCATCGCATCTCTCCCGGACCGAGGCGCCTCGGTCAGCTGGCGAATGTGAATGCTTCCGTCTCGATTTCGATGAAGGTGCGGCCGAGCGCGCCGACTGCGCGATAGAAGCGGGCATCCCCCGCGTTCTCCATGTCGGCGAACAGCCGCCCCATCCAGGGCGAAACATGCTTTTCGAAGAAGGCGCGCTGCGCCTCGGGCGAGGCATCGAAGCGACCATCGGCGAGTCCCGACATGATCTCGCACAGGATCGCGGCGTGATCTTCGGGTTCGGAATTGTTGGCAATACGCTCGATGCCGAGCGTCATCAGGTCGCCGCGCAGCCGCGACAAGGGCCGTTCGTTGAGAAAGCCCGTGAGATAATAGGAGGCATAGGGCAGCAACTCGCCGCGGCCGAGCCCGACGAACAGGTCGAAATACTCCTGCTCGACTTTCGCTGCGACGGCGCTCGAGGCGGCGTCGGCGAGCCCCGCATGTGCGCGCCCGAGCGGCGTCGCGTCACCGCTCAACGCGGCGAGCTGATCGAGCAGCCGCTTCGACGGAGGCGCAGACAACAGCACCGCCAGAAGCGCGTATTCGCGCGCGCGCGCCGCGTCGATGGGATCGACGAGCGCGGCGGAGCCCGCTTGCTCGCCGTAAAGATCGGGCCGCAGATCGTTTCGGGATACGCCGGTCGCCGTTTCGACTGCAACCACCCGTTGTGCTGGCACACGGGTCCAATTCGATACGGAAGGCTGGCTAATGCCTATTTTGCGTGCAAGCTGAGCAATGCCGCCCGCAGCATCGATCGCGCGATCAAGTCCGTCATCACGCACGTGGACCTCCCATCCAAGTCCCGTCTGCTTGATTATCGCTTTTGTTACAAAGCAGTAGGCAGGTTAATGCGGGTTCCAGCAACGGTCAATCACCTGCCATAGCCTGTACCTATAGCCTTTGGTCGTGGTTCAGCGCGGCAGCGCACCACCATGCGTGCGAGACCTGACGGGTTCCGCAGAATTCGCAGAGCTTTCACCCACTGTCGGTTGCACCGCAGCAGCGATTGCCAAGGGCTCCGTCTCATCCGGCGGCTCAACGGTATTGGCAACCACCGGCACATCGGCTTGCTGCAATTCCGGCGAGGAATTCGCGGATTCGATCGACGCCTCGGCGAGAGACTGGGCTGCCTCGCGGACGCCGCCGACAATGCGATCGACCAGTGCTGCGAGCTCCTCCGAGGAGCAATCCAGCGGGCCAAAGCCCGGCATCGCCGTCGGGTCGTTGAAGTCCCATGCATTCTCCGCAAGCCCGACGAAGTCGCGAATCGCGGGATCGGTCGCCCAAGCGCGGCGAAGAGCCGCACGGCTCAAGTCCCCAGGAATCCCCTTGCCGAGGAAGGCTGTGATGTCGGTGGCAGCATTGATCTCGTCGATCGACGGCAGACTCGACAGATCGAGCTCAGTCTCGTCCTCTCTGGTCTCGGACGGCGGCGTGGGCTGCGCCGCGACAGGCTTCGCCGGCTCCGCTCGCGATTGCTGCTTGCGGCGGGACCAACGTGCAAGGAAGTCCTCCTCGCTCATTCCTGTCCGCCTTCATGTTCGCGCCGCGCCAGCGCCTCCGGGTCGGCACGGCGCCGCTTGCGCTTGACGAATTCCCGCTCGACATGGTGCTCGGCCACGAAGCTTTCAATCGCTTCGCGCAGCACTTCCGGCATCGGCACGGCCTCGACGAGATTGTCGGCGGCCTCTGTAAAGCCTTCGCCCTCGGCGGGGTCGGCGGTCACCGCGGTGACGGCATAGGGCCAGGCGCCTTCCGAGGGCGACAGCACGATCCAGACGCTCGGACGGCCGGAGGCGAGATTGTCGCGATAGCGCGCCGTCTCGGATGGATAGAGATCGACGGTCGCGCTTCCGGCATAGAACAGCGTCGTGCCGTCCTGCTCGCGAAGCACGGTCCAGGGGTGGGTCGAGGGCTCGTCCGGCAGGACGGCAATTCCGCGCCAGATGAAATCGACCCAAGGCGAGTCGGCCTTGCGCCGCTCGACCACGACGCCGACGGCAATCGAGAGGGACGGCAATGCCGCAGGGCTCATGTCGCCATCTCCAGGTGCTTCACCGGCAGCCCGGTCAGCAGATTCTGCGGCTTCATCCGGAGCTTCTGATCCGCCGTCATCGACAGGATCAGGTAGACCGGCTCATCCCCGACATCGTCGAGGGCACGGCTGGAATCCGCAAACGTCAGCCGGAACAGCGCGAGCACACGATCGGCGTCGTGCTCGCCAAGCTCTTTGCCGTGCCACAAACGGTCGCCGAGCCTCGTGGCATCGGCATCGAGCCCGACATACCAGGTGAGCTTTGCCTCGCGCAGCGCCCGTAGCGGCTCGATCACGACTTCGATGCCGAGCAGATGGGAGACCCAGCGCGTCATCGCCTGCGCCAGCGCAGCCGGTCCGCGGCCGTCCGCCGTAAGATCGAGAGCCATGTCGAACTGATCGCTGCGGTGCCAATAGGCCTCGGCATTCTCATCGCTCAACACCTCCACCACCGCATCGGTGGTGGCGCCCAGCATCGACATCAGCGAGAGCACCGGGGTCGGGCTCCGGCCGCCGACCACCTCCTCGTCTCCCAGCAACAAAGCGTGCTCATGTGGGAGAATGCGCTGGGTCCGGAAGAACAATTCGGCCGCGCGCAGCACGAAGGGGTCAACGCACCCATCGAGCGCGTTGCGCAGGATGACGTGCACGAGCTGGTTGACGAACAGCGGCGGCAGATCGTTCGCCCCTGAGCGCACCCAGGCAAGATAAGCGGCTTCGAGCGTCGGATGCCGCAGCAGAAGATCGCGAAACGCCAGCACGAACTGCCAATTTTCCCGGGCGTCCGCATCGACGATCCCTGCGATCTCGCCGGCGCTGACCGCCTGGCGCGGGTCGGCGAGCAATTCGCGGTGCAGCCGGCGTTCGACCGGGCACGCCTCGTCCGGCGGCATCAGCTCGGGACGTGCAAAATAGGCTTTGAGAAATTCGTCGGTGACGCGCAGCCCGCCGCCCTCGTCGCGATCGAGCAGGTGATGACCACAGGCGATCCAGAAATCGTTCATCTGACGGTCGGCTCCCGGCCGAGTTCCGCAAGCCTGAGATCGCCGTCCGGCTGGACGTCGTCCTCCATCTCCATGAAGGAGAACGCCTTGCCATGCCCCTGCCCCTCCCGGAGCTGCAGCCGGCGGAAGGACTCGCGGACCTCACCGTCGCTGGACGTGCGGTGCACTGCAATAAGCGAGCTGATGGGATGGCTGCAGAGCGACTGGGCGAAAGCGACCTCCTCTTCCGCGGCCGCTTTCGCTGCCGCCATGTCCGGCGCGCCGAAACGATCGACCAATTGCCTCGCCAGGAGATCGACCACCCCGTGGTAATCGTCTGCGGTCGCCGGAACGATCTGCGCCAGGGTCGACCAACCCCAGGATTGCACCCCGAGGAAACCACCGCGAAACGCCGCGCGCGCCTTGCCCTCGAGCTTCGCGCCATCGCAATCCCAGAAGCGGAAAGCGCCGGAGACGGCCCATTCGCCCGGCTCCGCCGCCACGTCGAACACGAAGGTGTCGGAGGGATCGAGCGCGATTGTACGCAGGAGCTTCACAGGCGCGGTCCTCCGTGGGCCGGATCGAGCCAGGACGGGATCGCAAGCGCCCGAACGAGGTGGCTTCGTTCGATCCTATCCGTCCCGATGCGGCGCGTCAGGAGGTCGCCGCAATCATCGATGCGCTGCACCGTCTGCCTTTCACGCGGCATCCGCGTGAGATAGTCGCGCGCGACACTGTCGAAGCCGTCGACCCGCCAGCCGTCCAGCGCCAGCATCAGGTGCCGGGCGAAGCTCTCCGTGATCTGCGCCGCGCCCGCCTCGCCAAAGCCTTCCTGGTCGAGCGCCGAGGCCAGCGGGTGGACGCCTGGATCGTCATCGTTCATGGCAACCGTCCGTATCATGGCGCCGAACACCAGCCAGGGTGGCGGCGCGTCCTCGTCGGCTCCGGAAAGCCACCCCAACCGTCCGCCGCCGACCAGCCCCCCGTCGATCCTGACCGCATCCGGCCAGCCGATCGTGATCGGCTTGCTCGGCGGTGCATAGGCGCGAAGCGCATCGGTCAGCGCAACCATGCCTGCGTAGAACGCGCGCCGCGCGCTGCGCAACGGCTCGGCCGGCTCGAGCACCACGGCGAACTCGGCGAGGTCAAAGCGTCCGACATAGACGAGCGTTCCGGCGCCGCTCTCCGGTGCGATGCGGCATGCATGGGCAAAAGCGTCGCCGCTCTCGCGCAACCGCACCAATGTGAACGGCGGCGGCAGGTGGATAAGTTCCGCCGCGGAAACATGGCTCACTGGGATCGACGGCAGGCCGTCCTCCGCTTTCCTTTTCTTCCCGATGGATAATGTCTATACGAGGCGAAGGGCCGGCGCGAGTCCGTCGTCGGCGTCCGAATGGCGGAGAGGTTAACCTGGAGCGGCCGTCGAAGACCATCCTGATCTGCTCGTGCGAAGACACGATGCCCCTCGACGTGGCTGCGATCCGGCGTGGATGCCCGAGCAGCGAGGTCAAAAGCTTTCGCCACCTCTGCGGGGCGGAGCTCGATCATTTCCGCAAGATGGCCGCGACAGAAGGCGTGTTGACGGTCGCCTGCACGCAGCAGGCAGCGCAGTTTTCGGACGAGGCCGGCGAGCGGCCTGACGCGATCAGCTTCGTCAATATACGCGAAACGGCCGGCTGGTCCCGCGACGGCGCACGCGCCGGGCCAAAAATGGCGGCCCTGCTCGCATCCGCCTCCATCCCCACCCCGGACTATCCGCTCGTCACTTTGTCGAGCGAGGGCATCATCCTGATCTACGGGCGCGATGAGGCCGCGATTGAGGCCGGCCGCCTGCTTGCCGATCACCTCGACGTCACCGTGATGCTGAAGCAGCTCGATGACGCAGTGCCGCCGGCGGCAACGGTGTTCCCGATCGTCAAGGGCACGATCCGCTCCGCGAAGGGACATTTCGGCGCGTTCGAGCTTGCAATCGACGACTATGCGCGTCCCCGCCCTTCCTCGCGCGATCGCTTCCTATTCGATCCGCCGCGAAGCGGTGTCACCTCGCGCTGCGATATCGTGCTCGATCTTTCCGGCGGTCCGCCACTGTTTCCCGCCCACGACCTGCGCGACGGCTATCTCCGCGCCGACGCGAAAGATCCCGCCGCGGTGCTGCGCGCCGTGCTGACCGCGCGCGATCTCGTCGGCAGCTTCGACAAGCCCAGATATGTCGAGGTTGCGCCCGCGCTTTGCGCCCATTCGCGCTCGAAGCGCACGGGCTGCCATCGCTGTCTCGATCTTTGCCCGACCGGGGCGATCACGCCGGTCGGCGACCACGTCGCAATCGATCCGAACATCTGCGCGGGCTGCGGCCAATGCGCGGCGGCCTGCCCGACCGGCGCGGTCTCCTACGCGCTGCCGCCCGCCGATACGCAGCTCCAGAGGCTTCGCGCCATGCTGCTCGCCTATCGCGAGGCCGGTGGTGCGGATGCGGTGCTGCTCTTCCATGACAGCCCGCACGGCACGCCGCTGATCGACGCACTCGCGCGGCATGGCGACGGCCTGCCGGCGAACGTGCTTCCCTTTGCGGTCAACGAGCTCACGCAGCTCGGGCTGGAGGCGATCGTCGGCGCCTTCGCCTATGGCGTCTCCGCCGTGCGCTTCCTGCTCCGTGGCAAGCCGTGCCACGACGTTACCGGATTGACGCAGACCATCGCGATGGCCGACGCGATTCTCGGCGGCCTTGGATTTGCGGGCCGTCGCCTCGCCACCATCGAAACCGATGATCCCGACGCGCTCGGGGAGCATTTGACCGGGATCGGCACGCTCGCCGCAATCGCGGCGCCGGCGACCTTCAAGACCGTCGGCAAGCGGCGCGATCTGTTGCGGTTCGCCCTGAGCGAATTGCACCGGCTGGCGCCGCAGCCGGTCGACGTCATCGCGCTGCCGCAAGGCGCGCCGGTCGGCGCGATCAGCGTCGACACCGATGGCTGCACGCTGTGCCTCTCCTGCGTCTCGGCCTGCCCGACCGGCGCACTGCGCGACGATCCCGAGCGGCCGGTGCTGAAATTCATCGAGGATGCCTGCGTGCAGTGCGGCCTGTGCCAGAGCACCTGTCCGGAAAAGGTCATCAGCCTCAAGCCGCAGATCGATTTCCGCGCGGCGCGCGCGCCCGCCGTTGTGATCAAGGAAGAGGAGCCCGCGCTCTGTGTCCGCTGCGGCACGCCCTTCGGCGTCAAGAGCACGATCGACCGCATCGCTGCCAAACTCGAAGGCCGGCACTGGATGTACCCGGCCGGCGACAAGCGGATCGAGGCGCTCAGGATGTGCGCAGACTGCCGCGTCGTGGTCATGAGCGAGCAGCAATTCGATCCGTTCAAGGGCGTTCCGGAACGAACGCCGCCGCGAACGACAGATGATTATCTCCGCGAACGCAAAGGCAAGGACTAAACACGACGAACAGACATCTTCGCGGGGTCGGAAACCACGAAGCATCACATGTCTCGTTTGATCACAGCTCTGTCGACATGGACAATTGGGACTCGATCTAAGCGGCCGGTAAAGCGCGATGAGATTTGGATGAACCGTCATCGCGCTTTAGATTGCGGTTTACGCATGATCTTTGCGGAAAACCGCTTCGCACTTTTCCGGATCATGCTTTAGCGCGACGTGGCGCGGCCCAGAAACTCGGTGAGTGCGCGCCGGTCCTCGGCCGAGCCGATGCGCTGCTCCGGCATCTTGGTGCCGGGGGTGTAGGCATTCGGCCCGACTTCGAACAAACGAGCGACGGTCTCCGGCGTCCAGACGATGTCCATCGTCTTCAGCGCATCGGAAAAGCGATATCCCGGCAGCGAAGCGATCTTGCGGCCGTAAAGTCCCGCAAGTGTGGGACCCGCACGCTGAACCTCCTTGTCCGAGAGCGTGTGGCAGGCAACACACGCCCGAAACACATCGGCGCCATGATCGCCGGCATAGGCCGCAAGCGGGTCGGCCGGTGTGCCGCTCAGGCCTGAGCCGATGGGATCGCCGGTGCGCACATTCCAGCGCCTGATCCTGCCGTCCGCACCACCCGTCATCAGTGTCTCGCGATCTGGAAGGAAGGCGACCGCCCATACCGGCAGCCCGGGCCCAACCAGCGTGCGCAGCAGGCTGCGCGACTTGCGATCGATGATCGCCACGGTGCCGCCGATGCCCGCCGCAGCGATCAGCGCGCCGTCCGCCGACATCGTCACGGCCACCACTGGCGTCGGACTGGCCACGACCTCGCCGCTGACCTTGCCGTCCACGGTCAGCATGCGCAGCCTGCCATCGACGGCGCCCGTGACGATTTCGCCATCCGGCGCGACAGCCACCGCGTTCAGCGGGGCCGGCAACGTCACCATATCAGGCTGGCCATCCGAAAAACGCCAGATGCGCAGCGCAAGATCGTAGCCGACGCTGACTGGTCTGCCGTCCGGCAGGAAAGCGACGCCGTTGACGTTCTGCGTATGCCCTTCGAGCACGCGGGACGTGCCGTCCGACAGTGACCAGAGCCGTATCGTCCGGTCCCATGACGCCGATGCGAGAAGCGTCCCATCGGGCGACACCGCAAGCGCCGCGATGGGTGCGATATGTCCCTCCAGCACCCGGTCCGGCTCCGGCCGGCCCGCCGTCCACACCGCAATGCGCGCATCCGCGCCGGCCGTGATCATGCGGCCGTCTTTGACAAAAACCACGGCATTGACGCCATCGGCATGAAACCGCAGCACTTGCTCAGCGGTATCCGTCTTGAGCGACCAGCGGATGACGGCCGTGTCGAAGCTGCCGGACAGAAGGCTGTCGCCACCGGGCGAAATGGCGAGAGACCGTATTGGGCCACCGTGTCCGACCATGTCGGCCTGCACGGACGATGCGGCAAGGATGGCCCACAGCACTGCGGCCACCTTCGTGCACAGAGGTGATCTGTTCATTCCTGGCCGCCTGCTGACATTCACTCTTTCGAGATTGCCAGAAGAGGCAACGGAAATGAATATCCTGAAACGGTCTACTTGGCCGGTGCCGTCGTGGTCTTGGATGACCCCTCCGGCGCGGCCTGCATTCCCGGCGGACTCTGGCCCTGGGGACTTTCGGGCGGCGCACCACCCGAGCCGGTATTGATCGGGCCCGTCCAACCTTGCGGCTGGAGCTGGCCCTTCGCTTCGGGAGGCGTTTGCGTCGCCGACGAGTTGGTTTGGGCGGGCTGGGCCAGGGCACCCTCGACAAAACATAGTGCTGCGAAGCACAGGATCGTTCTCGGTAATTTCACGCAAGGCCTCCGATGCGCTCATTAGGCTTGCAGAAAACTTGCAAGACCGGCATCGGTTCCGGATCGTGCAGCGCAACAGCCAGCTCGTGGAATCGTCCGCTTGGCCGGCGATCGCCTCGTCGAGCTTGCTCGCCGCAAGCCCTGTCGTATAGATGGCTTGGTCCAATGGAGGGAGGCTGAGGATGAAGGCTTTTTTACTTGGCTGCGTCGCGGCCGTGGTGATCGCGCTTGCCGGGATGATGATCCTCAATCGCATGCAGGAGCCCGCCGCGCAGGCGTTTGCGACGACCGGGGTGCGCCTCTGAGCAGCCTCACTGGCGCTTAAGCCCGATCGGCCTGACGATCGGAGCGAAGGGCACGAGCTCGGCCTTGCGAACCATGTTTTCCTGCAGCTAAGGATCAGAAATCGCTGCCCCGCGCTTTGCGGACGATGGCGCCGCGCAAGGCGCTCTCCGCGCGCTATATCCGCCCTCCGGCATTTAAGAGTTTGGTAACCATACGAGCATGGTTGAACGCATTGGCGCAAATCGCACGGTGCCGGTGTCTGACCTGTAACGCCCTTGCTATAAGCGCAGCTACGGCTCGAACGACGCTCGCCAATGACCCGGTTTTCTTGATTGCTCATGAACAAGCTCAGCAACACGTTCGACATCGCCATCGAGCCGTCGTTCGACTTTATGTCTCCGGAATATGCAGAGCTGTTCGATCGCTCGGCTGCCACCGCGTTCCAGCATCCGGTCTGGCTGCATAGCCTCTACACCAGGCTTGCGCCCGAGACGGGTGCAAAAGCTTTGGTCGTCGTGGTGCGCTACCGCGACACCGGTGCCCTTGCGATGGTGCTGCCGCTGCTTCGGATCCGGCGCGGTCCGATACGAACCGTCGAGTTCGCCGACTTGCGCGTTTCCGATTATCTCGCACCGGTTTGCAGCCCGGACGTGTTTTCACGATTGCTCGACGATGCGGCTGCATGCGCGCAGATTCGGCGGCTTGTCCGCCCCTTCGATCTGCTCCGAATGGCCAAGCTGCCCGACGGACGGCTTCCGATCGAGGACCTCCTGGCCACGTCCCGCCGTATCTCCATGAACACCAATGCGTACGCCACGGTTCTCGTCGCGCCGTACGAGCAATGGCGGGCCAGTGCGATGGATCGCTCCTACCAGAAGGAGCTCGCAAAGAAATATCGTCAGCTGCAGAAAAAGGGCGCGCTGAGCTTCTCATGCTGCGGCGACAGCGTCGCCGTGCTCGAGGCGATGGAGGTGATGAGGAAGTTTCGCGGCCCGCGCTTTCACGCACAGGGCGACGGAGACCTGCTGCAGCGCCCCGAATATTACGGCTTCTATTCCGACGTCGCCCTTCGCGGCCTCGGCTCCTTCGTCCGCCTCTATGCCATGAAGATGGACGGCGAAGTGATCGCCGCCGTGCTCGGATTGTGCCACCGCGGCAGCTTCCTCGTCATCATGAGCGCCTTCGACATCGACGGCTACAAGAGCCAGTCCATCGGTGCGCTGATGTTCGAACAGGTGGCGCGGGATTGTATCGAGCGGGGAGATCAGATGCTCGACTTCACCGTCGGCGACGAGCCATACAAGAAATCGTTCGGTGCACAGCCTTCGCCGGTGTGGGAGGTCACGCAGGCCGGCAGCGCCTTAGGCGCCATCGCCCTCTTCGGGCTGAAGCAGGCGCCCTGGCTCAAGCTGGCGGCCAAGCGGCTGTCGGATCTGAAGGTTCAGCCCGCCCACACTCCGAGGCCCACGCGCTGACGGACGGGGTCGCAGAGCTCAGGCGCGCAATGCACCGCGGACACGCCCAAGCCAGCCCGGATGCATCTGATCGACGCGGTGTGCAAGACTGCGCCGCAGGAAGTGCAACCGTCGCCGCACGCCCCAGCCAATATCGTTGCGCGAGGTCAGCGCCTGGCGGAAGCGGGCCATCTTCAGCGACTGCTGATCAGCCGCGATCTTGTCGCGATCGGCATAGAACTGCGAGATCTTGTCCAGGCCCATGCCTGCGGTCATGAGCCATTGCGGCACGTATTCGGTGCAAAGACGGTCGACGTCCACCAGCAGACGGGCGACACCCGTTCCGGCCGCGGGACAATTGGTCTGGAACGCATCGCCGATGAGCACGACACCGGGCTGAAGATGCCCCTCGACGACGGTCAGATCCATCACCCAGTTCTGGACCCGGTCGGTCACACGGAAATCGCCGAGATAGCTCCGCAATCCCGGCAGCAGGCGCAAGACTGTCGCGTCCGGCTTACGGCGCAACTCGCGCATGATCGGATCGGTCGGATCGCGGAACATGAAGAGATTGGCTCGCATTCCGGCGCGAACGGGAAACAGGCTCAGATAGTCGATACCATCCGCCGTGCGTTCGCCGTAACAGGTCAGCGCCTCGAAATCGAACGGACTACCGTCCTTGCGAGCGATCGTGAAGCCGAACGACACCGAATGGCGCTCGGCCAGCACGCGCCGCCTGATGCCGAGCTTGTAGCCCAGGACGCCCGCCATGCCCGTAGCCAGAACAACGAGGCGCGCCGTCACGCGCCGTCCGGAGGCCAGCTCGAGATGCTGGACATCACCGCTACTGCCGATCGATGTGACCTCGTCGACGATCAGGTTGGAGGGATCGGGAATCTGGCGACGCGCCATGGCGACAAGATCGGCATAGGCAAATCCGTAAGCCCTGCCGACGCTGACATCGACCACCTTGCCCTCACGGATGTTGAGCACTTGATCATATCGGCATGCGACATCTTCGAGCGCGTCGAGAAAGCCGAGCTTGCGGAACAGCTCCAGCTGATGGCCCCCGATCTTCTCGACCCGGAACTCGTCCGGATAGACCGCCCGCTTGTCGACGAGAACGACACGATGCCCTGCCCGCGCCAGCACGGCCGCCGCAAGCGATCCCGCAAGGCCGCCACCGACGATGGCGACGTCCGCGTCGCTCTCGCCTCCATCGACTGGCTCGGTCACGATTCCTGTCATGGCTCCGGCTCCCACGGTTAACGATATCTGGAGTGCAAGTCTCTCGCCTGATGTCGCATCGCAGGGCCGGGTGCGAACATTTCCTGAGATTGAGGTTAATGACCGGAAGCGCCGAGTTCGCAGCCTCGCCGCGGCACGCGTCTTGCTGCTCCGAATCCATTCTGCACGCGAGCGCCGGATCTCGCCTTCTCGGTCGTCGATGCGCTGCGAATGCCGCCAGTCGCGCGGGCCCGAACTTGCAGAACTAGGACAATGGAGACGGCGATGTTCCAGAACGAAGCAACCGGCATCGCCGCGATATCACCGCGACCGCGAAATCCCGCAACTCGTCCATTAACACTCGCGATTTTTCGACATGCTAGGTTGTCGCCGGTATCGGAACATGTCCCGTCAGGGGAGCGCAGCCCCTTAACCCTTCCATGATCGCATCCATCCTCCAGTTCATGCGGCGCGACGTCACGCGCGGTGTTGTCGGGACCATCCTGCTCAAGGTTGGCAGCGGCGTGCTCGCGTTCGCATTGTTCTCGCTGGCGGCGCGGACGATGTCGCCTGACGGCTTCGGCATCTTTGCGACCTGGCTTTCGGTCGCGCAGATCGCAGCGGTCGTGGGACTGGTCGGCCAGGAATCCTTGCTGGTTCGATTCTTGAACGAGTATCAGGTCGGCGAAAGGCCGGATCTTACAAAAGGCGTCCTCCAATCGAGCTTGAAGATCGCCTCGCTCGCAATGCTCATCGTGATCGGCGGGATCGCCATCGCCGCGAGTATGAGAGGCTACTGGTGGGTGCTGATCCTTGCGGTGTCGGCCTACACGGCCGTCAATGCCGGATTGATGCTCGGCAGCCAGATCGCGCGCTCGTTGGTCAGCATCCTCATGGGCGAAGGAAACCGCGAGTTCCTCTGGCGGGTCATCGTCGTCCTGTTCCTGCTCCTCATGCTGCTCGCCCATCGCCAACTTGATCCGGCCGAGCTGTTCGCGGTGATGACAATCGCCATGTCGGTGGGCCTGCTTGCGCAGATCGTATCGATAGCGCGCGTGCTGCCGGATTTGCGCAGGACGCCGGCGCGCTCCGAGACGTCACGCTGGCGCTCCAGCGCCCTGCACTTCTGGCTCGCATCGATCCTCGAAGTCGCCAACCAGTATTTCGACGTCATTCTGGTCTACTGGATGCTGGATCCGACGACCGCAGGCATCTACTTTGCCGCCTCGCGCCTCGCCAACATTTTCGCCATGGTGTCCGCGGCACTTTACACGTTCGGCGCGCGCCGGCTCCCGTCGCTGTATTTCAGCAAGAACCACCAGGAGTTCGAGCGGACATTGCGTTTGATGGCGGAAGTGACTGCACTCTGCGTCGTCGCCGGTCTCGCCACGATCTGGATCGGCGGCCCCTATCTCCTCAACCTGTTCGGACCTCATTTCGCCGAACAGCATTCGGTCCTGATCGTGCTCGCAATCGGAACCGCCGTCCAGGCGGCGGGCGGCCCGTCTGCTGCGATCCTGCAGCTGACCGGCCATGAACGAATCTATGTGCCGGTCGTCGCCGCCAACGTCGCGCTGCGGCTCGTCGGATTTCTCGTCCTGATCCCCTTCCTCGGCGTGCTTGGCGCGGCGATTTCGGCGACCGTGTCGCTCGCGCTCGCGACCATTGCCTTGAATGTCCTCTGCCGCCAGCGAAGCGGGGTAGATCCTTCCGTTCTCGTGCTGTTGCGCTTCCCTGCATCGAGGCGCGGCAACTACGCGGTTCGCAGCGCGGAATCACGTGACTAGGTGTCATCACGTGCCGCTCGGGTTATCAGCGGTTGCGCGCAGGACCGATTGGTTAACGCGCCCACTGTGCACCAGCCGGGAACCAGCGGAAATGCTGCGCGAACGACGTCGTCGCCATAGCCTCGCATTAACTCCGTTTGTTGCAAGTCGGTGTCCGCGAGACGCCCGCATGATAGGTACGGAAGTTAAGAAGGTGAAGATTTCCTTTCTTTAGCGGGTCGGGATCCGTGCTCCATTATCAGCCGAACAAGGACTTGGGCGAGACGAGCGCGACGGCACCTGCGCGGTCGAACGGCGATGGGCGAAAACTTCACGTGCTTCTCGCGCAAACCCAGGCCGAGAACGCCGGTGCACAGGAGATCTCCCGGCTGCTCGGCGCCGGGCTGACCGCGCGCGGCTACCGGGTCACCAACCTGTTCTTCTTCCGCAAATCGGACTCCTTCGATGAGCCGCCCGATACGCTCTACTGCGCGCCGAGCCGGCCGGGCAATCCGGTGGCGCTGCTGCGGATGCTGTGGACGCTCGGCTGCTACATCAGGACCGCCAAGCCCGACGCCGTCCTGACCTTCCAGCATTTCGGCAACGTCATCGGCGCCGGCGTCACGCGCCTTGTCAGCCGTGCACCGGTCGTCGCCAATCAGGTTTCATCCGCGCTGGCGATGAGCTGGCCGGTCCGCACCGCCGACATCGCCATGGGCAGCCTCGGCTTCTTTGACTGCATCACGCTCAATTCGCAGGACATGGAGCGCGAATATTCGCGCCACCCCGCGGCCTACCGGTCGCGCATGGTGCATGTGCCGCACGGCTTCGACGACAAGGCCCTCACCCTGTCGAAGGAGGCGGCACGAGGTCAATTCAATCTGCCGCCGGACCGCGTCCTGCTCGGCTGCGCAGCACGGCTGCATCCGCACAAGCGGCTCGATCTGGCGATACGTCTGCTGCCGGATCAACCGTCCTGGCATCTTGCGCTTGCCGGCCAGGGAGCCGACGAGGCCCGGCTGAGGCAGCTCGCGAACGACTTGAACGTCTCGGACCGTCTGCATTTGCTTGGGGAGATTCCTCCCGGCCGGATGGCGGACTTCCTCGCTTGTCTCGACGTGTTCGTCTTTCCGACCCAGGCAGAGACCTTCGGTCTGGCTGCCGTCGAGGCCGCCAACGCCGGTGTTCCCTCCGTCGTGACTGATCTTCCCGTCTTGCGCGAAGTGTTGTCCTACGAAGGCAGACCGACTGCACTCTTCGTCGATGCCTCCGATCATGCGAAGCTCTCCGCGGCGGTCTCTGGGCTGCTGACCGACAAGCAATTGCGCGACGACCTGCGACAAAACGCCAAAGGCCTGCGGCTGCGCTATTCGGTAGATGCGATGGTCGAGGAATACGTCCGAATTCTCGACCGGGTCGTTTGACCTGATACGTCGGAACAGATTGGCTCGACATGATCATCGAGTTTCGCTGTGAACGTGAGTACGCGCGGCGCTGGATGGACCGCAGGACGCTGGCGGTCGACGGCCGGGACGTGCCGGTGCAAGTTGCATGGACGGCAACGGCGGAGTCACGGCCGGCGGGTCTCGACGCCCTGTTCGAGCTCGAGCGCTTGGTGTTGCACAAGGGCAAGCACAGCGCCGCCGACGGGCTGACGGTCGGCTCCGAACCGGCATGGGCCAGCGTCGGCACGGCCGACGTGATCGTCGATTTTACGAGTGCCCCGCGCGATCCGGCGAGCCCTGCCCTGCTCTATCTCCGGCCCCTGTTCAATGGCGTCGCAGGCGAAAATGCCGCGCTCGCCGCCATCCTCGCCGGCGACCTGCCCGTGATCGAGATCGTCAACGAGATCGACGGCTCAGTCCTCGACCGCGGCCATCCGTCCGGAGAAATTGCCGCGGGCCTCAGCGGCGCGCTCGAAACGGTTATGGCCCGGACTCTGACCATGCTGGCGGCGATCCTGTCGGGAAGGCCGCGCATCGTGCCGCAGCTGCAGCGCCCCGCTGCAAGTGTCCCGCGCCGCGGAGCCGTTGGCTACGTTGCGCGCGGCCTTGCCGTATCGATCGCCAAGGAGATCTATCGCCTCTTCTGCTATGCCCCGCATTGGCATATCGGATGGCGCTTCAACGACGGCGCGGGCGTCTGGCAGACCGGAGACCTGTCAGGTCCAAGCTGGAACGTTCTGAGAGATCCTGGAAACCACTTCTACGCCGATCCCTTTCCCGTCACGTGGCAGGGACGGACATGCGTCTTCTTCGAGGATCTCGATCACCGCGTCGGAAAAGGCATTATCTCGGCGATCGAGTTCGGCGACGCGGGGCCGATCGGCGAGGTGATGCCGGTGCTCGAGGAGCCCTGCCACCTCTCCTATCCGTTCCTGATCGAGGACGATGGCGAGCTGTGGATGATTCCCGAGAGCTCGACCCGCGGGGACGTCGCCCTCTACAAATGCGTTCGGTTTCCGGACAGATGGGAGCGATACGCAACGCTCCTTTCCGGCCTCGAGCTGGCCGACGTCACGATCACGCGCCACAACGGCCTGTATTATCTGTTCGGCGCCTGGCGCGACGGAACGGGTGGCTATTCGGATTCGCTGGCGATCTATTACGCCGATCGCCTCTTGGGGCCCTGGTTGCCCCACGCCAGCAATCCCGTCTTGATCGACCGCGCCAGCACGCGGCCGGCAGGAAACTTCGTCACGCTCGATGATAAGCTGTGGCGACCGGTCCAGGACTGCACCGACGGATACGGCGCAGCGCTTGCCCTGGCAGAAGTGGTCGAGCTGTCGCCGACGGCGTTCAAGCAGATCGTCCGCCACGCGCTCAAGCCCGGACCGGCATGGCCCGGCAGGAAGCTGCACACCTTGAACCGCTGCGGCCGGCTCGAACTGATCGACGGATCGCGCGTCCAGCCCAAGACCAGTCTCTTCGCGAGCGCAATTCCGTCGGCCGCCTCGCCTGCGCGAACCAATCCCTCCGCCGCGCGCTAAAGCGCGATGCGATTAGGATGAATCGTCATCGCGCTTTAGCGATCAGCACGGGGTATCGGCGGCGGGCGGCGCGATCGAACCGCCGCCCGTCATCTCTCATGCTTCGAACGTCTCCAGCAGCGGACGCTGCCTTACTGAGAGCGATCCGAGGTCCAGCCCTTGTACTCGGCGACGTTGTCCCTGGTCACGAGCTTGGACGGCAGCAGCTCGACGGTCGACGCCGGCTTCTGGCCGTTGAGAATGCCGACACCAACCTGCACGGCGCGCCGCGCCATAAAGAACGGGTCCTGCGACGCGGACGCCTGGATCTGCGGCGACTGCGGATCTTTCAGCGCGGCCTCGATATCGGGCGCGCCGTCGACGGCGGTGATGATGATGCCGGTTCGGTTCTGCTGACGCGCTGCAAGGTCGGTGCCGATCGCCTGCGGATCGTTGATGGCGAAGATGGCGTCGATCTTGGGGAAGCGGGTCAGATAGCCCTGCGCGACGGTGAGGCCACCCTCGCGCGAACCCTTGCCGTCCTGGTCGCTCGACAACACCTTGATGCCGGGATTCTTCGCGAACACGTTCTTGCAGCCGACCACACGGTCGATCACGGCGGAGACCTGCGGCCCGTTCTCGATGATGACGTCGCCCTTGCCGCCCAATTTGTCGACGATGTACTGGCAGGAGATCTCGCCGGCCTGCACGTTGTTCGTGGTCACCGTGGCATCGGCGCCCTCGGCCGCGGTGTCGACCGCGACGACGACGATGCCTGCGGCTTGCGCCTTCTTGATGGCCGGCCCGATCGCCTTGGGGTCGCCGGGGTTGAGCAGGATCAGGTCGACGCCGGCGGCGATGAAATTGTCGATCTGGGTGACCTGCTTGCCGAGGTCATATTCGAAGCCGACGGCCGTGATCTTCACGTTGGGATTGGTCTTCTTGGCCTCGAATTCGGCGCCCTTCGACAGCGCGACGAAGAACGGGTTGCCCATCGATCCCAGCGAGACGCCGATCGACTTGAGCTCCTTGGCGAAGGATGGTGCGGTGGTCAGGGCAAGCGCCGTGGCAGCGCCGGCGAGCATGATCGTCTTCAACATGGACTTCCTCCCTGGTCTGTCTTCGTTCCCGGCACGGCAGACCAGTTGCCGCAACGGAATCTCGTCTCACGCCGTGCGCACAGTGTTGCGCGCCGGACCTTTCACGTTCTCGCGGAGCCTTGCAGCCGGTAGCGGTCCAGCGCCACGGCGCCGATGATCACCAGCCCCTTGATCACATATTGCCAGATGTCGGAGACGCCGATGAGAATGAGGCCGTTGGACAGCACGGCGATGATCAGCGCGCCGACCAGCGTGCCCCAGATCGAGCCGATGCCGCCGACGAACGAGGTGCCGCCGAGGATCACCGCAGTGATCGCATCGAGCTCATAGGACTGGCCGAGCTGGAGGCCGTTGGCCGCATAGAGCCGCGCCGCCTGCATGGCACCGCCGAGCCCGGCGAAAAGTCCGGAAATGCCGTAGACGAAGATCAGGACGGCCCAGACCTTGATGCCGGCAAGCCGCGCTGCGCTCTCGTTTCCGCCCACGGCATAGATATGCACTCCGAGCACGGTCCGGCGCAGCACCAGCCAGGAGACGAGAATGACGAGCAAGGCGATCACCGAGAGCCACGGGATCGACGCGACGCCGGGAACGAGCGTCAGCGAGCCGTTGCCGATGAAGGCATAGGGAATGGAGGGATTGAACACGGTGGTGTCGGCCCCGAGCAGCCGCGCGAGGCCGCGCACCGCAGTGAGCGAGCCGAGCGTGACGATGAACGGCGGCAGACGAAGCAGCGCAATGAGCGCGCCGTTGACGATCCCGAAGCCGAGGCCGGTGAGCAGCGCAGCCGGCAGCCACAGCATCCCGAGCTCCGGCAGCTTGGAGAGCGTCAATCCCGCCATCGCGGAAGCCGCCAGGATCGAGCCGACCGACAGGTCGATGCCGCCGGTGAGGATGACGAAGGTCATGCCGGCGGCGAGCACGGTATTCACAGCGGCCTGCTGCAATACGATGCCGAGATTTTGTCCGGTGAAGAAACGGCCTTCTGACAGCACGTTGAAGCCGATGCAGAGGATCAGCAGCACCGGCAACATGCCCAGCGCGCTGATCAGCATCCTCATCCGCTGGCGTCTTGTTTCCGCGGCAGCGCCGTTGGTCGTCGTCGATGCCGGCTTTGCCCCCACAGCACCATTGTCAGGCATTGAGATGCTCCATCCCCGTGGCAAGCCCCATGATGTCTTCCTGCGCCAGCGGCGAATTCGGGCCGCGGCTGACCTCGCCGGCGATGTGTCCGGCACGCATCACGACGACGCGGTCGCAGATGCCGATGATCTCGGGCAGATCGGACGAGATGACGAGGATCGCGGTGCCGGCCTTGGCGAGATTGTCGATGATCGAATAGATTTCCGACTTGGCACCGACATCGACGCCGCGCGTCGGCTCGTCGAGAATCAAGACCTTCGGTGCGATGGCAAGTAGTCGCGACAGTAGCAACTTCTGCTGGTTGCCGCCTGACAGGCCGCCGGCGGGAGCGCCGACATTGGCGGCGCGGATGCTGAGGCCCGCAAAGGCGCGGTCGGCGCGCTCGCGTGCCTTGTCGCGATCCAGAAACCAGCCGAGCTTCGCGTCGCGGCCGAGCACGGCGAGGTTGATATTGTCCAGACACGACATGTCGAGAAACAGGCCGAGCGCCTTCCTGTCTTCCGTCAGATAGGCGATACCGGCCTCGAGCGCCTCTCCCGGCGTGCGGATATCGACCGGACGCCCCTCCAGCTCGAGCCGGCCGGAGGTTCTTGGCGACGCACCGATGATGAGATGCGCAAGCTCGGTGCGACCGGCGCCGATCAGGCCGGCGAGGCCGACCACCTCACCCGCGTGCACGGTGAGCGAGCAGCCCTTGACGCGCTGGCCATCGGCCATGTCGATGACCGCGAGCACGGGATGCCCCCGCCCCGCCTCCGGATCATGGTCCTTCTTATAGAATGAAGAGACATCGCGACCGACCATCAGCCGCACGATGGTGTCGGCTCGGATCTCGGGCTTGTCGAGCGAGCCGACCAGGCGGCCGTCGCGCAGCACGGTGACGCGATCGCCGAGCGCGTAGACCTCGTCCATGCGGTGCGAGATGTAGATGATGGCAAGCCCCTCGGCGCGAAGCTGGCGGATCAGCGCGAACAGCCGCTCGCTTTCGGCGGCCGATAACGAGGTGGTCGGCTCGTCCATGATGAGGATTTTTGATCTGGCGTGCAGCGCACGCGCGATCTCGACCAGCTGCCGCTGGCCCATGGACAGATGCGCCACCAGCGTCGAGGGCAGGAAGTCCGCGCCCAGTCGTTTCAGGATCGGGCCGACGCCCTCGCGCATGGCGCCGCGCGCCAGCAAGCCCGAGTGCGAAACCTCCCGTCCCAGATAGATGTTCTCGGCAACGCTGAGATTGGGAGCGAGCGACAGCTCCTGGTAGATGATGGAGATCCCCGCTGCGCGGCCGCCGAGCGGGCCCTCGATGCGCACCGCCCTGCCCTCGATGCGGATCTCGCCGCCCGGATCAGGCCGGTAGGCGCCGGACAGGATCTTCATCAGCGTCGACTTGCCGGCACCGTTCTCACCCATCAAGGCGTGAATTTCGCCGGGATAGACGGTGAGATCGACCGCCCGCAGCGCCTTGATGCCGAAGAAGGTCTTTGAGACCCCGCGCATCTCGAGGATCGGATCGTTCATCGTGCCTCCCGGCGCACAATGCGTTTCCCACCCGCGTCTCGTTTCTCGGCAACGCGGTTTGGTCATTAAACAAAAGCGGGTGACGCAGGGCAATACCGAAGGCGAGTATACCGAAGTATGCAAACCAGATTGGGCCAGCTAGTGGCGCGGCCGATACAATTCGCGCCAAGCGGGAAGCCGTTCGGCGTAGGCATCGACCAGTGCAGCGTCGGGCTCGAATGTTTCGATGCGCTGCGGCCGCATGCATACGTCACCGATTGCCTCACCCGTGACAGCAAGCCGCCCCAATCTCGCCGCACCGAACCCTGCGCCGGTCTCGCCTCCGGCAAAGCGATGGACTGGAACATTCAGCACGTTTGCCAGCACCGAGAGCCAGAAGGCCGAGCGTGAACCACCGCCAATCACATCGGCTTCCGCAATCTCGATGCCGGCATCCGTGAGCGCATCGCGGCAATCGGCAAGCGCGAAGGCAACGCCTTCGAGCACTGCCTGCACGATCGCCGCGCGATCGGTGCCATGGCTCAGGCCATCCAGCATGCCGCGCACGACGGGATCGTCGTGCGGCGTCCGCTCGCCGGCGAGATAAGGCAGGAAGCTCACGGGCGATGGCGCCCGCGGTCGTGCTCCAAGCGGCGCCAGCAGCTCGGTCTCGGTGGCGCCGAACAGGCGCGCGAGCCAGGCGAGGCAGGAGGCGGCCGAGAGGATCGCGCCGGCCTGAATCCACATGCCGGGAATGGCGTGGCAGAACGTGTGCACGACGCGATCGGGATTGGCGGCGATCCTGTCGGTCGGGACCATGAGCGCGCCCGAGGTTCCCAGCGATACGAATGCGGCTCCTGGCCGGATCGCGCCGATCCCAACGGCGCCAGCCGGATTGTCGCCGGCCCCGCCCGCGATCACCGGCTGCCTGACCATGCCCCAGCGCCGCGCCAGCTCGCTGCGCAGCGTCGTTGCCGGCGCGCATCCCTCGACCAGGCGCGGCATGTGCGCGCGTGACAAGCCGGTCGCGGCCAGCGCTGCGTCCGACCAATCGCGGCGCGCGGCGTCGAGCCACAGGGATCCCGAGGCATCCGAGACGTCCTCGACAGCCTCGCCCGACAGCACCAGGCGCAGATAGGCCTTTGGCAGCAGAACGAGTTTCGTCGCCGCGAAGATCTCGGGCTCGTGCGCCGCGATCCAGAGCAGTTTTGGCGCGGTGAAGCCCGGCATTGCCTTGTTGCCTGTCACCTCGCGCAAGGCGGGCCAGCGTTGCTCCAGGATACGGCACTCAGCGGCAGAGCGTCCGTCGTTCCAGAGGATGCAGGGCCGCAGCGGCCTCAAGCTCGCATCGAGCAGCATAGCGCCATGCATCTGGCCGGACAGACCGATGCCCTCGACCGCGGCCAACGCGTCGGCGTGCGACGCCTTGAGGGCATCCAGCGTGGCAAAGGTCGCATCGATCCACTGCGCAGGATCCTGCTCGGAATAGCCTGGTTGCGGCGAGACGGTCGCGAGCTGCCGGCTCTCGCTTGCGATCACGCGCTGGGCATCATCGACGAGAACCGTCTTGACCGCCGACGTGCCGAGATCGATGCCGAGATACATGGCTGCTTCCCGCTCACTTCGCCGCGTCGATCCAGATCCCCGGCTCAGAATGCTCCCGGATGTAGCTGACGAGGAAATCGGAGAACACCCTGATCTTGGCGGGCAGCCTGACGCGGTTCTGATAGGCGATGTTCATGGTGAGCAGCGGCAGCTGCCAATCCCTCAGGACGGGCACCAGCCGGCCGGCCGCGATGTCGCTCTGCACGATGTAGAGCGGCTGGATCAGGATGCCGAGCCCGGCGCGTGCAGCGCCGCAGATGATCTGGCCGTCATTGCTGTCGAGCGTCGGCGCGATCCGGATCGTTTGCGTCGTGCTGCCCTTGCTGAGTCGCAGCGAATAGGGATCGTTGGCGAGGTTGTAGATCAGCATGTTGTGGCGGGCGAGATCGGCGGGGTGCTCCGGCCGGCCGTGCTTCTCCAGATAGGACGGAGCGGCCGCGAGCACGCGGTGCATCTGGCCGATGCGGCGAACGATGATGTTGGAATCCGGCTCGTGTTCGCGTGTGCGGATCGCGACGTCGATGCCGGCTTCGATGAAGTCGAGATAGCGGTTTGCGCTGATGATCTGCACGCTGAGATCCGGATAGAGCGCGCGGAAGGCGGGCAGCATCGGCGCGAGATAGATCATCGCGAAGGAGAGCGAAGACGTCACGCGCAGCATCCCCTTCGGCGACAGCGCGCGGTCAGAGACGGCGTCCTCGGCTTCGGCGAGCTCGTTCAAGAGCGTGCTGCAGCGCTGCAACAGCTCCTGCCCTGCTTCGGTCAGCCATTGCCGGCGCGTGTTGCGTTCGATCAGCCGGACCGCAAGGCGCTCCTCCAGCGCGCTGAGATGGCGGCTGGCGGCTGCGTTCGACATCCGCAGGATTTCGGCGGCCTTGGACAGACTGCCGAGCTCAGCGGTTTTGGAGAAGACTTCGAGTTGGAGCAGCCGGTCCATTTTTGCGAAAAGAGGAAAAGAGACTTACAAATTTTGACCTTTATTTCCGTTTTCTGCAAGGCAAAATGGCGCCAACAAAACATCATTGCAGGCGAGGAATCAAGAAATGTCGGGCCCGATCAGGCACATCGTGATGTGGCGGCTGCGCGGGGATAGCCCAGAGGAGCGCTCCGCCGCCCGGCTCAAGGTCAAGACCCTGTTCGAGGGCCTCAAGGGCCGGATCGACGGCCTCACCCATATCGAAGTCGGCATGGACGTCAGTGCGGTCGATTACGCCTGCGACGTCGTGCTGTTCTCCGAATTCAAGGACCAGGCGGCGCTTGCCGCCTACGCCAACCACCCGGAACATCTTCGCGTCCGCGAGGCGCTGGGCGACTTGCGGATCGGGCGCTTCCAGGTCGATTATCCCATCAAAGAGACCGGCGCATGATCGGTTCGTTCACTTTCGAAAACCTGCCCTGCCGCGTCGTGTTCGGCAGCGGAACGTTGGCTAGCGCCAGGGCCGAGGTCGAGCGGCTCGGCGGCAAGCGTGCGCTGGTGCTGACGACGCCGCAGCAGAAGGCGCAAGGCAAGAGCTTGGGGGTCGCGCTCGGTCCGCTCTATGCCGGCATCTTTTCCGGCGCCACCATGCACACGCCGGTCGAGGTCACGGAACGCGCGCTCGCGGCGATGAAGGCATGCGAGGCCGATTGCGTCGTCTCGCTCGGCGGTGGCTCGACCACCGGGCTCGGCAAGGCGCTGGCCTTGCGCACCGGTGTCAACCAGCTCTGCATCCCCACGACGTATGCCGGCTCGGAGATGACGCCGATCGTCGGCCAGACCGAGAACGGGCTGAAGACCACGGTGCGCGACGCGGCGATACTGCCGGAGACCGTGATCTACGACGTCGACCTGACGCTGACGCTGCCGGCTAGCTTAGCTGCGACATGCGGCATCAACGCGATCGCGCATGCGGTCGAGGCGCTCTACGCGCGGGATGCCAATCCCGTGACGTCGCTGATGGCGGAAGAAGGCATCCGCGCGCTGGCGCGCGCTTTGCCCGCCATTGCCGCCAAAAGCGACGACCGCGAGGCCCGCACCGAGGCGCTCTATGGCGCCTGGCTGTGCGGAGTCTGTCTCGGCACGGTCGGCATGGCGCTGCATCACAAGCTCTGCCACACGCTCGGCGGGACGTTCGACCTGCCGCACGCCGAGACGCACACCATCGTGCTGCCGCACGCGCTGGCGTACAACGCACCGGCCGTGCCCGATGCGATGGCGCGGATTGCGCGCGCGATCGGCGCGGCCGATGCATCGCACGGACTTTTCGATCTTGCCAAGCGACTGGGGGCGAAACTCGCGCTGCGCGACGTCGGCATGCCCGAGAGCGGCATCGACAAGGCGGCCGATCTCGCCGTCACCAACGCCTATTGGAACCCGCGCCCGCTCGAGCGTGGCGCCATTCGCGACTTGATTGCACGCGCCTGGGCCGGCGAGCCGCCAAGCGCCGTCAAAGCGGCGGCGTGAGGCGATGCGGCGCACGCTGATCAAATCGGCGATCGTCATCAGCATGGATGACGCGATCGGCGATCTCTTGACCGGCGATGTGCTGGTCGAGGGCAGCCGGATCGTCGATGTGCGCCCGTCGATCGACGTTGCGGCCGACACGGTGGTCGTCGACGGCGCGGGCCGCATCGTCATTCCCGGCCTGATCAACGCGCATATGCACACCTGGCAGACGGGCTTGCGCGGCTTTGCCGCGAACTGGACGCTGCTGGAATATTTCCGCCGCATGCACGCGGGCCTTGCCACCGTGTTCCGGCCCGACGACATCTACATCGCGACTCTTGTCGGCGCGCTGAACCAGATCAACCACGGCGTCACCACGCTGGTCGACTGGTGCCACAACAACCCGACGCCCGATCATACCGACGCCGCCGTGCGCGCCCTGATCGAAAGCGGCATCCGCGCCGCGTTCTTCCACGGCTCGCCGAAACCCGAGCCGAAGCCGGGCGAGCCGCATTTCTCGGAAGTGCCGCATCCGCGCCGCGAGGTCGAGCGGCTGCTGGCAGGTCCCCTCGCCGACCGCGACGGACTCGTCACGCTTGGGCTCGCCATTCTCGGACCGCATTATTCGACGCTCGATGTCGCCATGCACGATTTCCGCCTGGCGCGGGAGCTGAACCTGATTGCATCCATGCATCAGGGCGGCGGCCCGGCCAAGACGCCCGGCGGCTGGGAGAAGCTGCTCGAGGCCGGCCTGGTCGGCCCCGGCATCAACATCGTCCATGGCAACGATTTGCCTGATGATCTGCTCGATCGTCTCGTGGGTTTCGGCGTGTCGTTCTCGGTGACGCCCGAGAACGAGATGATCCAGGGCCATGGCTTTCCGATCACCGGCCGCCTTCTGAAGCGCGGTGTCCGGCCGACGATCGGCATTGATCTCGAATCCGTGCTGGCCGGCGATCTGCTCTCCGCCGCGCGCGTTGCGCTGTCGATGCAGCGGGCGCTCGACAATGCGGAGGCGCGGAAGGCCAGCGGCACGATCCCGGCGACGACCACGGTTCTGCTACGCGAAGCGCTGCGCTGGATCACGACGGAAGGCGCCCGCATGCTCGGGCGCGAGCACCAGATCGGCTCGCTGACGCCGGGCAAGCTCGCCGACCTCGTGATCATCAACGCCTCCGATCTCAATCTCCATCCGGTGCACGATCCCGTCGCGACCGTCGTGATGCAGACGAGCCTCGCCAACATCGAGTCCGTCATGATCGGCGGCGCCTGGAAGAAGCGGAACGGCCGGCTACTGGTCGAGGGACTCGAGACGAAGAAGGAGCTGCTGGCGCAATCCGGCCGGCGGCTGGTACAGGACATCGAACGACAGGGACGCGCCGCCTGAAGGCGCCAATGGACAAGAACAATGACTGACGCTCTAAAAACAGTTGCTTTCATCGGAATCGGCAAGATGGGCCTGCCGATGTCGGTACTCGTCGCGAAAGCCGGCTACAGCGTCACCGCGTTCGACCAGAGCGCGGCGCGCATCAGCGAGGCTCGCGCGCAGGACATTGCGATTGCCGCCTCGCCCGCCGAGACCGTGAGTGGCAAGGCCGCCGTGATCACCTCCCTGCCCGACGACGCCGCTTTGCGCGGCGCGCTGCTCGGCCGCGCCGGCCTGATCGCCGCGATGGCACCCGGGGCCGTTCTGATCGAGACCAGCACCGTGAGCGTCGAGGCGTCCACCGAAGTTGCGGCCGCAGCACAGGCGCGCAGCATTGCCTATCTGCGCTCGCCCGTCTCCGGCAATGCCAGTATCGTTCACACCGGCGCGCTGACCTGCTTCGTGTCGGGGCCGAAGGACGCGTTCGAGAGCGCAAAGCGTCTGTTCGCAGCTTTCACCCGCGCCCAGAACTATCTCGGCCCCGCCGAGGAAGCGCGCTACGCAAAACTCTCGGTCAATCTGATGATCGCGGTGTCGGCGGCGATGATGGCCGAAAGCCTGGCGCTGGCGCGCAAGGGCGGCATCGCCTGGCAGGACATCCTGAAGGTGCTCGACGACAGCGCAGTTGCCTCGCCGATGGTGAAGTACAAGACTGCGCCGCTGCGGACCCGCGATTTCGAGTCCACCTTCTCCTGCAAGCAGATGGCCAAGGATCTCGACCTGATCCTGGGTGCCGGCCACGCCGTCGGCGTGCCGCTGCAGCTCGCCGCGCAAGTGCGCGAGACCTATGGCGCGCTGGTCGCCCAGGGCGACGGCGACACCGACTTCATTGCGACCGTCAAGCATCTCGAACGGCTGTCCGGCCTCGGCGAACCAAAACTCTGATCGCGGAGATACACATGCGTAACTTCAACGAAAACACGATCACAGACGCGGTGCTGGAGCGGATCGCGGGCGCGACCGATCCACGCATCAAGCAGATCAGCGAGGCGCTGGTGCGTCACCTTCACGCTTTCGTCCGCGAGGTGCGGCCGACCCAGAAGGAGTGGGAGTACGGCATCGACTTCCTGACCCGCACCGGACATATGTGCACCGACAAGCGCCAGGAATTCATCCTGCTGTCGGACACGCTCGGCGTCTCCATGCTGGTCGATGCCATCAACCATCCGGTGCCCGAAGGCGCGACCGAGACCACGGTGCTCGGGCCGTTCTTCGTCCAGGCCGCGCCCGAGAAGGACAGCGGCGCTGACATCTCCGGGCCGATGGAAGGCGATCCGATGCTGGTCACCGGCTCGGTCTCGACCGTGGACGGAAGGCCGCTGGCCGGCGCCATCGTGGACGTCTGGCATTCCGACGACGACGGCTATTACGACGTGCAGCAGCTCGACAAGATCGGCGATCTTGCGATGCGCGCCCGCTTCCACACCGACGCCAACGGCCGCTTCCATTTCTGGTCGATCAAGCCGGCCGCCTACCCCATTCCGCACGACGGACCGGTCGGCGAGATGCTCGAGGTGCAGGGACGCCATCCCTGGCGCCCCGCGCATGTGCACTTCATGATCTCAGCGCCAGGTTTCGAGCAGCTGGTGACGCACGTGTTCGTTGCGGGCGACCAATATCTCGACAGCGACGTGGTGTTCGGCGTCAAGGACAGCCTGATCCGCGACTTCGTCCGTCATCCCGCCGGCCGTGCGCCGGATGGTCGCATGGTGGAGCGCGACTATTTTCATCTCAACTATGATTTCGGCCTGAAGCAGGTTGCGAGCAGCGCAAGAGCCGCTTAAGCCGGACGACAACGCAGCGGACCGACAAGAATCCGCGATCGGAGCGACCAGGGAGCTGAGGATGGGACCGCGGGTCAGCACGGGCATTTTGGCCGAGCGCCTCACCGGCATGATCGGTCCGCGCGCGAGCGTCGCGCGCGGCGTGCTCGATCAACACGGGCAGAGCGAGTCGCACTATCAGAGCCTGCCGCCCGACATCGTGGTCTTCCCTGAGGCCACGCAGGAGGTCGCCGAAATCGTCAAGCTCTGCGCCAGCGCGGGCATGCCGATCGTCCCGTTCGGCGCCGGCACCTCGCTCGAAGGCAATGCGGCCGCGATCGCCGGCGGCGTCTGCTTCGACTTCGCGCGCATGAACAAGGTGCTCAGCCTGCACGACAGCGACATGGACGTCGTGGTGCAGCCCGGCATCACGCGCAAGCAGCTCAATGCGGAGCTGCGCAATACCGGCCTGTTCTTCCCGATCGACCCGGGCGCCGACGCTTCGATCGGCGGCATGACCTCGACGCGCGCCTCGGGCACGATGGCGGTGCGCTATGGCACCATGAAGGACAACGTCATGGCGCTCGAGGTCGTGCTGGCCGACGGCCGCATCATCCGCACCGCCAGGCGTGCGCGCAAGTCGGCGGCCGGCTATGATTTGACGCGCATGTTCGTCGGCGCGGAAGGTACGCTTGGCATCATCACGGAGATCACGCTGAAGGTACACCCGGTGCCGCAGGCGATCTCGGCGGCAGTCTGCAGTTTCGACACCCTGCACGGCGCTGTCGACACCGCGATCTCCGTGATCCAGTCCGCGATCCCCGTGGCGCGCATCGAGCTGCTCGACGATGTCATGATGCGCGGCATCAACGCCTACGCCAAGCTCGGCTATCGCGAGGCGCCTACCCTGTTCTTCGAATTCCATGGCTCCGAAATCTCCGTCGCCGAGCAGGCCGAGGCCGCGCAGGCGATCGCGGCCGAGCACGACGGCCATGGCTTTGCCTGGGCCAAGGCACAGGAAGACCGCAGCCGGCTCTGGCACGCCCGCGACAACACGCTCTATGCCGGCCTCGGTCTGCGGCCCGGCGCACGCGCAATGATCACCGACGTCTGCGTGCCGATCTCGCGTCTCGCCGAATGCCTGACCGAGACGCGGCGCGATGCGGACGCGCACGGCTTCACCGCGCCGATCGTCGGCCATGTCGGCGACGGTAATTTCCACATGCTTATCCTGATCGACCCGACAAAACCGGAGGAGGCCGAAGGCGCCAAGGCGCTGCAGGCCCGCATGGTCGCGCGTGCCATCGCCATGGACGGCACCTGCACCGGCGAGCACGGCATCGGGCTCGGCAAGATCGATTATCTCTCCGATGAGCTTGGCGACGCCGTGGACGTGATGCGATCGATCAAGACGGCGCTCGATCCCAACGGATTGATGAACCCCGGAAAGATCTTTGCGAGGGAAGCCAAAGCATGAGCGACGCGCTCCCGATCGAGGTCACCTCGCCCACGCCGCTGCTGGAGCTGCGCGGCATCAGCAAGGAGTTTCCGGGCGTCAAGGCGCTGGACGACGTGTCCTTTACCGTCTACCCCGGCGAAGTCCATATGCTGCTGGGCGAGAACGGCGCCGGCAAGTCGAGCCTGATGAAGGTGCTGTGCGGCGCCTATCGCGCCGACGCCGGCGAGTTCTATTACAAGGGCGAGAAGGTCGCGATCACCTCGACCGCGGATGCGCAGAAGCTCGGCATTGCCGTGATTTTCCAGGAATTCTCGCTCGTCCCCTATCTCGATATCGCCCAGAACATCTTCCTCGGCCGCGAGCCGAAGGGCCGCATTCCCGGCACCATCGACCGCCGCAGGATATTGGCCGACGCAAGGCGCGTGCTCGACACCATCGGCTTCGACATCGATCCCTCCACCACCGTCGACAAGCTTGGCGTCGCGCAGCAGCAGATGGTCGAGATCGCAAAAGCCATCAGCCAGAACGCCCGCATCCTCGTCATGGACGAGCCGACCGCGGCGCTGTCCGACCGCGAGACCGAGCTGCTGTTCGCGCTGATCGCGCGGCTGAAGGCCGACGGCGTCTCCATCGTCTATATCTCGCACCGCATGGCCGAGGTGTTCGCGCTCGGCGACCGCATCACGGTGCTGCGTGACGGCCGCCGCATCGACGGCGTTCGGCCCGCCGACGTCACGCCGGACCAGCTGGTCCGCATGATGGTCGGCCGCAACGTCGACATGACCTACCCGCGGAATTTTGCGGACAAGCCCGGCGAGGTGTTACTCCAGGTCAAGGGCTTGACTGCCCCGACCGGCATCTCCGACATCAACATCGAGGTGCGCCGCGGCGAGATCGTCGGGCTATGCGGCCTGGTCGGTTCCGGCCGCAGCGAGGTCGCCCGCGCCATCTTCGGCGCGGATGCCGTGACGTCGGGCGAGATCATCTTCGACGGCAAGAGCATTTCCGGCGAGCCAGATCTCGCCGCCCGCCGCGGCATCGCGCTGATCCCGGAGAGCCGCAAGAGCGAAGGTCTCGCGCTGCTGCGATCCGTCAGCGACAATCTGGTGGTGTCGGCGCTGAAAAAGCTGTTCCCGAGCGGGCTGTTCGACCAACGCTCGGCCCAGCGTACCGCCGACGGCCTGATCCGGCAGCTCCGCATCGCGACACCGAGCGCACGCCAGACCGTCGGCCTGCTCTCCGGCGGCAACCAGCAGAAGGTCGTGATCGGCAAATGGCTGGCGGCCGGCTCAAAGCTGTTCATCTTCGACGAGCCGACACGGGGCATCGACATCGGCGCCAAGTCCGAGATCTTTGCGCTGATCGACCGCTTGGTGGCCGAAGGCGCGGCAGCACTGATGATCTCGTCCGAGCAGGTCGAGATCTGCCATGTCTGCGACCGCGCCTATGTGATGCGCGAGGGGCGCATCGCCGGGCACCTGACACGCAACGAATTAACCGAGGAGAACATCGTGCGACTGGGGATGCATCATGCGTGAAGCCGCGGTCGTCGCCCAACCCAATCCGCTGCAGCGCATTCCCGGCGTCGCCATCGTGCTGGTGCTGCTGATCGCGCTGTTCAGCGCGATTGCGCCCGGCTTCCTGTCGGTCGCCAACCTCTCCAACGTGCTGGTGCAGTCGACCATCCTGACCATGCTCGCGCTGCCGATGACGCTGATCATCATGACGGAGGGGCTGGACCTGTCGATGGGCGCGGTGTTGACGCTGACCTCGCTCTGCGTCGCGATCGTGTCGCTCGCGACCAAGTCGATGCTGCTGGGTTTGGGGGCCGGCCTGCTGGTCGGCACGGCCTTTGGCGTTGCCAACGGCTGGCTGGTCGCCATTCTCGGCATACCGCCCTTCGTTGCGACGCTCGGCACGCTCGGCATGGCACAGGGCCTGTCGCTGATCGTCAGCGACGGCCAGAGCGTGGTCGGCATTCCCCACAGCGTGCGCGACATCTATTCGGCGACACTGCTCGGCATTCCCGTGCCGATCGTGATGGCGCTGGTAACTTATGCGGCCTTTCACGGCCTGCTCTATCACACCCGCTTCGGCACCTACATCTTCGCCCTCGGCGGCAACCGCGAGGCGCTGCGCTATGCCGGCCTCTCGCCCAACAAGCTGCTGATTGCGGTCTACGCGATCGGCGGCGCCATGGCCGGCATCGCCGGCCTGTTGATGACCGCACGCATGAACTCCGGCCATCCCACTGCCGGCCTCGGACTCGAGTTCGATGCCATCGCGGCCGTCGCCGTCGGCGGCACCTCGTTCGAGCGCGGCAATGGCTGGCTGCTGGGTACGCTGCTCGGCGTCCTTTCCGTCGGCGTGTTGCGCAACGGGCTGAATCTGATCTCGCTGCCCTCCTCGGTGCAGGTCGCCAGCGTCGGCGTGCTCGTCATCGTTGCCCTGTTCCTCGACGGCCTCAGGAGCCGCACATGACCGACATCACCAAGGGCGCGATCGCGCCGCCCCGCTCCTTCCTGTCGCAGGACGCGATCCAGCTGTTCTATCGCCTGCTCGCAGCTTTCCTGATCTGCGCGGTGCTCGCCGTGCTCAGCGATTCCTTCCTGAGCCTTGGCAACATCCTCAACGTGCTGAGGCAAGCGAGCCTGACCTTCTTCATCGCCTCCGGCCTGACGCTGGTGGTGCTCACTGCCGGCCTCGATCTCTCCGTCGGCGCCAATGTCGCGCTGTCCGCCTGCCTCGCGGGCACCGTGATCCACAAGACCGGCTCGCCGGCGCTCGGCATCCTCACCGGGCTTGCCTGCGGCGGCATCGTCGGCCTGCTCAACGGCATCATGGTCACGGCGCTCCGCATCCCATCCTTCATCGCCACCTACGGCATGCTCTGGGTGCTGAACGGCCTGACCTATTGGTACATGGCAGGTGAGACCCTGCACGGCTTCCCGGCCGGCTTTCGCCAGATCGGCAGCGGCTATCTGTTCGGCCTGCCCATTCCGGTCTATCTGCTTCTGGTGTTCCTCGGGATCGGGACGTTCTTCGCGCAGCGCACGATCTGGGGCCAGGAGATCTATGCGATCGGGGCCAATCCGGTCGCAGCAAGGCTCTCCGGCATTCCGGTCGCGCGGCGCCTGCTGCTGGTCTATGCGGTATCAGGCACCATGGCGGGACTTGCCTCGATCATCTTCCTGTCGCGGCTCAATTCGGCCGAGGCCGACATCGGCGAGAGCCTGACGCTGCCGGCGATCGCGGCCGTGCTGATCGGCGGCACCTCGCTGTTCGGCGGCGTCGGCACCGTGTTCGGCACCTTCATCGGCGCGCTGATCCTGACCCTGGTGCTGAACGGCATGAACCTGCTGTCGGTCAGCGCCAATTGGCAGCCGCTCGTTACCGGCGTCATCGTCATTCTCGCGGTCTGGCTCGACATGAAGACCCGCCGCCGCGCGCAATGAGTCATGGAAATCCAACAAGCAAAATGAGGGATGGAGGCAATATGAAACAAGGACTGGGCTATCTGGCGCTGCCGCTGCTGATGGCGGCCGCGTTCACGAATGGGGCACGTGCCGACGGCGAGACCATCGCCGTCTTCACCAAGAACCAGACCAATCCGTTCTTCCAGACGGTGCGCGTCGGCGCCGACAACATGGCGAAGACGCTGAACGCGAAGACGCTGCAATACATCCCGACCAAGCCGGACTCGATTCCCGAGCAGCTCAGCCAGATCGAGGACGTCGTCGTGAAGAAGCCGAGCGCGATCGTGTTCACGCCGGTCGATTACAAGGCGATGGTCCCGGGGGTCGAGAAGATCAACGAAGCCAAGATCCCCGTCGTCAACATCACCGACCGCTCTGCCGGCGGCAAGTTCCTGTCCTTCGTCGGCGCCGACGATTACAGCCTTGGGCTGGAGACCGCGCGCTTCCTGCTCAAGACGCTCGGCGGCAAGGGCAACATCGTCATCATCGAAGGTGTCAAGGGCTCGCTGACCAATGTCGACCGCGTGCGCGGCTTCAACGATGCGCTGAAGGAAGCCCCCGGCGCCAAGCTTTTGGCCTCGCAGCCCGGCAATTATCAGCGGCTCCAGGCGCTCCAGGTCATGGAGAACTTGATGCAGTCGAATTCGCAGATCGACGGCGTGCTCGCGGCCAACGATGCCATGGCGGTCGGCGCGATCGAGGCGCTCGACGGCGCCAACCGCAAGGCGCAGGTGATCGGCATCAACGGCACCAAGGAGGCGATCGACGCGATCAAGTCCGGCAAGCTGCTCGCGAGCGGCGACTACAACGGATTCGCGCAAGGCTGCCTCGGCACCATGATGGCAATCCGCTCCTTGCGGAACCAGCCGGTCATCAGCGAGATCGTGCTGAAGCCGACCGTGATCACCAAGGACAATTACGGGCCGTTCGACGTACCGCTGGAGCAGCGGACCTGTCCGACCTTCGAGGAGGCCGGCAAGCTCAGCGCGAAGTAGACCACCCTATCACCCCAAGCCCGGACGGCCGCAGCTCGCGGCCGTCCCAAGAAGCCAAGCAAGAACCGAAGCAAGAAGCGGAGACAGCATGCTGTTCGCCATTCACGCCCTCGACCGCGCCGGCGCGTTGCCGACCCGGCTCGCCAATTACGATGCCCACAAGGCTTTCCTCAGCGATACCTCGCGCTTCGGCGTCAAGATCGTGATGTCGGGACCGCTCGTCTCCGACGATGGCCAGACCATGATCGGCAGCCTGTTCCTGATCGAGGCTCCCGGCCGCGCCGAGGTCGAAACCTTCAACCGCGCTGATCCCTTTGCCGCGGCCGGCATCTGGGAAAAAATCACGATCACGGGCTTCCTGCGCCGGCAGGGATGAGCTCCAGAAGCCGACAGTCAGCCCAAACCCGGTTTCATCAAGCATCAAAGCGGAATGGCTTTAGGTTAGTCGATTGCCGCGGGCACGTTCACCTCTCCCGCTTGCGGGAGAGGTCGGCGCGTTCCGGGCGATGCGAAGCATCGTCCCGCGCGCCGGGTGAGGGCTTTCTCCCCTTGGGGATTGTCCCATTGCGGAAGCACCCTCTCCCCAACCCTCTCCCGCAAGCGGGAGAGGGAGCGCACCTCCTTGCAGCGATCAAACCTCACTTCATGAAGCACTAGGCACTTCGTCGAGGTGACAGGCCACCCACTGCTCGGGTCCGGTCGCGCGCAGCGTCGGCTCCTCGGTCCGGCAACGATCGAAGACGAAGGGGCAACGGGTGTGGAAGCGACATCCCTTCGGCGGGTTGATCGGGCTCGGCACGTCGCCCTTGAGGATGATGGGATTGCGCTGGGCTCCCGGCTCCGGCAGCGGCACGGCCGAAAGCAGCGCCTTGGTATAGGGATGCCTTGGCGCGGCAAAGATCTCGCGCCGCGGCGCCACCTCGACGATCTTGCCGAGATACATCACCGCGACGCGGTGGGTCATGTGCTCGACGATGGCGAGATCGTGGCTGATGAACAGCAGCGCGAGGCCGAACTCGCGCTGGAGATCCTGTAGCAGATTGACGATCTGCGCCTTGACTGAAACGTCGAGCGCGGAGACCGCCTCGTCGCAGACAATCAGCTCGGGCTCGGCCGCGAGCGCCCGCGCAATGCCGATGCGCTGACGCTGGCCGCCGGAGAATTCGTGCGGCCTGCGGTTCAGCGCTTCCCGCGGCAGGCGCACCGTGTCCATCAGCGACGTGACACGGACCTCGAGATCCTCCGCGGATTTGGCCAGGCCGAAATTGCGGATCGGCTCGGCGAGAATGTCGCGCACGCGCATGCGCGGATTGAGGCTCGAGAACGGATCCTGGAACACGACCTGCACGCGGCGGCGCATCTGGCGCATCGTGCTCGGATGCGCGTCGTCGATGCGCTGGCCGTCGAGGATGACCTGGCCCGAGGTGATCTCGAACAGACGCAGGATGGCGCGGCCGACCGTCGATTTGCCGCAACCGGACTCGCCGACCAGCGACAAGGTCTCGCCGCGCGCGATCTCGAACGACACGCCATCGACCGCATAGACGAATTCGGTTTGTCGCCCGAAGAGGCCCTTGTTAATCGGAAAATGCTTCTTGAGGTCGTTGACCTGGAGCAGCGGAACACTCATGCCGCGATCGCTCCCTTGGCGGCGTAATGACACGCGGCGATGTGGCGGGGGCCCTTCTCTTCCAGCCCCGGCGCATATTGGCGGCACAGATCGGTCGCGAGCGCACAGCGCCCGGCAAAGACGCAGCCGGTGATCGGCTTGCGCAGATCAGGCACCTGCCCCGGAATCTCGGCGAGCCGCGTCGCAGTGCCCGCGAGCGAAGAGCCGAGCTTTGGCACCGCACCTAACAGGCCTTGCGTATACGGATGACGCGGCGAGCGGAACAGCTCGGCGACCGGCGCCTCCTCGACCTTGCGGCCGGCATACATCACCATGACGCGCTCGGCGATCTCGGCGACGACGCCGAGATCGTGGGTGATCAGGATGATGGCCGCACCGACCCGGCGCTTCAGATCCAGCATCAGCTTGAGGATCTGCGCCTGGATCGTCACGTCGAGCGCGGTGGTCGGCTCGTCCGCAATCAAAAGCTTCGGATTGCAGGCCAGCGCCACCGCGATCATCACGCGCTGGCGCATGCCGCCGGACAGCTGGTGCGGATATTCGCCGACGCGCCGTTTCGGCTCGGGAATGCCGACCAGTGTCAGCATCTCGATCGCGAGCGCCTCCGCCGCCTGCTTGTCGAGGCCCTGATGGATCATCAAGGTCTCGCGGATCTGGCGGCCGACGGTGAGCACCGGGTTGAGGCTCGTCATCGGTTCCTGAAAGATCATCGAGATGTCGTTGCCGCGGATCGCGCGCATCTCGCGTTCGGACAGCTTCAGGAGATCCCTGCCCGCGAAGCGGATGCTGCCTGCGATCCGGCCCGGCGGCTCCGGAATCAGTCGCATCAAGGACATCGACGTCACCGACTTGCCGCAGCCGGACTCGCCGACGATGGCGAGCGTCTCGCCCTCGTTGACATGGAAGGACACCCCGTCGACCGCGCGGTTGATGCCGCCGGGCGTGCGGAAATGGGTCTGGAGGTTCTCGACTTCGAGCAATGCCATCTCAATCAGCCTCGATCCATCACAGGCAACATCACAGGCTCTTGGCCATGCGCGGGTCGAGCGCATCGCGAAGGCCGTCGCCGAGCAGATTGACGGCGAGCACAGTGACGGACAGGAACGCCGCCGGGAAGAACACGATGTAGGGCTTCACCTGCCAGAGCGCGCGGCCCTCAGCCATGATGTTGCCCCAGGACGGGATGGTCGGCGGCGTACCGGCGCCGATGAAGGACAGGATCGCCTCCGTGATCATGGCGCTGGCGCAGATATAGGTCGCCTGGACCAGCATCGGCGCAACCGTGTTGGGCAGGATGTGGCGCAGGATGATCATCGGCGTGCGCGTGCCGCAGGCGACGGCCGCGTCCACATAGGGCTGTTCGCGCAAGGACAGCACGACGCTGCGGACGAGGCGCGAGACGCGCGGGATCTCGGCAATGGTGATCGCCAGGATGACGTTGCCGACGCTGCCGCGCGTCAGCGCCATCAGCGCGATCGCCAGCAGGATCGGCGGGATCGACATCAAGCCATCCATGAACCGCATCAGGATGCCGTCGGCCCAGCGGATGAAGCCGGAGACCATGCCGATGGCAAGTCCGACGGCCGAGGCGAAGATCGCCACCGACAGGCCGACCGTGAGCGAGACCCGCGCGCCGAACAGCACGCGCGAATAGATGTCGCGGCCGAGCACGTCGGTGCCGAACCAGAAATCGGCCGACGGCGCGCGGGTGCGCTTGGCGGGCGCGAGCGCGGTCGGATCGACCGTGCCGAGGTAAGGCGCAAAGACCGCGATCAGCACGAGCGTCAGCAGCAATGCGCCGCCGATCGCCACCGTCGGATGGCCGCGCAGGAGGCCGACGAAGCCGCGCCGTATCCTGACCGGCCGCAGGATCTCGGGCAGTTGCGGCGCGACGACGAGGCCGGCCGGAAGCGATTGCGGATTGACGGTGGTGTCGGTCAATAGCGGATCCTCGGGTCAACGAGCGTGTAGATGACGTCGATCATCAGATTGACGAGGACGTAGACGAAGCTGAACAGCAGGACGATGCCCTGGATCACCGGATAGTCACGGCGCAGGATCGCATCGATGGTGAGGCGGCCGAGGCCGGGGATCGCAAACACGCTCTCGGTGACGACCGCCCCGCCGATCAGGAGCGCGATGCCGATCCCGATCACGGTGACGATCGGCACCGCCGCGTTCTTCAGGGCGTGGATGAACAGGATGCCGCCCTGCCCGAGGCCCTTGGCCTTGGCGGTGCGGATATAGTCCTGTTGCAGCACTTCGAGCATGGCTGCCCGCGTGATGCGTGCGACCAGCGCGATATAGACGCAGCCGAGCGCGACCGCGGGCAGGATCAGGTTTTCGAGCCAGGGCCAGAAGCCGGAGCTGAGCGGCGTGTAGCCCTGCACCGGCAGCCATTCCAGCTCCAGCGCGAAGATGTAGGCGAGCATGTAGCCGACCACGAAGACGGGCAGCGAGAATCCGAACACGGCAAAGCCCATGATGACGCGATCGATCAAGCTGCCGGCCTTCCATGCCGCCACCACGCCGAGCGGCACCGCCACCACGACCGTCAGCAGCAGCGTGACGATCATCAGCGACAGCGTCGGTCCGAGACGCTGCGCGATCATCGCCGAGACCGGCAGGTTGGTGAAGATCGAGGTGCCGAGATCGCCGTGCAGGATGCGCCAGACCCAGCTTCCGAACTGGATCAGGAAAGGCCGGTCGAGGCCGAGGCTCTGGCGGATGCGCTCCACATCCTCCGGGCTCGCCTGGTCGCCCGCGATCACCACGGCCGGATCACCGGGCGCGATGTAAAGCAGGCTGAACACGAACAGCGCGACGATGGCCATGACTGGCAAGGTCGCGACGATGCGACGGAGGATGTAGGAGAGCATCTGGCCTCAGCGCACGATCATGCAGACTTCGACACGCCCCAGAAGAACGGCAGCGGCCCCTTGGCGACCCCGGAGACGTTCTTGCGCCAGGCGGTGTAGCTCAGGAAGAAGCCCGTGGGCGCGTAGACCACGTCGTCGAGCGCCGCCTTGTTGAGGCGACCAATGGCGGCCTTCTCCTCGTCGAGGTTCTTGGCCTCGAACCACGACGCGACCTCCTTCTCCGTGCCGGGGCTGGTCGGCCAGCCGAACCAGGCCTTGTCGCCATTGGCGCGAATGGCGGTGTAGGGAGCCGGATTGACGCAATCCGCGCCTGCGTGCCAGGTGTGGAACATGTTCCAGCCGCCCTGTCCGGGCGGTGTCTTCTGCGCGCGGCGGGAGCCGACCGTGCCCCAATCGGTCGCGACGAAGTCGACATTCATGCCGAGCTTCTTGAGAAGGTCGGCGGTGACGTCGCCCATCGCCTTGGTGATCGGCTGGTCCTGCGCGACGAGGCACGTCACCGGCTGGCCGGAATAGCCACTCTCGGCGAGCAGCTTCTTGGCGGCGTCGAAATCGCGCTTGCCCTTCAGGATCTCGCCGCCGACTTCGGTGTAGAGCGGCGTATCCGGGGTGAAGTAGCCGGGCAGCGGCTTCCAAAGCGAATTGTCGTCGCCGACGATCGCGCGCATGTAGTCTTCCTGGCTGAGCGCCATCAGCACCGCACGCCGCGCCTTGACGTCGTTGAACGGCGGATAGAGGAAGTTCATGCGGAACGAGCCGATATTGCCGAGGGGATCGCCGATATCGACGCTGATGTTCTTGTTCTTCTTCAGAACTGGAACGAGATCCGCGATCGGGTTCTCCCACCAGTCGATCTCGCCGTTCTGCAACGCGGCCGCCGCGGTTGCCGGATCCGGCATGATCACCCACTCGACGCGGTCGACCATCACCTGCTTGCCACCGGCCAGCCATGACGACTTCTCCTGCCGCGGTGAATAGTCGGCGAATTTCTCGAACACGGCCTTCGCACCGGGGACCCACTCGCTCTTGGCGAACTTCAGCGGACCGGAGCCGATATATTCAGAAATCTGCTTGAACGGATCGGTCTGCGCGATGCGCTCCGGCATGATGAAGCTGCAAGGCGAATTGTTCTTGCCGAGCGCGTAGAGCAATTTCGGGAAGGGCTGCTTCAGCACCCATTTGAAGGTCCGGTCGTCGACGGCCGTGAGCTCCTGCTGGAGCGCCTTGATCATCAGGCCCATCGGATCGCGCGCCGACCAGCGCGTCAGGCTTGCCACGACGTCCTTGCTCAGCACCGGCTCGCCGTCGTGGAACTTGAGGCCGGGCCGCAGCTTGAACGTCCAGGTCGTGCCGTCATCCGTCACCTCCTCGGACTCGACCATCTGCCGCTGCGGCTGGAATGAGGAGTCGATGCCGTAGAGCGTGTCCCAGACCATCGCAGCCGCATTGCGCACGACATATTGCGTGCCCCAGATCGGGTCGAAATTGGCGAGATTGGCCTGCGGCACGAAACGCAGGGTGCGTGCCGCCGCGCCCTGGGCGATCGCCGGGGCCGACAGGCCACCTGTCAATGCCAGACCGCCCGCGCCCGCCAGTCCCTTCAATACCGTCCTGCGATCCATGAAGTCCTCCAAGTAATGCCGTGATGCCAGCTGTTCATTGGCAAAGGGCAAGTGAAACCGAGCCCATTTGCAAGCAAATGGTATGCCACTAAATGCGGCTTCGCCAGCGGGATCTGACCGCCATTTGGCCGGTCGGGGCCTGCGGGGCTCACAGAGCGGCCGCCAGCGTCGGCCCGGTCTCGATGTGGGGGATCGCCTCGACCAATCTGCGCGTGTAGTCAGTCTTCGGATTGTCGAACAGCGCCCGGCTCTCGCCCTGCTCCACGATGCCGCCATTGCGCAGCACGATGGTGCGGTCGCACAGCATGCGCACGACGTTGAGATCGTGGCTGACGAACAGCAGCGCAATGTCGTTCTCGCGCCTGAGGCGATCGAGCAGCTGCAGCACAACCGCCTGCACCGAGACGTCGAGCGCGGCGGTCGGCTCGTCCAGCACCAGAAGCCTCGGCCGGCAGGCGATGGCGCGGGCAATGCCGACGCGGGCTTTCTGACCGCCGGAGAGCTGATGCGGAAACCGCGGCAACAGATCGAGCGGCAGTCCCACCCGCTCGGCGCATTCTTCCACCCGTTTGCGAAGCCCCTCGCCCGCGCGCATGCCGTCGAGCCGCATCAAGGGATGGGCAATGCAATCGAACGCCGTGAAGCGCGGGTTGAGGCTCTCGTTCGGGTCCTGAAAGACCATCTGGATGTCTTTGCGCAAGGGCGAACGGTGGAAATCGCGCGCCGCAACGTGCCCGATCGACTGCCCGTCGAACACGATGTCGCCCTCGCTCGGATCGATCAGGCGGCAGATCATGCGCGAGGTCGTGCTCTTGCCGGAGCCGGATTCGCCGACGAGCCCGACGCTCTCGCCGCCGGCCAGCGTCATCGAGAAGTCGGCCACCGCGGCAGAGCCCTGGTCGAATCGCTTGGCGAGCTTGCGCACTTCCAGCAGTGGCGGTGTGCCGTGTGCGGGTTCCTGCCTGGGCTTGCTGATGACGGTCGCGTAACGCTCCCGCTCCTCCTCGGTCACGAGGTCTTCGATCCGGGAGGTCGCGGTCGGCGATGCCGCAACCAGGCGCCTCGTATAGGCGTGCTGCGGTGCGCCGAAGAGCGTGCCGGGGCTCGCCTCCTCGACGATGCGGCCGCGCTCCATCACGGCGATGCGGCGGCAATAGCGCGCTGCCAGGCCGAGATCGTGCGTGATCAGGATCGTGGCCATGCCGCGCGCGGCAGCAATGTCTGCCAGCAGATCCATCACCACCTTCTGCGTGGTGACGTCGAGGCCGGTGGTCGGCTCGTCCGCGATGAGCAGCGCAGGATTGCAGGAGATCGCGATCGCGATCATGACGCGCTGGCACATGCCGCCGGAGAGCTCGTGCGGATAGGCGTTCATCCGCGCCTCGGGATCGCGGATCTGGACCGCGCGCAGCAACTCCAGCGCCTCGGCACGCGCGGCCTCTTTCGCGATACGCTTGTGGGTGAGGATCGCATCCGCGATCTGCAGGCCGATCGCGCGGATCGGGTTGAGCGCCGCCCGCGGGTTCTGGAAGATCATCGACATCGCGGCGCCCTGCAGCTGTCGCAGATCATCGCCGCGGAGCTTGGTGACGTCCTGCCCGCGAAACAGGATCTTGCCGCCGGTGACGCGGCCAGCGGCATCCAGCAGCCGCGTCGTCGCAAAGCCGGTGACCGATTTGCCCGAGCCGCTCTCGCCGACGAGGCCGAGCATCTCGCCGGCCTTGACGGTGAGCGTCACGCCGCGCACGGCCTCGACCATGCCCCGCCGCGTCGAGAACGCGACCTGGAGGTCGTCGATCCTGAGCAGGTCCTCGCTCATGTGCGCATCCGGGGATCGAGAATGTCCCGCATCCCGTCGCCGAGGAGGTTGAAGCACAGCACCGCCAGCATCAGCGCAAGGCCCGGAAAGGCCACCAGCCACCAGCGTCCGGTCGAGATGAAGCGCGCCCCTTCCGCAACCATGATGCCCCATTCCGGCGTCGGCGGCTTGACACCGAGGCCGATGAAGGACAGGCCGGCGGCATTGAGAATGGCCCAACCCAGATTGAGCGAGATCTGCACCGCCATCGCCGGCAGAATGTTCGGCAGCAGGAAGCGCAGCACCACCGAGAAATGGCTTTCGCCGCAGGCGCGCGCGGCTTCGACCCAGCCGACATTGCGGCGGACGTTGACCTCGGCGCGTGCGAAGCGGATGTAGAAGGGAAGATTGATGATCGCGGTCGCGATCACGATGTTCTCGATCCGGTTGCCGAGAGCGGCGACCATCGCCATTGCCAGCACGAACAGCGGAAAGGCCATCATCACGTCGACGAAGCGGCCGACGGCGCGGTCGAGCCGTCCGCCGGCATAGCCGCAGAACGCGCCGACGACGGCCCCGATCACGAAGGAGATTCCGACCGCGGAGACTGCGATGGCAAGGTCGAGCCGTGCGGCGATGATGAGACGGCTGAACACGTCGCGCCCGAGCTGGTCGGTGCCGGCAATATGCGCCGCGCTCGGTGGTAGCAGGGCCTCCGAGACGTTAGAGACCACCGGATCGTAGGGCACGATCCACGGCCCGAAGATCGCGACCAGGACGAACAGCGTCACGCCGGCCGCGGCCACCGCCGTGAGCGGATTGGCGCGCAAGATCCAGACCGAATGGCGAAGTGTGGCGCTGGTCATTCGATCGACACCCTGGGATCGGCGATGCCGTAGCAGATGTCCACGACGAGATTGACCAGCACGAACAGACTGGCCATCAGCAGCACGAAGCCTTGCACCGGCGCATAGTCGGACGACAGCAAAGCATCGAGCGCATAGGAGGCCACGCCCGGCCAGGAGAACACTTTCTCCACCAGCACATTGGCGCCCAGCATGGTCGAGAACACGATGCCGGCGATGGTGATGACGGGCAGGATGGCGTTGCGGAGCGCATAGGTGACGACGACCTTGCGCCAGGACAATCCGACCGAGCGCGCAGTGCGCACGAATTCGCTGCCGAGCGAGACCAGCATCGAGGCGCGCGTGATCCGCGCCAGCGGCGCGATCACGAACAGCGCCATGCTCACCGCCGGCAGGATCAACTGCCTGCAGGCCGCCCACCAGCCCTCAAAGTCGCCGGCGAGCAGGAAATCGATGCAGAGAAAGCCGGTGCGCTGCGGCGGCAGCGAGGTGAAGACGTCGATCCGCCCGGTGGGATCAGGCGCAAGCCCGAGCAGATAGTAGAAGACGTAGATCAGGAGCAGGCCCGAGACGAAGGTCGGCACGCAGACGCCGAGTGCACAGAACAGCCGCACGCCGTGATCGATGATCGATCCCGGCCGCAGCGCCGCAACGACGCCGAGCGGCACCGCCGCGATCAGCGCGATCAGCAGCGCGGTGAAGGTGAGCTCCAGCGAGGCCGGCAGCCGCTCGCGCAGGTCCTTCAGCACCGGCTGCCCCGTCATCATGGAGCGGCCGAGATTGCCGTGGCCGATGTCGGAGAGGTAGAACACGAGCTGCTCCGGCACCGATTTGTCGAGCCCCATCTGCTTGCGGATCTGCTCGATCTCCTCCTTGCCGGCGTTGGGCCCCGAAGCGAAGAACACCGCAGGGTCGCCGGGCAGGACGCGCATCAACAGGAAGGTGAAGACCAGCACACCGAATAGCGCCGGCAGCGACGACAAGAGCCGCCTGCCCGCCCGCACTACCGTTGCACCAAGACCGGTCGTCACTATTCAGCGTCCCTGCTGGCCGCGGATGTCACTTGCGGCTGACATCGCGATAATCCACCTGGCGATGGAACTCGTAAGTGTAGCCTTCGATCGACGGCGCCATCACCGCGTCCTGATTGGGCTGCCACAGCATGATCTGCGGCATCAGGTCGAAATGCATCGCGTTGAGCTTGCGGCCAGCTTCCTCGTACTTGGCCTTGTCAGGCTCGAAGCGCGCCTCCTGCGCAATCGCGGCAAGGTCCGGGTTGTTGATCGAGCTGTAATTCCAGCGCTGACTGCCGGTGTAGAAGTTGCGGTAGAAATAGTCGGTCGACGGCAGCCAGGCGACGATACCTTCGGTGAAGAACGGCAGCTTCTTCTCGTTGATCTGCGTCGACATCTGCGCGTCCGGCAGCTTCTGGATGTCGACCTTGATGCCGATCTTGCCAAGCGATTCCTTGACGAGGGCGGCCATCGGCTCGGCGGTCGCGGCCTGGCCGACATTGAAGCTGAAGGTGGTCGAGAAGCCTTCGGGAAGACCAGCGGCCTTGAGGTATTCCCTGGCCTTGTCGAGATCGAGCTTCAGCGGCTGCTGGAACGGATAGATGCCGTTCGCCGGCTTGCCGTCCGCCCAGGTCGCACCGAACAGCGGCGCCCCGCGGCCGAACAGAGCCGCCTTGAACATGTCCTCATAGGGCAGCGCGTAAGCGATGGCGCGGCGGACATTGACGTTGTCGAAGGGCGGGATCTGGTTGTTCATCGAGACGTAAGTGACCGCGTTGTATTGCGGCGTCGAGACCACCTTGAGCTTGCCCTTGGCCTCCAGCGACTGCACGTCGCTCGCCTGCAGGTCGAGCACGAGATCGGCATCGCCGCGCTCGACGAGGTTGGCGCGCGTCGCCGGCTCCGGCACGGATTGTATGATGACGCGCTTGAAGAAGGCCGGCTTGCCCGGCGATCCGCGGTTCCAGGCCTCGTTGCGCTTGACGATCACCTGCTCGCCCGGCTTGAAGCTCTCGACCGCATAGGCGCCACTGCCGGCGGTGTGCTCCTTCAGCCAGGCCGTGGCCCAGGGATCGTCAGCCGTCGCGTGCTCTTTCGCCACTTTCGAGTTGATGATCATCGGATAGACGGTGGCAAGATTGGGCAGCGCAAGCTTGTCGGGTTTTGGCAGCGTCACCTCGATGGTGAGGGGATCGATCACCTTGAACTGATCGGCCGACGTCAGCGAGCCCGTCAGCAGCTGCGCCTTGCCGAGGATCGGCGCGGTGACGCAGCGGTCGAGCGACCACTTCACGTCCTCGGCCGTGACGGGCGAGCCGTCCTGGAATTTTGCATCCTTGCGCAGGCGGAAAGTGATCTTCAGGCCGTCGGGACTGACGTCGTAGGATTCGGCGAGCTCGCCGGTGATCGTGTCGAGGTCGAACACCCATTTGCCGTTGAGCTGCTTGCGGCCGAATGCCACCAGCCGGTCATAGGTGCTCATGCTCAGCGCGAAGGATTCGCGGGTCGAGCCGGGAATGTTGGGATCGAGCGTGTTGACGGATGCGCCGGTGACGTAGCGCAAGGTCTCTGCCCTCGTTTGCGCTTGCGACGGCGCGGTGGCGATGAGCACCAGCGCAGTGGTAGCGAGAACTGAGGTCGCCAGCCTGAAAGACACAAAACGCATTGGTTTTTCCCTGAATTTCGAACGAGAATGCCAGCAAGGCAGGTTCAGAAAGAAGCAAGTTGCGCGCCAGTCTCATCGGGCGTTTTTGAGGACGCATCGTCGCGGCGGCGCATGGATGATCACAGCGATTCCCCGATCTCTCGCGCCGGCCGCGTAACCACGGCCTGCGGCACGTCATAGGCGCTGAGCGAAGCCCAGTGCCGTTCGATGTCGGCACGGAACAGGCCGCGCGTGAGGCCGTGAACGAGCTTTGGAACGGCGGTCGTCATCGCGTTGATCGACGACCCAGACGGACCGAAGCTCATGGTGGAGGCGATCGCGAAGAGATGGATATCGGAGATCCACGGCGTCGTGCCCGGCATGCGCTCGGTGAAGGAATAGTCGTCGGCGAGATAGGGAAAGCGGCCGAGCCGATCGTTGCGTTCGTCTTCCGACGGTTGGTAGCGGTCGGCCCAGGTGGCGATGTTGTCGGCACATTTGGCGAGCTCGCCGCGGCCGGCAAAATCCATGTCGATGCCGGTGCCGCAGATGATGAAATCGGCGATGATGGCGCCGCGTGGCGTCTGGAGTTCAATGCCACTATCGGTCTTGCGCACGGCTTCGACCGGCGCGCCTTCGTGCAGTGTGAAGTTGGCGTGACGCGCGCAGCGGTCATAGGTCGGTTGCGGAAATCCCTCGCGCATCTCGAGGATCTTGCGCATGAAGCGCCAGCGCCAGGCATCGTCGAGATCGCTGAGATGACGCAGGAACCCGCGAAACGTCAGCCAGCGATAGGGCTGGATCACCTGAATCTGCGCGCGGCGGCACAGCAGATGCACCTCGGCGGCGCCCGCCTCCAGCGCGGTCGCCGCATTGTCGAAGGCGGAAGCGCCGGCACCGATCACGGCCACGCGCTTGCCGCGCAGGCCTTCGAAATCGATGTGGTCGGCGACTGTCGCGACCGAGCTTGCCGGCAGATCGCGGAGCGGCTCAGGGATGATCCATCCGCCCATGCCCTCCTGCCCTGTCGCCAGCACGATCTTGCGGGCATAGAGCGTTTCGACCTCTCCTGCCCGTTTCACGCGGGCGGCGAGCAGGCCGTCAGCCGCCGGCGCGACCTCCAGCAGCTCACAAGCATTGCGGACTGGCAAGCCGATCGTGCGCCGCAGCCAGAGCAGGTACTCCGCCCAATGTTCGCGCGCGATCAGGCCGAGCTCCTGCCAGCTCGCCTTGCCGAAGCGGGCCTCGTGCCAGGATTGGTAGGTCAGGCTGGGAATATCGAGATCGGGCCCGGTGTAGTCCTTCGGGCTGCGCAATGTCGGCATCCGGGCGTAGGTGAGCCACGGGCCTTCCTTCCCCTCCTCGGCCTTGTCGATCAGCAGGATGTTGCTGACGCGCGAGCGAAGCAGGCCGAAGCCGATGGCAATGCCGGACTGACCCGCGCCAATGATGAGGACATCCAGCGCCGACTTGCCGTCGGGTCCCGGTTTGGGTTCCAGCCAGGCGGCGCCGGGATGCGCGATCATCGCGAGATCGGCGCGAATATCGGCTTCGAGCTGGGTGAGCGCCTCACTCATGCCGCGAGCCAGCCTCCGTCGACCACCATCACGGTGCCGGTCGTGAACGACGAGGCGTCGCTGGCGAGATGCAGCGCGGTCTGCGCGATCTCCTCAGGCACGCCGAACCGCTTCATGGCGTGGCGGTTGCGCGAGGCTTCGCGCACTTCCTCGGCATTGGCGTGACGGGCAAAGCTGCGGCGAAGCATCGGCGTGTCGATCGCGCCGGGCGCGATCGCGTTGACACGGATACCATCGGTGGCGAAGTCTACCGCCATGGTCCGCGTCAGGCTGATGATCGCGCCCTTGGCGGCGATATAGGCGCTGTTGCCCTTGCCGCCGGCGATGGCGAGCTGCGAGGCCAGCGTGATGATCGAGCCGCTGCTCTGCCGCTGCATCTGCGGCACTGCGGCCCGCGCCCACAACCAGGTGCCGCCGACATTGGCGCGGAACACTGCATCCCAGTCGTCCAAGCTCGTCGTCAGCACCGTGCCACCACATGAGAAACCGGCTGCCGTCATGAGGATGTCGAGCCGGCCGTGCCGGGCCACGACATCGCCGACGACCGTCTCGGCGAATGCGGCATCGCCGACGTCGCCGACATGCGTCGTTGCCTCGCTCACCAGCCTCAGCGTGTCCTCGAGGCCAGCGGCATCACGATCGACCAGGGCAAGGCGCGCGCCCTCCTGCGCGAACAGTTTTGCGCTGGCGCGGCCGATGCCCGAGCCCGCGCCGGTAATGATGGCGGTACGCCCCTGCAGCCGCATCTCAGATCCACTCCTTGTGCTGCTTCCACCAGGCGCTCATCGCGGCTGCGGACTCCGCGCAGCCGAACCGCGCGCGCCAGCCGAATTCGTCGGCCATCCTCGCGACCGAGAGCGGCGCGCGATGGGGCCCGTGCAGCTTGATGGCCGTCCTCTCTCCGGGCGCGGCGAGCCGGCACTCCAGGCCGGGATGCAACGCTGCGAACGCCTCGCCCCATTGCAATGCGGGCCACGCCCCTCCGTTCGAAATGTTGTACAGCCGGTGGCGAGGGCGCTCGGCTTCGACCAGAATCGCGACAGCTTCGGCAGCGTCCGCCGCGTAAGTCCAGTCTCGGATACCAGGCTCCGGCATGATGGCCGGCTCGCCGCGAGCGAATGCGGCCAATATCTGATATTGGAGGCTCGGCGTATCGCGCACTGAGCCGGGGCGCTCCCACGGCCCGAAGACCGCAGTCAATCGCACACTCAGGAAGTCACCGCCGAAAAGTTCGGCGTACCGTGCCACCGACCGTTCCGAGGTGAACTTGCTGATGGCGTAGAACGAGACGGGATCGCAGGGCGTTTCCTCGTCCAGAATGTGGACCCGCGCACCCGCGGCGCCGTAGGCCGACGCCGACGACAGATTGACGACGCGGCGAACGCCATGGCGGATCGCGGTTTGGAGGATCGGGATCTGGGCCATGACGTTGATCTCGAGAACGCGCGCGGGCGATGCCCGTTCGAGCTCGTCGCCGGCGGTGACTGCAGCGCCGAGCACGATCGCATCGCAGCCCTTTGCGACAAGGGCATCGATGGTGTCTACATCGGTGATATCGCCCTGCACGGCTTTAAGTCGTGCGCCGTAATCGGCAAGAGATCGCTGTGCGAGTGGCGGCAACGCCGCACGATCATACAGCGTCACCTCATGCCCGCGCGCGAGCAGCACCTCGGCGAGATTGAGGCCGACAAAGCCGGTGCCGCCGAAGACAACAATCTTCATCGCGCGCGATCCACCGTCACAGCAGCTTGGCTCCGAAATTCCGCTCCGGATCCATGTCGGCAACCAGCCGGCCGGTGGGCCTGGCCGCCTCGCCGCCGCTGCGGGCCAGGAATTTTCCGCTGCCGGCGCTCGCTAGGCACTTGTCGCCCTCGATGATGACGCGGCCGCGCGAGAGCGTCGTCACCGGCCAGCCCTTCAGCTTGCGGCCCGCAAACGGCGTGTAGCCGGTGAGATCGTGCATCATCTCGTCGGCAATGGTGACCTCGCGATCGGGATCCCAGATCGCGATATCGGCGTCGGCACCGACGGCGATCGAGCCCTTGCGCGGATGCAGGTTGTAGATCTTTGCCGGCGCCGTCGCGGTCAGCTCGACGAATTTTTCCAGGCCGAGCCGTCCCTTCGACACCATCGCATCGAACAAGAGCGGCAGCCGCAGCTCAAGGCCCGGCAGGCCGTTGGCAACCTGCTTGAAATTCGGATTGGGGCCGGCGCGCAGCTTGCCGGTCTCGTCGTAGCGATACGGCGCGTGATCCGACGAGATGGTCTGGAGATCGCCGAGCGAGAGCGCCTGCCACAGCGCCTCCTGGTCGGCATGCGTGCGCGGCGGCGGGCTGCACATCCATTTCGCGCCCTCGGCGCCGGGCTTGTCGAGATCGTTGGCGGTGAGGAACAGGTATTGCGGGCAGGTCTCGGCGAAGACCTTGAGCCCCTGCCCGCGCGAGTCGCGGATCACCTTGGCGCCCTCGACCGTCGAGACATGGAAGATCATGATCGGCTGGTCGATCAGTGCGGCCATGCCGATCAGCCGGGTGAAGGCTTCCGCCTCAGAGACCCGGGCGTGGCTGACGGCATGGTATTTCGGCATCGTGTAGCCCCGCGACAGCAGCCGCTTCACCATCCAGGCGATGATGCCGTGGTTTTCGGCATGGGCACACAGCATCGCACCGGACTGGCGCGCAGCGAGCAGGATGTCGAGCAGCGGCTCGTCGTCGACCTTGAGGCGGTCGTAGGTCATGAAGATCTTGATCGAGGCATGGCCCTGCTTCACCAACGCCGGGATGTGCTCTTCGACCGTCTCCCTGGTCGCGTCCGCAATGATCATGTGAAAGGCGTAGTCGATCACGGCACCCTTCTTTGCAAGCGCGTGATAGTCCTCCACCACCTTCGGCAGCTTCATGCCGACATGTTGGGCCGCGAACGGAATCACCGTGGTGGTGCCGCCGAAGGCGGCAGAGACGGTCGCGCTCTCGAACGTATCGGCGTTCATGATGCCGGCGGCGGACAATTGCTCGATATGGGCGTGGCTGTCGACCCCGCCGGGCAGCACCAGCTTGCCGCGCGCATCGATCTCGCGCTTCCCGGGCGGAAGCCCGCGGCCGATGGCCGCGATGGTCTCGCCTGATATGGCGACGTCGGCCTCGAAGACGTCGGTCGTGGTGGCGACGCGGCCGCCGCGGATGATCAGGTCGTAAGCGGGTTCAGTCATGAGGCACTCCGTGATAGGCTTAAGGCACGTTCTCTTAATTTCGCAGGAAGACCATCATGTCCCGGCCGCGCATTCTCGTCATCAACCCGAACTCCAACCACAAGGTCACGCAGGGGCTGGAGGATGCGCTGAAGCCGCTCGATTTCGAGGGCGGGCCCGAAGTGGTCTGCCAGACGCTGGCCGAGGGTCCGTTCGGCATTGAAAGCCAGGCGGACGCCGATAGCGTTGCGATCCCATTGCGAAAGCTGGTCGAAAGCGACAACAGCTCGGCCGCCTTCGTCATCGCCTGCTACAGCGATCCCGGGCTCCAGGTCTGCCGTGAAGGCACGGACCGGCCGGTGTTCGGCATTGCCGAGTGCGGCGTGCTGACGGCGCTTTCCCGCGCGGAGACCTTCGGCGTCATCGCGATCGCGCAGCGCTCGATCCCGCGGCACATGCGCTATCTCAGGCAGATGGGCCTGACCGACCGCTTTTCCGGCGAGCGGCCGCTGAACATGAGCGTCGCCGAAACCGCTTCGGGCGAAGGCACGCTCGCCAGGATGATCGAGGTCGGCCGCACGCTGCGCGACGAGGACGGTGCCCGTGCCATCGTGATGGGCTGCGCCGGCATGGCGCGCCACCGCCGTGCGTTGGAAGACGCGCTGCGGATTCCCGTGATCGACCCGACACAGGCGGCCGTCACCATGGCGCTGGGTACGGTGCGGTTCTCGGCTCACTAGGCGTCCTTCAGCTCTTTGGTTTCCTGGCGCGCGAGCCATTGCGCATGGCTCTCGCGGACAAGGGCAAACGTGTCCCGCTGCGTGGTGTAGAGATTGCCGAACATGCGGCCGATCGGCCGATAGGCACCGAGATCGACGTACATGTTGGCGGTATCGACCAGACCCTCGCGGGCGTGAATCCGCAAGACTTCGCCGACCAGGAGCTCGCGATCGGGGGAGAAGGTCAGCACGACATGGCGCCGGCATTCCAGCGCGAAGGGCGCCGCGGCGAGGCGCGGCACCTTCACATCGACCGAGGGAAGCGTCGCCAGGCCCGTCGCGGCGACCTCGCTGTCGCCGGAGGGGAAATCGATCGCGCAGTCGTTCATCGCGACTGACAGCGCCTCGTCCACCATGTGCACCACGAACTCGCCGTCGCGATGGATGTTGCGGGTGGTGTCCTTCGGCGAGTGATCGTGCTTGTGCTGAAGCCCGAGCACGATCAGCGCCGGACTTTCGGAGAACACGTTGAAGAAGCTGAACGGCGCGGCATTGACCGCCCCGTTCTCGTCGAGCGTCGTCACCAGCGCGATCGGCCGCGGCACCACCACGCCGCAGAGCAGCTTGTAGCGATCGCGCGGATCGAGCTCACGCAAGGAGATGCCTTTGTCAGCCATCGGCGTCACTTCTCCGGCGGCGGCACCGCGCCGGTCTGGCTGGTGATCAGGCCGTAATGCTCGATGCGGCGATGCCGGGCGAAATCGAAGATCGTGGTCTTGCCGAAGGTGGTGGCATCGAGGTCGCAGGCATGGACCAGAACCTCGTCGTCATCCGTCTTGGCCTCGGCGACGATCTCGCCGTTGGGATCGACGATCAGGCTGCCGCCGAACAAGGGATGACCGTCCTCATTGCCGGCCTTGGCCACCGCGACCACCCAGGTCGCGTTCTGATAGGCGCCGGCCTGGACCGAGAGACGGTTGTGGAAGAGGCGCTTCTCGACGCCCTCCTCGCTCTTCTCGGCATTCACCGACGGCGTGTTGTAGCCGATCAGCACCATCTCGACGCCCTGCAGGCCCATGACGCGATAGGTCTCGGGCCAGCGGCGATCGTTGCAGATCGCCATGCCGATGATGCCGCCGAGCTCGCGCCAGACCTTGAAGCCGAGATCGCCCGGCTCGAAATAGCGCTTCTCCAGATGCTGATGCGAGCGCTTGCTGTCGTAGTCCACATGGCCCGGCAGATGCACCTTGCGATACTTGCCGACGATCCTGCCGGACTTGTCGGTCAGGATCGCGGTGTTGAAATGATGACCGTCCGGCGTCAGCTCCGCATAGCCGAAATTCATCGCCATTCCCTGCTGCGCCGCGCGCTCGAATAGCGGCTTGGTTGCCGCGTTCGGCATTTCGCGCTCGAACCAGATGTCGAACTCGGAGCGGTCCTCGACGTACCAGCGCGGGAAGAACGTCGTCAGCGCCAGCTCGGGATAGACAATCAGGTCGGCGCCCTTCGCTTTCGCCTCGTCCATCAGCGCGATCATGCGCTTGACCACGGCCTCGCGGCTGTCGGCTTTCTGGATCGGGCCCATCTGGGCGGCGGCGACGTTGACGATGCGCATCAGCGAATTCCTGGTGATATCTGGGGGGAAGCGTCGGCTTGTAGGTTCTTCCGCCGCGCCGAGCATAGCGCGGCTCCGTGCCGATATTCCAGCCAAGCAGCTTTCATGCCGTCCGCCCCCATTCGGCATCCTGCAACAGCCGCCAGTTGATCTTGTTGCTGGCGGTGCGCGGCAGGGACTCGACGAAGACGACGGCGCGCGGCGCCTTGTAGCTCGCCATCGCGCTGCGCGCCCAGCCGACGATGTCGCCCTCCGACGTCGTCGCGCGCGCGGCGTCATCGAGCACCACCAGGGCCTTGACGGTCTCACCGCGATAGCCGTCCGGCGCTGAAATAATGCAGCATTCCCGGATGGCGCGGTTCTGGTACATCGCCGCCTCGACCTCGGCTGGCCACACCTTGAAGCCGCTGACATTGATCATCCGCTTCAGGCGGTCGACGGCGAAGAAATAGCCTTCGGCATCGCGGTAGCCGAGATCGCCCGTGCGCAGGAACCGCTTGCCGTCGCGTTCGATGAAGGCCTCAGTATCCGCCTCCGGCCTGTTCCAGTAACCCTGCAGCACCTGCGGCCCGTGCACGATGATCTCGCCGACCACGTTGTCGTCGAGCTCGATCAGGCTCTCGGGATCGACGACCCTGGCGTCGGTCTCATGCACGGCGATGCCGAGGCATTGCCGCTTTGGTGCGGCCATCGGATTGAGGTGCGTCGGAGACATCGTCTCGGTCATGCCGTAACCCTCGACGAAATCAAGGCCAAACCTGCCCTTCAGCCGCTCGGCGACCGCGGTCGGCATCGCCGCACCGCCGCCGGTCAGCACCTTGAGCTTCGCAAAGCATTTGTCGCGGAAGCTGGCGCTGGCGAGCACATCCACGATCATGGTCGGCGCGGCATTCCAGAACGTGACGCCATAGGTCTCGAACAAATCCGGCAGCAGATCCTTGTCCCAGCGCGCCATCAGCAGCAGCGTGGCGCCGGCGACGATGGCGGCATTCATCGAGCCCTGCATGCCCGCGACATGAAACAGCGGCATGAAGCCGGTCATCACGTCGCTGCCATCGAGCCCGTACCAGCGCGCCTGCAAGACGGCGGTGAACAGCGCGCTGCGATGGCTATGCATGCACGCCTTCGGCTTGCCCGTCGTGCCGGACGTGTAGGGCAGGATCATGAGATCGCCTGGACCAACAGTCATTGCGCCGGGCCGAAAGTCGCGTGCGACTGCCGATGACCAGGAATGCCAGCCGGGCGATGACGGCAGCTCCGACGGCGCGTCGGTCACGCACAGCGGCAGCGTGTGGGGCGTCGCGGTTGGAACCTCGTCGCGATACTGCGCGACGATTGCATGTGTGATGGCCTCGCCGACCAGCGGCACAAACACGTCGCTCAGCTCGCTGCCGATGATCGCGACTCTGGCGCCGCTATCCGCGGCGAGGTACCCGATCTCGGTGGTCTTGTTCATGGGATTGACCGGCACGATCACGGCGTCCGCCCGCATCACCGCGTAATAGGCGACGATATATTGCGGCGAATTCTGCAGCGCGATCATGACGCGGTCGCCGCGCTTGATGCCGCAAACGCTTTGCAGGAAGCCGGCCATGGCATCGACCCGGTCGCGCAGCTCGGCGTAGCTCAGGCTAGCGCCATAGAACACCGTCGCCGGATGCGTTGGCCGTTCACATGCAGCACGCGCCAGCGCGTCGTAGAGCGTCCCCTCCGGAATCGCGAGATGCCAGGGCTCGTCCGCCGGCCAGGCCGGCGACGTCAGGGACGTTGTGTGGCTCACCCGTGCTCCTCGTCGGCGACATCGAGGCCGTGTTCGAGCGCGTCCAGAAGCAGGTCGGCCTCCCGCTCGGAAATCACCAGTGGCGGTGCCAGGAACAGCGAGGTCTGCTCGCCGCTGGTGCCGATCACCGCGCCGGCCTCCAGCGCGCGCTCTGCGACGCGCGAGGCGATCGGCACCTCCGTGGTGTCGGCGTGCCAGGTGCGCCAGTCCGGGCCATGCAGCTCCACGGTCCAGTGCAGCCCCTGCCCGGCCACGCGCTGCACGCTCGGATGCTTTTGCGCGATCGCGAGCAAGCGGCGGGCGAACAGCTTCTCCAGACTTTGCACGTGGTCCAGAATCTTGTCCTCACTGACGACCGTCAGATACGCGCTCACGGCAGCCATGCTGATGGGATGGCCGCGCAGCGTGCCGTAATTCTGCCAGCTCGTGCCCTTGAGCCGCTCGACGATCTCCTTGGACACTACCACAGCAGCAACCGCCGCCGCCCCGCCACCCAGCGATTTGCCGAGTGTGACGATATCCGGGCGGCTCTGCGCGCCCTGGAACGCGAACCAGCGCCCTGCGCGGCCTGCGCCGGTGACGACCTCGTCCGCGATCCAGTACGAGCCGGCCTGCCGCGCATAGCGCGCCACCTGGTCCTGATAGGCGCCGTCGTAATAGATGCCGCCCTGCGTGTAGTCGATGATCGTCGCCGCCGTGTCCGAGAGCAGGCGCGGGGCATCCGCCAGATATTCGATCGGCGGCGTATTGTTGGCCGGCGCGCCATAGATCGCGCCATCCGGCGCCGGCAGAATCCGTACCGGTGCCATCGGCGCCGGCAGCTTCGAGCCGCCCGAGTGCACCGCAAGGCCGCCGTGCCATTGCGGCTGCACCGTCATGCTGCGCGACAGGCCGGTGATGCCGTGATAGGCGCGCTCGCGCGTTGCCAGCGCCGAACGCTGCGTCAGCGCCTGGCAAAGCGACAATGCCATGTCGTTGGCCTCGCTGCCGCTGATGCAGAAGCGCACCGCGCCGATCCAATCTTCTTCGCCCTTGAAGGCGATGGCCATCAGATCGTCGGCGGCCTGCTCGCGGCCGACCCAGGTCCAGCCTTCGTTGACGACGGGCGTATCGGCGGCGCGGCGGATCGCCTCCACCATTGCGGGATGGCGATGGCCGAGACCGCCGCCGGTGTTGCTGCCATCGATCAGCTTGCGGCCGTCCGCAAGGTGAAAGTAGACGCCCTCGCCGCCGACCACGGCCATCGGCGCGGCCTCGCCCGCATTCAGCCCGGTTCGCAACAATCTGCTCATCGCCACGGCCTCACTTCGCTGTCGCGGCGCCGTAGCCGCCGCCACCGCACATCTCGATCGTGACGAGATCGCCTTGCTGCAAGACGAGGTTCGACTTGCCGTCGATGGCGACGTTCGCGCCCTGCCGCACCAGCGAGATGCGGCAGGCCTTGCCGGATTCGCCGCCCTGCATGCCCCAGGGCGCCATCACCATGCGCTCGATGCAGGTGGTCAGGTGCATCGATGGCGCCAGGATGCGGTAGGTGCGGACCGAGCCGTCACCGCCGCGATGCACGCCCGCACCGCCGGAATTCCGGCGAATGGCCTGCTGCTCGAGCCGGATCGCGTAGTTCGCCTCGATCACCTCGACCGGCGTGTTCGAGGTGTTGGACAGGTGGACGCGGGTTGCGGCCGTGCCGGCGCGATCGTGCCGTGCGCCTTCGCCGCCGCCATGGACCTCGTAGAGCATCTTCCAGGAGCCGTTCGGCCGCGGCTCGGCGAAGAACAGCACGCCCGCGGTGGTCGCCCCGCCCGCCGACAGGCGCTCGGGAATGGTGTCCTGCATGGCGCGGAAAATCGCATCGACGATGCGCATGGAGGTCTCGTGATTGCCGGCGGCAACGGAGGCGGTCCAGCCGGGCTCGAGGATCGAGCCCGGGCGCGTGATGATGGTCAGAGGCCGCAGCGCGCCGGCATTCTGCTGCATGTCGCGTCCGCTCATGATGCGCGCGGCATAGGCGACCGCCGAGCGCGCCATGAACGGCGTCGTGTTGCAGAAATTGGAGACGCGATCGCAGCTTCCGGAGAGGTCGAAGGTCGCTTCATCCCCGCGGATGGTGATCTTCACATGGATGCGCGCCGGCGCGTTGTTTGCGCTGCCGTCGTCGAGATAATCCTCGCCCTCGTAGACGCCATCCGGCAGGTCGCGCAGCGCCTCGCGCATCTCGATTTCGGAGAGATCGTGCAGGCGCGACTGCGCCGCCATGAAGACCGCCTTGCCGTGCTCGCGGCAGAGCTCGACGATGCGCTTCTCGCCGGCCTTGGTCGCCGCGATCTGGGCGAGGAGATCGCCCTCGCAGGATTCGGCGTCGCGAACGTTGGCCTTGAGCAGCTGCACGATCGGCGTGTTGAGGCCGGCCGAGGTTGCGATCAGCACCGGCGGAATCCGCATCGCCTCCTGGAAGGTGTCGACCGCCTTGGCGAAATAGCTGCCGGGCCAGGTGCCGCCGATGTCGGGCCAATGCGCGAGGCTGACTGCAAAGGCCACGATCTCGCCGTCGAAGAAGACGGGCCGCACGACCTTGACGTCGTTGAGATGATTGCCGCCGAGCGCGCCGATATTGTAGATCACGACGTCGCCGTCGTTCAGGCCATTGCGCGGCATCACCTTCAAGAGTTCGGGGATGGTGTAGGCCATCGCACCGAGATGGATCGGAATGTCGCGGCCCTGCCCGACCAGGCCGCCGTGGCCGTCGGTGATCGCCGACGAGAGATCCCCGGCCTCGCGCAAGAGCGGCGAGCGCGCCGAGCGCGTCATGACGAGGCTCATCTCTTCTGCCGCGGCGGAGAGCCCGTGCCTGATGACCTCGACGACGAACGGATCGAGCTTCATGCCGCCCCCCGCGTCAGGAACAAATTGCCTGATGTATCGGGCTTTGCCTGCCAGCCCGGCGGCACCACCACTGTCGACCAGGCGTCTTCGATGATGGCGGGACCATTGACGGTCTCGGCGAGCGAGGCGCGGTCGATGATTGCGGTCGCGATGTCGTGGAAGCCGCCGAACGAGCAGATGCGCGTAGCCGTAGACACCGCCCTCGCCGCTGTTGCGGGCCGGCTGACAATGGTCGTCGACGGGCGGCGGGCCTGCACCCGCACCGATTCGATGACGCAGGGCTCGCCGGTCGCGTAGCCGAACAGCTCATGATGCCGCGTCAGGAAATCCCGCTTCAGCCTGGCAACGTCGAGCGGCAGCGTGAAGGATACCGGAATGGCATCGTTCTGCGCCGCATAGCGCATCAAGGCCGCCAGCTCGACCTGGATCTCCGTCTTCGCAACGCCATTGGCGATCAGCGGCGCGGAGGCATCGTCAATCAATGTTCCGATCCGTTCCGAGACGCGCGCGAGATCGATGCCGTCGAGGGCAGCGCGAAGGGTCTGCTGCTGCAGGAAGCTGAAATCGGCGGTAAGGCAGCCCAGCGCCGAGAACGCACTCGAGGCGCTCGGCACGACCACCTCCGCAATGCCGTAGAGATCGGCGAGGCCCGCGGCATGCATCGGGCCGCCGCCGCCGAAGGCCAGCAGCGTGCAATCGCGGCCGTCGATGCCGCGCTCGACCGTGACACGGCGGAGCGCGCGGGCCATGGTCGCATTCGCGACTTTGATGATGCCGAGTGCCGTCTCAGTGAGGTTCAAGCCGAGCGCGCGGGCAATCGGCTCGATGACGCGCTTGGCGCTCTCGATGTCGATCCCGATGCGATCGCCCAGCTTGGTCTCGGGATTGAGATAGCCGAGCACGGCATTGGCATCGGTGATGGTGGGCTCCATGCCGCCACGGCCATAGCAGGCCGGGCCCGGCTCGGAGCCGGCGCTCTCCGGCCCGACCGTCAGGCCGCCGGGGCCGTTGCGCACGATCGATCCGCCGCCCGCGCCGATCGAATGCACCGCGAGCATCGGCTGGCGCAGCGGCTTGTCCCCGAGCATGCGGCCGTCGGTCATCTCGGCCTGCCCATCGACGATCAGGCACACGTCCGTCGTGGTGCCGCCCATGTCGAAGGTCAGCATGCGCGAGCAGCCGAGCTGGCGCGCGATGCTGACCGAAGCCGAGACGCCCGCCGCCGGGCCCGACATCGCCATCACCAGCGGACGCCGCTTCACCGCCGAAATCGGGACCATGGCGCCGGCGGAGTGAAACACCTGCAGGCCCGGCCCGATCGGCAGCCGCTGCTCCAGTTCGCTGAGATATTCCACCGCGATCGGCATCGCGGCCGCGTTGAACACGGTCGCCGAGGTCCGCTCATATTCGCGCGCCTCGGGATTGACCTCGTGCGAGAGCGAGACATGGGCGACGACGTCCCTGAGCCGCTCGCCCAGCATCTTTTCGTGCACTGGATTGGCATAAGCGTGAAGGAGCGCGACCGCGACGCTCTGAACGCCGGTCCCTTTCAGCCAGGCCACCAGGCGTTCGATCTCGGCTTGCTCGAGCGCCTTCAGCACCCGGCCCTCATGATCGAGGCGCTCGGCGAGCCCAAAGCATCGTTCAGGCGGCACCAAAGGCGGCGATTTCGGCGGAATGTCGAGCCGATAGAGATCGCGCCGGCGATAGCGGGCGATCTCGAGCACGTCGGCAAAGCCTTCGGTCGCGACCAGCGCCACCTTCGGCAGCCGGTTCTCCACGATCGCGTTGGTCACGCGCGTGGTGCCGTGGACGAAGCGCTTGACCTCGCTCTTGCGCAGGCCCACCGCCTCGATCGCCTCCAGCATCGCCTGCACCGGAGCGTCGGGGCGCGACGGCACCTTCGCAATTCGCGCTTCCGCGGAATCGCGCCGGATGGCGATGATGTCGGTGAAGGTGCCACCGATATCGGTGCCGACCTCCCAGTGATTGCCGGAGTCGCTCATCTGCACAGTCAGCTACGCGTGACGTCCGGACCCGACGCCGGGTCCTTCCCGGCCATCGCCGCGTCCAATGCCAAAGCGAGCACGCTCATCGTCATTCCCTGTCATGCCATCACGGGCGAGCGTGCGACAGAGCAATGGCCTCGGATAGGGTCGGAGTTGTCGCAAACCACCGGGCCAGCAAGCCCACCGGCATTGCGCGGCGCAGCATCGGCTGCACGTTTTGGTGCAGCACTGCTCGCGCAGAGAGCAGAAGGATACGAGGCAGAAATGTGCAGCGCACCCTTGGATTCTTCGGCGCAAATGGAAATGCCGCTGCACTGCAATCGGATCGCGCAAGGCCATTTGTCTAATTTGCAGGCGGTCGAACGGCGATGCGGGAGAGAGCACTGACCAGGAGCTATGCACACAGGTCGGCTCAGCCTCTCTTTATTGTACGGTCAGTAAGCGAGGACATCACCGGCCGCTGGTGGATAACCCGGCGCAGCGCCCGGCGCACCGAACGGGTCGCGCCGGGTAGCGAGATTTCGCGATTGGCTATGCGCTCGCCAGCGACGCCCGCAAGCGTCGCCAACCGATGACGATGCCAGTGATGGAGAACATCAATCCGAGCGTACAGAGGCCGACAATGAGAGCATCACGCAGCCGCGCATGAGCCGACAGAATGGGGAAATCAAGCGTGTGCAGCGCACTGTAGAGCCAGCGATAGACGCGCCGCGACGGGTCCAGTCTTTGCAGCACCCTGCCATTGGCGGCATCGACATCGAACCAGAGAGCGCCGCAGGTCGTGCGGTAGACAGGAGCCCCTGGAATAGCGGATGGCGCCGGATAGTCGTCGTTGCCGGCGAGCAGGAACGGTGCGGCACAGCCGGCGCCAAGGCGCGCCGTCAGATCCCCGATCTCCTGCATATCCAGGTATGCCGCCTGTCCATCGCGCGGCGCGTCCCCTGCCCTGATCAAGGTCTGCTGAACGAGGGCGATCCGATCGCGCCGATAGACCTTGCCATTGAAGGCGAACCATTCGACCTCGCGCGCCGACGGCGATATTGGCTGCAGAGCGAGCGATGAAGCGTCTCGCCAATCCGGGCCGGCATCGACCACGCCGGCCTCTGCCGGAGTCAATTGCCCGCGCGAGAACAGCCGGCCGTGGTCCATCGAGAGCCAGCCGCTGAAGATCCAGCTCAGCACGAACACGGTCGCGACAAGACCGATGATGTGATGCAGAGCGTGCCAGCCCCGATAGGGCGACGAGAGCTGGCGTCCCCGCATCTTCACACGCACAATTCCGAGCACCGCACCAAGCAATGCTGCGATCAGGGCCAGCAGCGACAGAGTCCAGACCACGCGATCCCACAGCGCCCAGCTGCTGCGCAGAACCGTCGGATAGATCCAGTGCAGCACGCTGCCGGCCCAGTTCCACCCGCGCTCGCTGCGCGTCGTATCCAGGACGACTTCGCCGGTCAGCGACGAAACATAGACCTCCGTTCCAGCGGCATCGCCGAGAGCGGCGCGAAACAAGGGGCGATGGCGATCAAAACCGTTCGGCACGCTCCATTGATCGTAGTCTGACCGCGCGACGATCGCCCCCCGTAGCGCGTCGAGCCCGCGCTGACGTGAATAGGCTTGCACGATGGTGAGCGCGACATCGGCGGACGCCACCGACGCCTCTCCTCCATCGGAGGCGCGAACCGCTCGCGAACCTGCGGAGCCCGAGACCACGTAAACCGGTCCATCACTCCGCTGGATCAGCCGAACACGCGTCGCATCGGCGATTCCGCTCGCAGCAACGGCGTCCACGACCGAGATCGTCCCGCCGCGATCCAGCGGCGCGAGTCCGGCAAATCGCTCCGCTTCCGTCAGCGACGGAAACGGGACGAAGTGCATCACGATCCCGCTCGCGAACCACATCGCGAACAACAGGCAGAACGCGATGCCCAGCCAGCGATGCGAGAGGACGATGGCGCTCATCATGCGCTCAAGGCCTCACCACTTGAACGCGGCCGAGATCTCGTAGGTGCGCGGCGCGCCCAGGAGGATCTGGTCGGGATAGAACGGATCGCCCCAGATCGCGTAGCGCTTGTCCGTGATGTTGCGGACACGGAAGGTCAGTCGGGCCTGGTCGACCGCATTGAACACCGTCTTGGGGATGTCAACGAAGGCGTAGACGTCGGCCACGGTGTAGGCCTTCATCGTCACGACGTTGGCATCGGTGTTGTAGCGGTCGCCGACATGACGGCCGGTGATGCCGAGCTCCACCGGCCAGGGCGTGAAGAACCGGTACGATGCGCCGGCGTTTGCGACGATACGCGGCACGTTCGGCGGCGTGTTGCCGGAGAACGAGCCGCCGGCAAAATTGTAGTCGGCATAGCGCGCATCGACATAGGCGATGTTGCCCCACAGCCGCAGCGGCTCGATCGGGCGCACGGAGGCGGCAAGCTCGACGCCCTTCGATTCCTGCCGCCCGGCGATGTTGAGCGCCTGCCCGCCGGCCGCCGCATAGACGTTCTTGCGCAGGATGTCGTAGGCCGAGAACGACCATTCCGCCCGGTTGTCCCAGAACAGGTGCTTGACGCCGGTCTCGTAGGTGCGCGACATCGTCAGGTCCAGCGGCTGGGTTGGCCCGAGCAGAAAGATATTGTTGGCTGCGATGTCGGCGCCGGTGGCGTACTGGCTGAAGAAGGTCAGACCGGGAACGGGTTCCCAGGTGTAGCCGATGCGCCCCGTCACCGGCCCCCAGTCTTTCGTGAACGGGAAGCCTGCTTTCTCCACACCGTTCTTGTCGGTCGAGTTGCGGTCGAGCCCGATGTGCTCGACACGCAGGCCGCCGATCAGCGCGAAGCTGTGCGTCAGCTTCAGCCGGTCCTCGAATGACAGAGCCTCGTTGTCGATCCGCGCGGTCTGCTGCTGTGTTGTGAGCAGGCCGTAGAAGCCGCGGTTGGGATCGACCAGAGAAACGGAATCGCCGGGAAAGTTTGCCGCGCCGGGCCTGACGAAATCGAGATAGCTCGACGAGAGCGTCGTGACCAGACGGTTGTCGAAACCCGCAATATTTGAATCCCAGATCAGGTCGGTGATGTTGCCGACCAGCCGCTGGCTGTAGGCGACATAGAAGCGCTCGCGATCGACCAGGTTCGTTGTGGAGTTGAACGCCTCGATCTCGTTGTTGAACCAGGTCCGTTCTGCACCGTAACCATAGGCCTGACTTTTCAGCGTGAGGTCAGGCGCGAGCTTCAGCTCAAAACCGCCGCGCAGCCACACTTCCTGCGCCACGTTGCGGTTGTCGAGAACGTTGTAATTGGTGTTGAAGGTGCGGTCGTCGATGGTGACGGCACCGAGATTGGTTCCGTTGTAGTTGGAGACGTAATTGCCGGACACGATACCGCTCGTCGCGTGCGAGCCGCTGAAGGCGACCGGCACCAGCGGCGCGCCCCAATAAGCCTTTCCGCGATCCTCACGGTACTCGATCGCGCCCCAGACCTTGAGACTGTCGGAGATGCGGTAGTTGAGCTGCCCGGACACGTCGAACGTCTTGGTATTGGTGTCGTCGACAAAGCCGTTGAGCGAAGAGCGGCTGATGTCGAATCGGTAGTCAAGTCCCTCTACGTTGGTGCTGCCGCCCGAGCCGTAATGCGCGCGGAACGAGTTCAGTGAGTCGTACGAGAAGTCCGCCTCGTTCCGGATCGGTCCTGTGTGTGGCTGCTTGGTGACGAAGTTGATCGCACCGCCCGCGGCGCCCTCGCCCGAGATCAGCGAGGCCGGGCCCTTGAGGAATTCCACCGCCTCCAGATTGGCCGTGTCCATGATCCGCGAGGTCATGTTCTGCGGGCCGATCTTGATGCCGTTGTAGAGCGTGTTGATCTGGCTGTTGGTGAAGCCGCGCATCGAGAAGCCCGCCGGCTCCCCCGGCGCGTCGCCGGAGGTCACGCCGACCGCACCTTGGGCCACCTCGGACACAGTGCGATAGCCCTGCTCGCGCATGGTCTCGGCCGAGATGACTTCCACCGTCGCTGGTATCTCCCGCACGGTCAGTCCAAGGCGCGAGGCGCTTTCAGCCACCGCATTGGTGTTGAGCGGCGTCGGCGCGGCTGCGGCCGGCACCGCGGGCCTCGGCACTGCGGATGCGGCCGGCCTGCGCACTGCCGCGCGGCGCGTGCTCTGGGCTTCCCGGGCAGCCGGCTTGGCCCGCTTGCTGGATTGCGGTGGCGACACCTCGACGGGTGGCAGCGGCTCTCGGGCTTGCTGCGCCAGAGCGGCCGGCAGATCGAGAACGGCGAAGGACGTGAACGCGGCGGAAACCAGCAGGACGCGGCGCGGTCGTGAGATACGGATGGAAGACACGGTACGGAACCTCGGTATGACGTCAGTGGCACGTCACAGCGAACGAGGTCTCACCTTTGGCCCTGTGGCCATCCGATGAAGCCGAATGTCTGTACTCCCCGACCGACATCTTCGCGTGTGACCACGGCTGACGGCAGGTCTCCTGGCTCGCGGGTCGTGACCGCTTCGTCGCCTTCCCGGGACCGAGGACCCAGTGGCTCGTGACGAAGGATTCACCGCTTACAGTTGCGGGGGCAGCCGCGGCATTGGGGACAATCTTCCCCGCACCGCATTCCCTTTTCATTCCCTCTCGGGAAAACCGTCGCGAGCATCTAGGATTACCACCAAGACAGAGTCAATGTGCCAGTGCGGCGTTGTAGCCACAGCAAGCAACTTCCTTGGAGATGAGCATGGAAGGCGAGACCTTCCTCTGGTTGATACGGCATGCGGCCGTCGCGGGCGTGGCCGGGACGATTCATGCGGCCGATGCGCGGCCCGACCTCGGCGATCACGCCGCATTGGCGGCTCTCAGGCAGCGCTTGCCCGCGGATGTCGCCGGCTATGCCAGCCCGTCGCGGCGCACGGTCGAGACGGCGCGCGCGCTGGGGCTCGAACCGGAGCTGGTCAGCGAATTCCGCGAGCAGGATTTCGGCGATTGGACCGGGCATCGGCATGACGAGCTCGCCGCGATCGGCGGCGACGCCTACGCGCAGGTCTGGCGCGATCCGGCGCACGGACGACCGCCGAACGGCGAGAGCTTTGCGGATCAGGTCGCCCGCGTTCGCCTCGGCCTGTCGCGGATCGGCGCAGGTTCCGCAGCGCTGGTCGTCCATTCCGGCACCATTCGGGCCGCGCTCTGCATCGCACTCGATCTCACACCGGAAGCCGCGCTGCGCTTCGTGATCGATCCGCTGTCGCTGACCCGGATCGACCGGCTGGCGGGCGGCTGGCGCATCGTCTGCGTGAATCAGCGGGTCAGCTAGGCCGATCCGGAACGTTGGCCTGCGCGAAGGTCGCCATGCCGTTGTGAAGCGCACAAGCCGAGCGGACCAGCGGAAGCGCGATGGCCGCGCCCGATCCCTCGCCAAGCCTGAGATCCAGGCTGATCAGCGGCTGCACGTTCAGCGCGCGCAACACTAGCCGATGTCCCTGCTCCGCCGATTGATGCGAGGGCAACAGGAACGGCTGGCAGGAGGGATTGAGGCGCGCCGCCGCCAGCGCCGCCACGGAGACGATGAAGCCGTCGATCAACACGGGAATGTGGCGTTGCGCGGCCGCGATGATCGCACCCGAGATCGCCGCGATTTCGAGGCCGCCGACCGCGCAAAGGATCTTCTCGACCGAGGCTCCGGCGACGCCGTGGCGCGCGATCGCCGCATCGATCACCCGCGCCTTGTGCGCCCTGCCGGCCGCATCGACGCCGGTGCCGCTGCCCGCGCTCTCCCCGGCGCTCACACCGAGCAGGCTCGCAGCAATCGCCGCTGACGTCGTGGTGTTGCCGATCCCCATCTCGCCGAAGATCAACAGATCAGGCCGGCCGGCCTCGGCGCGCACCACCGCGCGCTGGCCGGCCTCGAGGGCGAAGGCCAATTCCGTGGGCGTGAGCGCGGCCTCGACACTGAAATCGCGCGTGCCGCTGCGCGGCTTGTCGGTGACGATTCCCGCCATCGGCTCCTCGGCCAGCGTGCCGGCGTCGACCACCTCGAGGCTCGAACCCAGCTCGCGCGCCAGCACCGAGATCGCGGCGCCTCCGGAGGCAAAATTCGTCATCATCGCGATGGTGACGGCTTGCGGATAGGCCGACACGCCCTGCGCGACGATGCCGTGGTCGCCCGCGAAGATGATGATCGGGACCCGCGCGGCGCGCGGCTGCCCAGTCGCCTGCAGGCCCGCAAGCTCGATCGCGAGCTGCTCGAGCCGGCCGAGCGCGCCGGTCGGCTTCGTCAGCTGCGCTTGCCGCGCGATGGCCGCCTCGCGATGGAACGCGGAGACCTCAGGGCAGTTCTGGGTAACCCATTCGGGAAGCATGTTGCTCAACGCCTGCGTTTGAGAATATAGCTGTCCATGATCCAGCCGTGCCGCTCGCGTGCTTCCTGCCGCACGGCAGCAATGCGCGCGCCCACTTCGGCCAGCGCGCCGGACATGAGGATCTGATCGGGCATGCCGAGATAGGCACCCCACCAGATGTGAAGCCCAGCCGGATCGAGCGACTGGAACGCCGTGCCGCCGTCGAGCATCACCACGATTGTATCGACATCCGCCGGCCAGCCGCCTTCGCGCAAGCGCCGCCCCGTCGTGACCAGGAACGGCTCGCCGATGTCGTTGAGCGGCAGCGCATGCGCCGCGCACAGCGCCTGGATCGAGGTGATGCCGGGCACGACTTCGATTGTCGGCAACGGATTCAATCGCCGCGCAATGCGCAGCGAGGAATCGTAGAGCGACGGATCGCCCCAGATCAGCAGCGCAACCTTGCCGTCACCTTCGAGGTGCCGTGCAATCGTCTGCGACCAGGTCGCAGCCACGGCATCGTGCCAATCGTCGACACCCTTGCGGTAGTCCGCCTCGGTCGCGTCGCGCACGGGAAGATCGAATTCGGCGATGCGCGTCGTCTTGTCGGTGAGCACGCCGGCGCAGATCATCCGCCTGAGATCGGCAAGATCAGACTTCGCAGTCCCCTTGCGCGGGATCAGGACGAGATCGGCCGCGTTGATGGCGGCAATTGCGGCGCGCGTGAGCTGCTCGGGATCGCCGCAACCGATGCCTATCAGGGAGAGCGTGAGCATCGCGAGCGCGACGGGCGGCCCTGACGGCCGCCCTTTCGCTGGTCTCTCAGGCCGCGTTGTGCAGGCGCGGGGTGACGAGGCCGGGTGCGGTGACGCCACGCAGCGACTTCGCCAACGCCAGCAGGGCGAGATCGGCGAGCGGCTCGATCACGATCACCAGCGCATAGGATCCAGCAAAGGCCGCGATGTTGGCGAGGTTGGTCGCACCGAAGCCGGAGCCGTAGAGCGCCCAGAACGCCACCCAGGCGACGATGCCGGACTGATAGGCGGTCGAGAGCGCCAGCGCCTGGCGGTATTGCAGCTCGACGTAAGCCGTCTTGCGCGGAATGATCCGGCTTGCCACCGCCTGGATCGCGAACAGCGGCACCAGGAGCGTGGTGACGTTCATGCCATACTGCGGCAGGTCGGTCGGCACGAACAACACGCCCTGGAGCAACAGGCCGAACGCGAGGCCGAAGGCCGCGGGCGCAGCACCAAACAGCAGGAACAGGGTCGAGCCCAGGATGAAGTGCACCTCGGAGACGCCGACCGGGAAATGCGGCAGGACCTGGAAGAAGGTGAAGACGAGGCCCGTGGTGGCGAGCGTGCGCGCCGCGAAAGAGCTGGCGCCCTGCTCACGTACGGTCTCGACCGCAAGCTTCAAGGCAACGCCGCCTGCGGCGATGCCGGTTGCGTAACTCAATACGAGCTTGGCGCCCGTCACGATCCCGGGTTCGATATGCATGGCTCAATTCCTTCCTGCCGTCACACCCGACGGCCTTGGCCTCAATACGTGCACGGCCGGTCTCCTGGCTTGCGGTTCACTGGGTTCTCCGGCCTTCCCGGACCTTGCGGTCCAGTGGCGGTTCGGAGCCCCTCACCGCTTACAGTCGCGGGGGCGGCTGGGGTTTGGGGCGCCGCAACTGGGTCCGCCCATCCCCATTCCCGATTATGCTCCGGCGCTTTGCGCCGCGTCGAGCACCATGCCGCTCTTGTGTGCCCCTTTCGCATTGCGGGCGTCAAGGGGCGAACGGCTGCCGGAGCCGTCATGCCGGATATTCTCCCGCCAGCGCGCCGAGCAGGATGACGGCAGCGGTGGAAGCGGCGCCGCCGCGGCCAAGCTGCTCGGCGAGCTCGGCAATCGTGGTGCGGACCAGCCGTTCGTCGGGACGCCCGAGAGATTCGGCGAACAGCGCCGGGGTGCTGGGGGCGAGGCCGTGCGCGATCAATTTTGCGGCAAGCGCCGGAAAGGTGCGCCGGCCCATATAGACCACGGTCGTGGCCTCGGGATCGGCCAGCGCCGCCCAATTCAAATTCGGCGGCAGCTCGCCGGTGACGTCAGCCCCGGTGATGAACTGCACCCGGCGGGAGGTATGCCGGCGGGTCAGGGGAATGCCGGCCTGGGCGGCGGCGACACAGGCGGATGTGACACCGGGAACGATCTCGTAGCCGATGCCGGCTTCGCGCAGCGTTTCCAGCTCCTCCTCGAGCCGGCTGAAAATGCCGGCATCGCCGGACTTCAGCCGCACCACGCGCGCGCCGGTTGCAGCGTAGTCGACCAGGAGACGGTTCACGTGGTGCTGCTTGGTCGAAGGACGCCCGGCCCGCTTTCCCACCGCGACGAGATTGGCGCCGGGCCGCGCGAGATCGAGGATCGCGCCGGAGGCAAGATCGTCATAGAGCACGACATCGGCCTCGCGCAGTCGCGCGGCGCCCTTCACCGTGAGGAGCTCGGGATCGCCGGGGCCGGCGGACACGAAAGAGACAAAACCGCTCACCGGTCCTCCGCAATCAGATGGAAGAACGTGCCGGTGGCATGGCCACGGCGCGAGCCGGTTTCGGCAATGACCGCGCCGGTGGCGTCGTGCACGACCGCGAGCGCCGTATCGGGTTGCGCGAGGATGGTCGAATAGTGGAACTCGTGGCCGCGCAGGCGCGCACCAGGCTGATGCCCGGGCATCGGCGCGGCGAGTTCGGCAAGACGATAGCCGAGATGCATGCGGCGCTTGGCAAAGCTGGTCTCCAGGCCGAGTAGCCCCGTCATCTCATGGCGGACGCCGTCGGCGTCGGTGAGGCCTGCGCCCAGCACCATATAGCCTCCGCATTCGCCATGCACGGGCCGCGTCTCGGCGAAAGCGCGCAAGGAGCTACGAAAGCGCGCATTGGCCGCGATCTTTCCCGCATGAAGCTCGGGATAGCCGCCCGGCAGCCAGCACACGTCGGCGCTTGCATCGGGCGCTTCGTCGGTCAGCGGCGAGAACGGCACGATCTCGGCGCCCGCCGCGCGCCAGGCTTCCAGCATGTGCGGATAGACGAACGAGAACGCCGCATCGCGGGCCAGCGCGATGCGCTGGCCCGGCGGGGTCACGTTCAAGCCGTTCACCGCGGCTTGCGGCGACCATTTGCCTGCCGAGTGGAGCACCGCATCGAGATCGACGTGCTCGGCGACAAAGCGCGCGGCCTCGTCGATCAGCTTGCCGATCTCGGCCTGCTCCTCAGCCTGCACGAGGCCGAGATGCCGCTTCGGCAGGCTGATCTCGGCGTGGCGCGGCAGCGCGCCGAACACTTTGATGCCGGCCTCGTTCAGCGCGCGCCGCACCAGATCCTCGTGGCGCGGGCTGGCGACGCGATTGAGCACGACGCCGGCCAGGCGCACGCCGGCGCGGTAATCGCGAAGGCCTGCGGCGATCGCTGCCGCAGTCTGCGCCTGGCCGGAGGGATCGATCACCAGAACCACCGGCCAGCCCAGCATCTCCGCGATATCGGCGGTCGCTCCGGTGCCGGAGACCCCGCGCGCAGCGACACCGTCGAACAGGCCCATCGAGCCTTCGGCGAGCACGACATCGGCATCGGCACCGCGGCCGACGAGATGCGCGATGGTGCCGCGATCCATCGCCCAGCTGTCGACGTTGACCGAGGCGCGTCCCGTGGCGGCGGCGTGGAAGGCGGGATCGATGTAGTCGGGCCCGCTCTTGAAGCACTGCACGTTGAAGCCGCGATGGCGCCAGGCGCGGGCGAGCGCCAGCGTCAGCGTGGTCTTGCCGACGCCGGAGGCCGGCGCGGAGATGACGAGGCTCGCGGGCATCACGACGCCTCCGGAAAGCGCGGCTCGGCACCGAGGGGCCGGTAGCGACGGTCGTAATCGGCGGCATAGAGGCGGCTCTCGTCGAAATCGGCAGCCCCAAGCGTCTTGCCGACCAGGATCAGCGCCGTGCGCTCCATCTCGGTACCCACGGCCGCATCGAGCGTTGCCAGCGTCGCGCGCACGATGCGCTGCTCCGGCCAGCTCGCGCGCCAGACGATCGCGACCGGGCAATCCGCACCGTAATGCGGCGTCAGCTCGGCGACGACTGGGTCAAGCAGATGGATCGACAGATGTATCGCGAGCACCGCACCGGTCGCGGCGAATGCGGCAAGCTTCTCGCCTTCGGGCATTGCGCTGGCACGGCCCGGCGTGCGCGTCAGCACGACCGTCTGAGCAAGACCCGGCAGCGTCAGCTCGGCTTCCAGCGCGGCTGCGGCAGCCGAGAATGAGGGAACGCCGGGTGTCACTGTGTAGGGAATCCGGAGCGCACGCAAACGGCGGAGCTGCTCGCCCATCGCCGACCAGATCGAGAGATCGCCGGAATGCAGCCGCGCGACGTCGTGGCCTGCCGCATGCGCGGCGGCGATCTCGGCGATGATCTCGTCGAGCGACATGGGCGCGGTGTTGACGATCCGCGCCCCCGGCGGGCAATGCGCCAGCACGCCCTCCGGCACCAGCGAGCCGGCATAGAGGCAGACCGGGCAGGCCGCGATCAGGTCGCGGCCCCGCAGCGTCAGCAAATCGGGCGCGCCCGGGCCGGCGCCGATGAAATGCACGGTCATGCGCCGTCTCCTTCGGCAATCGCGGCGGTCGCGGTGCGATCCTGCGAGACAACCCGCGTTGCAATCAACCGCGCGCGCGGACCGGCGACCGCGAGCGCCGCAGCCTCGGCGACCGATCCGGTGCCGAACTTCTCCGCAACGAGCTTCGATTGCGTGAGCGTGTCGATGCCAGCCAGCGCTTCGACGGGAACGGCCTTGATCGGCACGCCGCACTCACGTGCGAGTTGCTTCAGCGCCTCGCTGTCAGCCTTGTCGCTGACGGTCGCCACCGCCGCAAGCCCTTCCGCAGCGCCGGCAGCGAGCAGCGCTTCGCGCAACGAAGCCAATGTCACATCGCGCTTGAAGCCGAGTCCGGCGACCTTCATCGCACCACACTCCACTGCACCACGGGGCGCGCTGCCTCCCATGACCGGTAGCGACCAAGCGGGGCGGCATGCGAAATCTCCACCCGCATCAGCTCGCCGCCGTGGCGCTGATGGAGCTCGCCGAGCAGCGCTTCCGTCTCCAGCGTGACCGAATGTGCGACGAGCCGCGTTCCTGGCGCTAGCCGCGACCAGATGGCATCGAACGTCGCGTTGTCGAGACCGCCGCCGATGAACACGGCATCCGGTGCATCCAGCGTAGCAAGCGCTCCAGGCGATATCCCCGTGACAACAGTAATTCGATGCGCCAGCCCGAACGCAGCAGCATTTTTTTGGATGTTGGCGACGCGATCCTCGCGCGCCTCGACCGCAATCGCCGTCCCGCCACACAGCGCCCACTCCACGGAGATCGATCCCGATCCGGCGCCGATGTCCCACAGCCGCTCACCGGGCCGAGGCGCCAGCGCCGAAAGCGCGAGCGCGCGCACAGGCCGCTTGGTGATCTGGCCGTCGTGGACGAACAGATCGTCCGGCAGGCCCGAGCGGCGGGGAATGCCCTGTGTTCCCCTCGCCCACACCGCCACGGCGACCAGATCAGCGGCGACCTCCTCGGCAAAGAGGTCGACGCGATGCTGGTCAGTGTATTCCCGTGGCCCGCCAAGCGCCTCGAGCGTCCACATCAGTGACGCGCCCCATCCGCGCTCGGTCAGCCATTTCGCGAGATCGCCGACCGCCGCTGCGTCGCGCATCAGGCAGATGATGTGCGCATCTCGCACCAGATGCGGGACCAGACGCTCGAACGGCGCCGCATGGAGGCCGATGCACGTCGTGGCCTCCAGCCGCCAGCCCAAACGCGCGGCCGCAAGCGAGAAGGTCGACGGCACCGGGTGCGCGATCCACTCGTCGCCATCAAGCTTCTCGGCTAAGCTTGCGCCGGCGCCGTGCCAGAACGGATCGCCGGAGGCGAGCACCACTGTCGGCCGGCCGCGGCAGCTCAGCACGACATTGGCGTCGAAAGGCACCGGCCACGGACGTCCGCGGCTGCCGACTTCGGCAAGCGCAAGATGGCGCTCGCCGCCGAACACCGTTTCGGCCTCGGCAAGCGCCTTTCGGCTTGCTTCGGACAGCCCGGCAAGGCCATCTTCGCCGATCCCGATGATGGTCAGCCAGGGATCAGCCAAGGACTCACTCATGATTCGCGCCCTCATTCTGGGTGGAACGGCCGATGCGAGCCTGCTCGCTGCGGAGATCGCGCGCGCCGGCATCGACGCCGTCTATTCCTACGGCGGTCGCACCCGCGCGCCCGCCGACCAGCCGCTGCCGACCCGCATCGGCGGGTTTGGCGGCGTGAGCGGACTGGCCGGCTACATCCGCCGCGAAGGCATCACCCACGTGATCGACGCGACGCATCCCTTCGCCGCGGAAATGAGCCGCAACGCTGCTGCGGCTTGCACGGAGACGGGCACGCCGTTGCTTGCGCTGGAGCGCGCGCCCTGGATCAAGGCGTCCGCCGACACCTGGATCGAGGTGGCGGATGTCAACGCCGCCGTCGCCGCGCTGCCCGAGGCGCCGGCAAACGTGTTCCTCGCCATCGGCCGTCAGCACATCGCGCCATTCGCGTCGAAGCCGCAGCATGGTTATACGCTGCGTTTCGTCGATCCGCCCGACGCGCCCCTGCCCTTCGCGGCTGACGTGATCGTGTCGCGCGGACCGTTCACGCTTCATAGTGAGCTGGCGATGATGCGCACACGCGGCATCGCGTGGATCGTTGCCCGCAATTCCGGCGGCGACGGCGCACGCGCCAAGATCCAGGCGGCCCGCAGGCTCGGCCTTCCCGTAATCATGATCTCGCGGCCGCAGCTGCCCGAGCGCCGACGGGTCGAGCGCGTCACCGACGCGATGCAATGGCTCGGTCATTCTACCCGCCTCGGCGCATAGACCCAACGGCCGACGCGGCGCGTCTGCGAATTGCCGAGGATCACCAGCGTACGCATGTCAGCCATCTCGGGCTGCGCCTCGTTCAGCGTCACTATCTCAATCTTTTCATCAGCCGCGCTGATCGCGCGCGCGAAGATCACGAGACGGTCGCCGCAGCGCGCCTCGCGAAGCACCGCCAGCGCCCGGCCGAATCCTTCCGGCCGGCTCGCCGAGCGCGGATTGTACATCGCGATGGCAAAATCGGCTTCCGCCGCGAGGCGGAGGCGTTTCTCGATCACGGCCCACGGCTTGAGATTGTCGGAAAGGTTGATCGCGCAGAAATCATGGCCGAGCGGCGCGCCGGCACGCGCGGCGGCCGCCAGCATCGCGGTAACGCCGGGCAGCACGCGGATCGGCAGATCCCGCCATTGCGGCGCCCGTTCGAGCGCCTCGAACACGGCCGAGGCCATCGCGAACACGCCGGGATCACCGGATGAGACGACCACGACCTGCCTGCCTTCGGCGGCGAGCCGCAAGGCCTCGCTCGCACGCTGCAGCTCTTCGCGATTGTCGGAGGGATGCAGGGTGAGCCCAGCTCGCGGCGGCACACGCGCGACATAGGGCGCATAGCCCAGAATGTCGGTCGCGGCGGCCAACGCAGCGGTGACCTCCGGCGTCACCAGCGCGTCACTGCCGGGCCCGAGGCCCGCGATGGTCAGCGTGCCCGTCATTCGGCGGCGTCCAGATGCCGGCCCTTGCCGTGCACGAGCACGATCGCGAAATAGGGACAGTCGGCCGCATCGATCTCGGCGAGCCGCACCACGCGTTCGCCCGGCATGGTCCCGCGCTCGACCAGCCAGGCATCGTCCAGCCGCCCGGCGGCTGCGAGCGCGCGGCGCACCTTTGCGAGATTGCGGCCGGTCTTCATGACGACCAGCGCATCGGAATCGCGCATGCGACGTTCGAGCTCGGCCTCGGGGAGCGTCCCCATCAGCACCGTCGTGACGTCGTCGCCGAGCGCGATCGGCTGTCCGACGCCATTCCAGCAGCCGACCATGCCGGGAATACCAGCAATTACTTCGATCTCGACGCGGCCCTGCAGGCGCGCGTGCAGATGCATGAACGATCCGTAGAAATAGGGATCGCCCTCGCAGAGCACGACGACGTCGACCGCGCGCGAAAGCCGCGCCAGGCGCTCGGCCCATTCGTCGTAGAAGCCGGCGAGCAGCTGAACGTATCCAGGGCTGTCGAAGGCGATCTCCGTCGTTACCGGATATTCCATGGGATATTCGGTGACGCCGGCAGCGAGCATGCCCTCGACGATGCGGCGCGCCTGACCCGGCCTGCCCTTCTTGCGGAAATAGGCGACGTGTTGTGCGGCACGCACGGTACGATCGGCGCGCACGCTCATCAGATCAGGATCGCCGGGGCCGAGACCGCAGCAGATGATGCGTCCCATGGCTATTCGCTCCGGCTCGCCAGCGCGTTCACAGCAGCCACCGTGATGGCGGAGCCGCCGAGGCGGCCTTCGACGGTCAGTGCAGGTGCCGGCGGATCGGCCATCAGCGCGGCCTTGGACTCGGCCGCGCCGACGAAGCCGACGGGACAGCCGATGATCGCCGCCGGCCGCGGGCAGTCGCGATCCTCCAGCATGTTGAGCAGATGAAACAGCGCGGTCGGTGCATTGCCGATCGCGACGATCGCGCCAGCAAGATGCGGCCGCCACAGTTCCAGCGCCGCGGCCGAGCGCGTGTTGCGCATGGACTGCGACAGGGCGGGCACGGCGGGGTCGCCGAGAGTGCAGATCACGGCATTGGCCGCGGGCAATCGCGCGCGCGTAATGCCTTCCAAGACCATGCGCGCGTCGCACAGGATCGGCGCGCCCTTCTGCAAGGCCGCGCGCGCGGCTTTCGCCATATCAGGCGTGAAGCGGATATGCGCTTCCAGGCCGACCATGCCGGCGGCATGGATCATCCGCACCACCACCTGCTCCTCGTCCGGCGTGAAGCGCGCAAGATCGGCCTCGGCCCGGATGGTCGCGAAAGATTGCCGGTAGATCGCTGCACCGTCGGTCTCGTAAGTGTGCGGCATCAGTTTCCTCCGACCAGGATGGAGGGATCGCTGACGATATCCGCGCCATTCAGCCCGCGCAGGACCGGCGCGTCGCGGGTCGAGCCGTCGCGGACGAGATCGAACCCGGCGCGCGTCGCAATCAGCGTGACCGCAGAGTTGCCGGAATGGGCGCAGCCCTTGCCACAGCCAGAGACGTGGAGCCGTGCATCGGCGGCCATGCGCGGCGCGAGCGCTGCTGCGAGCGCGCGCGTATCGGCATGGGCTTCACGGCAGCGCGGCGCGCCGCTGCAGGCGATGACGCGCAGCGCCGGGTCATAGGGCTCGGTGATTAGGCCCGCCCCGCTCGGCATCTCGCGCTTGCCCTCACTGAGGACCATCCGCCACGGGGTCATGCGCAGCGCATGGCCGCAACCGGAGAACTGATGAAGCGTCGCGTGCAGCATCTGCCCGAACGCGACGCCGACCATCGCGCCTTGCGGATAGTGTCCGGGCCGCATCGCGGCCATCACGGGCGCCGGTTCGGTCTCGCCGCGCAACGATTGAGGCAACACGGCGCCGGATGCGATGTGGGCTGCCATGCGCCCACGCCCGCCATTCGCACCGCCGGAGATGATGAACCAGCTTGCGAGCGCCAGCGCCACACTCACAGCCTGGCCGCGATCGACGGAGCGGCCGAGCCTGGCGCCGTCGGCCCGCACCAGGAGACCGCCCGAGCGGTCGCGCTCGATGCGGATGTCGGCGGAATCGCCGGCGAGAACGCGCGACCGCCCGTCATCGATGGCGAAGCCGAACTTGGTGGGAAGCGCAAGGCCGGAATCGGCAAGCGCCTTCTCGAGCTCCGCTGCAAGCGACTGCGTTTCGTCGCCGCGGCTCCAGAACGGCGTCACCAGGATGTTGCGCCTAGCTTCAATGTCGGCATCGGGATCGAGCAGGGCCAGTCGCGCAAGACCATCGAGCAGCGGCCGGTGGCCGTCCTCCTTCACGCCCCTGATCTGCAGATTGGCCCGGCTCGTGACGTCGATCAGACCATTACCGAAGCGCTCGGCGAGTTCCGCAAGCCCGGAGATTTGCGGCGCTTCAAGACGCCCGCCGAACGGACGTACACGCACCACGAGCCCGTCGCCCGATTGCATCGGGCGCAGCGCGCCGGGACACCAACCCTTGACCGTGGCCGCGCTCATGAGGCCTCCCGCAGCGCCGCCGCAATCGAATTGCGGCGGGTTCGCCAGAGCGAGGCTTCGTGCAGGCGTGTGAAGCAGGTCTCCATTGCGGCGAGAGCCGCCGAATTTTCGCGCGCCATGAAGGCGCGGACGGCATCGTTGCCGAGCGTCGCGTCGTAATAGAGGTCGAACAGATGCGGCGGCACGGCGCCGGCGAGATGCGCGAAGGCGGCCATGTGCTCCAGCGTCGCGGTGATCTCGGCGGCGCCGCGAAAGCCGTGACGCATCATGCCGGCGATCCAGGCCGGATTGGCCGCGCGCGCCCGGACGACACGCGAGATCTCTTCCGTCAGCGTGCGCGCATGCGGCTCGCCGGGCCGTGTCGCATCGAGGTGATAGAGCGACGGCGCGCCTGCCCCGAGATGCGCGGCTGCCGCTGCGATTCCCGCCTCATGCGCGGCATAGTCAGCGGCCATCAACAGATCGGTTTCGGGCAAGTCCTGGACATGGACAAAAGCGTCGGCGGACGCGAGACGATGTTCGATACCTGCGCGATCCGGCTGCATCGCGCCATCGGCAGAGAACGCCCAGGACGATGCCGACAGCCAGGCTTCGCCTGCGGCCTCGCGCGTCTCCGGCGTGAAGGCATCCGGGATTGCCGAGAGGCCGACGCCGTATTGTCCGGGCCGCGGCGCGAACACGCGGGGCGCGCGGTGGCGATAGGGATTCTCATCGCCCTCCTCGTCGCGCGCCGCGAGCGCCTCGGCGCCGGCTTCGAACAATTGCGCGAGACCCGCGAAGACATCGCGGAACAGGCCGGATACGCGCAACGTGACGTCGATGCGCGGACGGCCGAGCTCGGCCGGCGCGACGATGTCGTAACCGGTGACGCGGCCGGACGCATGATCCCAGCGCGGTGCGAGGCCGGCCAGATGCAGCGCCATCGCAAACTCTTCGCCTGCGGTGCGCATCGTCGCCGAGCCCCAGAGGTCGACGACGAGGCCCTTCGGCCAGTCGCCATGGTCCTGCAAGTGGCGGCGCAGCAGCTCTTCGGCGAGTTTTATCCCCTGTGCATGCGCCGAGGGCGTCGGCACCGCACGCGGGTCGACGGCGAAGAGATTGCGCCCTGTCGGCAGCACGTCCTGGCGGCCGCGATAGGGCGAGCCCGATGGTCCCGGCGCAACGCGCTGCCCCGCGAGCGAGGCGCGCAAAGCGTCCCGCTCCGCTTCGCCGCAGGCGCCGCGGCCGAACACGTGCAGGCCGTCGCCGAACTGGCTCTCCTTGAGGTCGCAGACGAAGCGGTCGATGCGCGGGATGGCTTCGGCCGGTGCGGCCGATGCATCGAGACCGAGATCGTCTTCGAGACCCGCCGCACGCGCCTCGTCACGGATCGCCGCGATCAGGCGTTGGCGACGGGCGGGATCGAGACCGTCGGCGGTCGAATATTCGTCCAGCAGCCGTTCGAGCCGACGCAAACCTTCCGGCACCGCAGATGTTTCCAGCGGCGGCGGCAGATGGCCGATCGTGACCGCACCGATGCGTCGCTTGGCCTGCGCGGCCTCGCCGGGATCGTTGACGATAAAGGGATAGATGACAGGGAGATCGCCGATCAGCGCCTCCGGCCAGCACGCTTGCGACAGCGCCACGGATTTCCCGGGCAGCCATTCCAGCGTGCCATGTGCGCCCATATGCACGACAGCATCGCAGCCCTGCTGCCGGAGCCAGAGATAGAACGCGACATAGGCGTGGCGCGGCGTGCGGGCGAGATCGTGATAATCGGCATCGCGCGAGGCCGCATCGCCGCGCTCGGGCTGAACTGCGATGATCGACCGGCCGCACTGAATCGCCGCGAAGTGGAACGCGCCGTCGCAGCAGCTCGGATCGTTCTCCACCGCGCCCCAGACCTGCGCGAGATCGTCCTGAAGAGATTGCGGAAGACGCGAGAGTTCGGCGCGATAATCGGCGACGTTCCAAGCCGAGCTCTGCTTCAACAGTTTCTCGCCGAGCGCATCGACCGGCGCAACGTCGAAGCCGACCTCCGCGACATCGGAGATCAACGCCTCGACCGACGCCAACGCATCGAGACCAACGGCGTGCGCGATCTGGTGCCGCCGACCCGGATAGTTCGAGAGCACGATCGCCAACCGCTTCTCGCCGATAGGCTTCTCCGCGAGGCGCCGCCAGGCCGCGATGCGCGCGGCAACGGCGTTGACGCGCTCCTCGTCGGGCCTGTGCGCCAGATGCGAAAACTGCAGATCGGGATCGCGCTGACCGGCCGTTTTGAAGCTCACCACGCCAGCGAACAGGCGGCCGTCGACCTCGGGCAGCACAACATGCATCGCGAGATCGCCGGGCGACAGGCCGCGCAACGATTCCGCCCAATCCTCGCGCCGCGCCGTCGAGAGCGCGACCTGGAATACCGGACAGGACGCGGCATCGAACGGCGTCGTACCGTCATCGCCAAGCGCCGAGAACGCCGTCGCATTGACGATCGCCGCCGCGGGATGTTGCGCCAGATGCACACGCAGCCAGTCGGCAACGCCTGGCGCCTTCAGCGAGGTGACGAACGCGCCGCAGGCGTCAAATCCCTTCTCGCGCAGCGCCGCAATCAAGGCGTCGACCGGTCCCGTATCGGCGGCCGTGAGATAGGAGCGATAGAACGTCACGAGCACACGCGGCTTGCCCTCGCCGCCCGCCGGCGCGGCAATGACGCCGCGCGCGGGATCATAGAATCCCATCTCAGGCACGGCCATCTCCCCGATGACCGGTCCGGCATAGAGCCCTGAGGCCAGCGCCAGCTGCGCAATCGCCGCTTGCGCGGCGACCGGGCCGCCGGTGTCGCAGAGCACCTTGAGCCGACGCAGTGTCGAGACCGGCAGGGTCGAGTACGCATCCAGCCGCGTGTCGTCGCGACCGTCCGCCGGCAGCACGGCGAGCACGATGTTGCGGTCCTTCGCGAGTTGCTGGAGCGCTGCGAGCCCATAGGGCCAATAGGATTCACCGCCGATCAGGCGCACCAATATGCCGCGCGCCTGCGACAGCGTGCGCTCGATGTAGGTGTCGACCGACAGCGGATGGCGCAGCTCCGCGAGATTGGCGAGCCGCAGCGACGGCAGGCTGCCCTGTCCACGCCGCCAGCCGGCCGCGAACGCGGCAAGGTCGGAATCCGAATACGAGAGCACCACGAGATCGGCCGGGTCCTGGCCGATGTCTCTTGGCGTCGCGGTCTCCTCGAGACCGCGGCTCTCGCGGAAGACGACGTGCATCAGATACCAAGCCTTGAAACAGCAAGTCCTGCCTTGATGGCTGCCTCGTCGATATCGCCATGCTCGCCGATCACGACGAGTTTTGACTGCCTGAGACCCGCGCCCCAGGGCTTGTCGAACTGGTGGCGCACGCGCTCGCCGACCGCCTGCAGCAACAGGCGCATCGGCTTGCCCGCGACCGCGATATAGCCCTTGGCCCGCAGCACGTTCTGCTCGCGCGCCAGCTTCTGCACCGATGCGACCAGCGCCTCGATATCGGCCACCTCCGGAAGATCGATCACGACGGAGGCGAAATCATCATGCTCATGCTCCTCCTCGCCATCATGATGCGAGGGCCGCGCGGCGAAATCATTCTCGGCCGCCGCGCCAAGGCCGAGGATGACGCGCGCATCGATCGCGCCGTCGGTGACGGTCAGCATCGGCACGCGGCGCGGCATCTCGGCGGTGATCGCGGCCTTTGCGGCTTCGATTCCGGCGGCGCCGGCAAGGTCGGCCTTGGTCAGCAGCACGATGTCGGCACAGGCGATCTGGTCCTCGAACACTTCCGACAGCGGCGTCTCGTGATCGAGATTTTCGTCCGCCGCGCGCTGCGCTTCGACCGCAGCCGGATCCGGCGCGAAGCGGCCGGCGGCGACAGCTTCGGCATCGGCCAGCGCAATCACGCCGTCGACCGTGATGCGCGAACGGATCTCCGGCCAGTCGAACGCCTTCAGCAGCGGCTTCGGCAATGCCAGTCCCGAGGTCTCGATCAGGATGTGATCGGGCCGCACCGGCCGCGCCAAGAGCTGCTCCATCGTCGGAATAAAATCGTCGGCGACGGTGCAGCAGATGCAGCCATTGGCGAGCTCGACGATGTTCTCCTCCGGGCAGTTCGCATCGGCGCAGGACTTCAGGATCTCGCCGTCGACGCCCTCGCTGCCGAACTCGTTGACGAGCACCGCGAGCTTCTTGCCGCCGGCATTGCTGAGCAGATGCTGGATCAGCGTCGTCTTGCCGGAGCCGAGAAAACCGGTGACCACCGTAACCGGGACTTTTGCGAGCGAGTTCATTCGGCGGCCTCCGGCACGACGGCAATAGGGGGAATGCGGGCAAGCGACTGCTTGCGGAAGATTTCCGGCCGGCTCCGCCAGGGCACGATTCCATCGGGCGCGGCAGCGTAGGCCGCGGCGCCTGCAACAACGTCCTGCGCATTCGCATCCGACAAGCGGCCATAGACATAGGACCAGCGGCCGGGCGCGCTGAGCGCGACCGAGCAGCCCTGGCTGCAGGCCGACAGGCATTCGACGGGAACCACGCTGACGCCCTCGGGCACGCCGGCCTCGAGGATCGCGCCATGCAGACGCTTGCCGGGCGTCGTCTCGCCCTCGCCAAGCGTCTGGCCGGCGCGGCAGGTGATGCAGACATGAAGTGTGACGGTCATCGCCTCTTCCAGATAACAGCGGGAGGCGATGAGGCGCACGGACCATTCTCCTGAAGGCCCGCTTCCCCGTCGCGGAACACCCCGTCCGCCGGTCCAAAACTCGTCCGCGCTGGCAGGTCTCCCGGCTTGCGGAGCAGGGTTTTGGCCCTTCGATCCCCGCCTTCCCGATTCCAAAAGGAATCAGTGGCTTCGGGCATCTCTCCGGTCACGGTCGCGGGGGCGGCTGCAGTTTGGATCCAGATCTTGCGATTCGGACCCTATCGCATTCCCTCTTCGCCTGTCATAGGACAGGAACCAACGCCGGGCCACCATTTGCCGGTGGCCGCCACTTGTCAAGCCGAAGGACCGGGTCCCATGACGTCTGAACCGGATACCCAAACAGCCGAGCAAACCGACGCCCGGCACGCCCAGAAAATGGCGAAGAAGAAGGCCGCCCGCGACAAGATCATGGCGACCAAGAGCGGCGAAAAGGGCCTGATCATCGTCCATACCGGCGCCGGCAAGGGAAAATCCTCCTCGGCCTTCGGCATGATCGTCCGTTGCGTCGCGCATGGCTTCCCTTGCGCGGTGGTGCAATTCATCAAGGGCGCCTGGGATACCGGCGAACGGCGCCTGCTCACCGGCCATTTCGGCGATCTCTGTCAGTTCCACGCGATGGGCGAAGGTTTCACCTGGGAGACGCAGGACCGTGCCCGCGACATCGCCGCCGCACGCGCCGGCTGGGAGAAAGCCAAGGAGCTGATCCTTGACGCGAACTTGCGCATGGTCGTGCTCGACGAGATCAACATCGCGCTCCGCTACGATTATCTCGACGTCGCGGAAGTCGTCGACTTCCTGACGACGCAGAAGCCACCGATGACGCATGTCGTGCTCACCGGCCGTAACGCCAAGGACGAGCTGATCGAGATCGCCGACCTCGTCACCGAGATGACGCTGGTGAAGCACCCGTTCCGTTCCGGCATCAAGGCGCAGGCCGGCGTCGAGTTCTGAAGGCACGATGGCACGCGCATTGATGATCCAGGGGGCGGGCTCGGACGTGGGCAAGTCGCTCATCGTCGCCGGCCTTGCGCGCGCCTTCACGCGGCGCGGCCTGCGCGTGCTGCCGTTCAAGCCGCAGAACATGTCGAACAACGCCGCCGTGACCGTCGACGGCGGCGAGATCGGCCGTGCCCAGGCGATGCAGGCGCTTGCCGCCGGCGTCGAGCCGCACACCGACATGAACCCGGTGCTGCTCAAGCCCGAGACCGATGTCGGCGCGCAAGTCGTGGTCCATGGCAAGCGCATCGCGACCGCACGCGCGCGCGAATACGCGGCGATGAAGCCGTCGCTGATGGGCGCGGTGCTGGAGAGCTTCGAACGCTTGAAGGCGCGGGCCGATCTGGTGCTGGTCGAAGGCGCCGGCAGTCCGGCCGAGGTGAATTTGCGCAAGTCCGACATCGCCAATATGGGCTTCGCCCGCAAGGCGGACGTGCCCGTCGTGCTGGTCGGCGACATCGACCGTGGCGGCGTCATCGCCCAATTGGTCGGCATCAAGACGGTGATCGACCCCGACGATGCCGCGATGATCTCCGGCTTCGTCATCAACAAGTTCCGCGGCGATCCCACCCTGTTCGACGACGGCTACAGGCTGATCGAGCAAAAGACTGCATGGCGCGGCCTCGGCGTGCTGCCCTGGTTCACGCGTGCCGGCGAGCTGCCGGCCGAGGATGCGCTGGGCCTGCGCGACGCGCGCAAGCCCGGCCAATGCAAGATCGCCTGTCTCGCACTGTCGCGGATCGCCAACTTCGACGATCTCGATCCGCTCAAGCTCGAGCCGGGTGTCGATCTCGTGATGGTGCGGCCGGGGGAAGCGATCCCGGGCGACGTGCGCCTCGTCATCATTCCCGGCTCCAAATCCACGCGCGGCGATCTCGCCTTCCTGCGCGCGCAGGGCTGGGACATCGACCTGCTCGCGCACCACCGCAGGGGCGGCCATGTGCTCGGCCTCTGCGGCGGCTATCAGATGCTGGGACGCAGCGTCGCCGACCCCGAAGGCATCGAGGGATCCGCGGGCGACACGCCGGGCCTCGGACTTCTCGATGTCGAGACGGTAATGAGCCCGCAAAAAACGCTCACGCGTGTTGCGGCCGTGCACGCGGCGACGGATCAGCCGATCCAGGCCTACGAGATCCACATCGGGCGAACCGACGGCCCGGATCGCGCCCGTCCCTTCGCGAAGCTGGACGGCAAGCCCGAAGGCGCCATCTCGCGCGACGGACGTGTGCAGGGCAGCTATCTGCACGGCCTGTTCACGTCGGATGATTTCCGCAGGGCCTACCTCGCCAAGCTCGGCATTCCCGCGGGCGACGAGCCTTATCACGACCGGGTCGAAAGCGCGCTCGAGGCGCTGGCCGATCACATCGAAACCCATCTCGACGTCGAAGGCCTGCTCGCTCTAGCGCGCTAGAGATGGCATTAGTTGACCGATCACCGCGGCTGGTTCACCTCTCCCGCTTGCGGGAGAGGTCGGCGCGAAGAGCCGAGTGAGGGCTTTCTCCGCTTGGGGATTGTCCCGTTGCGGAGACACCCTCTCCCCGACCCTCTCCCGCAAGCGGGAGAGGGAGCGCACCTTCGTCGTGGCGACGATCGAACTCATGATCACCATGCTCCAGGACCTTTGCAAGGCGCGTCCATTCGGCTTCGCTGCCGGGAAGGCCGAGGCGCAGCCATGTCGGCTGTTGCGCGAAGACGCGGGACCAGACTTGCCTGCGCGCGAGCATCTCCTGCGCAGCAAGCGCATCCGGCGTCTGGTAGAGACGAAAGAGTGACGCGCCGCCGACAAGCCGCCACCCCTGCGCTCGTGCCATCTCGTCGAGGCGGACACAGTCGCGCGCGAGCCGCGCCGACGTCGCCTCCGCCCAGGCCTCATCGCGCAAGGCACGACAGCCGATTTCGATCGCCGCGCCCGAAACAGGCCACGGACCTGACATCACGGCAAGCCTCTCGACGTCGGGCGCATGGCCCATTGCGAAGCCAAGCCGCAGGCCGGCCAACCCATAGAACTTTCCGAACGACCGCAGGATCAACAGTCCCGGTCGATCCGCTTCGGGTGCAAGCGACAATTGCGGATCGGCATCGACAAAGCTCTCGTCGATGACGAGACGGCCGACGCGCGGCAGCAGCGCGAGCAGATCCTTGCGCGAATGGCATCGCCCATCGGGATTGTTCGGATTGACGACGATGGCGAGGTCCGCACCCGCGAGCGCATCGAGCTCCGCAGCCTCCTTTACATCCCAGCCCGCGGCTGACAGGACGCCGGCATATTCATTGTAGGTCGGCGCGAGGATGCGCGCGCGCCCGGGCGCCGCGAGCTGCGGTAGCAATTGAATGGCGGCTTGCGCACCGCCCATCGCGACAATGGACGCGCTCGTGCGATAGGCTTGCTGCGCGGCCCGATGCAGGGCCTCGATCTCGGCGCGCGACGGCAGCGCGCTCCACGCGCGCGCGCTCACCTCGCCCACCGGATAAGGCTGCCGGTTGATCCCGGTCGACAGGTCGATCCAATCCTCCGCCCGGCCGCCAAACCGCTGCTGGGCCATATCGAGGTTTCCACCGTGCTCGCGCATGCCCCGTTCTTTCACGCCAAGGCCAGGATCGCAAGCAGGCCTGCGACCAGCAGCATGGCGCGACGGTAGACGGTCAGCGCCTTCGCAATGTCGGCGGCGCGCGGATCGCGCGCGCCGTCGTTCAGCCAGGGCTCGTTGCTAACGCTGCCATGATAGATGCGGGGACCGCTGAGCCGCACGCCGAGTCCGCCCGCCATGGCCGCTTCCGGCCAGCCGGCATTGGGCGAACGATGACGGCGCGCATCGTGCGTCATGCAGGCCAATGCTTCCGACCGCTGCGGTGCCAGCAGCACGAAGAGAAATCCGGTCAGCCGCGCCGGGATGAAATTGGCGACATCGTCGATGCGCGCTGCCGCCCAGCCAAAGGCTTCGTGGCGTTCGCTGCGGTGGCCGATCATGGAGTCCAGCGTGTTGATCGCCTTGTAGCCGAGGATACCGGGCAAGCCCAACAGCGCGCCCCAGAACACCGGCGCGACAATGCCGTCGGAGGCGTTCTCCGCAAGGCTCTCGATCGCCGCGCGCGCGATGCCGGCGTCATCGAGGCTTGCGGGATCGCGGCCGACGATGCGTGAGACCGCATCGCGCGCGGCGGCGACGTCGCCGTCCAGCAAGGGCGTGGCCACGGCAGCCACATGATCATGCAGCGAGCGCAGCGCGACCAATGGCCAGGCCAGGATGCCAATCAGCACGATCTGGACCCAACCCGAAGGAAGCAGTGATTGCAGCGCCCAACCGAGCGCAGCGGAGAGCGCGAACACCGCAAGCGCGCCGGCGACGCCGGCGGCTCGACGCAAAGCCGGCGGATCGGACGCGCGATTCCAGGCGGTGTCGATGGCGGCAATCAGCCCGCCCAGCCAGGTGACGGGATGGCCGATCCGCGCGAACAGCCACGCCGGCCAGCCCAGAAGGGCATCCACCGCCATCGCCACCACCATCGCGCCCGCAAAGTCCACATCGGTCTCCTGTCCCGCCCCTGTTGCGCAAGACGGCGGCCGAGCGCAAGCCCCTCGCCGCCGGATTTCGGCTTTGTCTTTGGCCGCGTTTGATGATTAGTGCTGACGGCAGGAGACCATCATGGCCGTCATTCTGATTACCGGCGGGGCGCGATCGGGCAAGAGCACCCGGGCGGAAGCGCGCGCGCGCAGCTTTCCCGGCCAGCCCGTCTACCTCGCGACGGCCGAAGCGCTCGATGGCGAAATGCAGGAACGCATCGCAAGACATCGCGCCCGGCGCGGAACCGATTGGATCGAGCGCGAGGTGCCGCTCGATCTCGTGTCCGCGCTGCTCTCGACCGATGGCGACGGCGCGAGGCTGGTGGACTGCCTGACGCTGTGGCTCTCCAATCTGGTGCATGCGGCGCGCGACTGGGAGCGCGACGTGAGAGAGCTCGCCGATGCCCTGCCCCGTCTCAACAGCCCCGTCGTCCTCGTCACCAACGAGGTCGGGCTCGGCATCGTGCCCGACAATGCGCTGGCGCGCAGCTTCCGCGACGCCGCCGGGATCATGAACCAGATCATTGCTGGCGTCGCCGACGAGGTCGAGTTCGTCGTCGCCGGCCTGCCGATGAAGCTGAAATGACTCCGCGCGCCGAGCACCTCAAAGACATCTTCGCCGATCTCAGGATGGCGACATCGTTCGTGACGATCCTCCCGGTGGCATCCTCGAAGCCTGTGGGAGACGGCGCCGTTGCGCGGGCAACGTGGGCGCTGCCGGTCGCGGGACTGCTGGTCGGCATCGCCGGCGCCCTCACTTACAAGATCGCCATTCGCTTCGGACTGACGCCGAGTCTTGCCGCCCTGCTCGTGCTGGCCACGACGGCCCTCATCACCGGCGCGCTGCACGAGGACGGACTTGCCGACACGGCGGACGGGCTCGGCGGCGGCCGCACGCGCGAGCGCAAGCTCGAGATCATGCGCGACAGCCGGATCGGGAGCTATGGGACTTGCGCACTCATCCTGTCGTTCGGACTGCGCTGGAGCGCGCTTGCGACGATCGCAAATCCATGGGCCGTCATGCTCGCACTGTGCGCGGCGCACGCTGCTGCCCGCGCCGGCGTGCCGGCCTTCATGTCGCTGGTCCCGCCGGCGCGGCCTGATGGGCTGTCGGCCAGCGCCGGGGCGCCACCCGGCCGCAGCGTGGCGATCGCCTTCGCGCTTGGAACGCTCGCGCTTGCCCTGGCGTTGGGGCCGGGCAAGGCGCTGGTCGGCCTGATCCTGCTGTCGCTTGCCGGCCTGATGCTGGCGCGGCTTGCCGTCCGCCAGATCGGCGGGCAGACCGGCGACATCCTCGGCGCGTTCGAGCAGACGGGCGAGATCCTGATCCTGCTGGTGGCCGCGTCCTTCCAGATGGGGCGATGACCTCATGGTCGAGTTCGACGATACCTTCCGCCAGCACTTGCGCGAGCTGTTCGTGTGGCGCCGCGACGTGCGCCGCTTCCGCAGCGATCCATTGCCCGAGGGTGCGATCGATCGCCTGATCGAGACCGCCTGCCTCTCGCCCTCGGTCGGCCTCAGCCAGCCCTGGCGCTTCGTCATCGTCGATGATGCCGCGCGGCGCCGGGCGATCACGGACGATTTCAAGGCGTGCAACGCCGATGCGCTCAATTGCTATTCCGGCGAGCGCGCGGCGCGCTATGCCACGCTGAAACTGTCGGGCCTCGAACAGGCGCCCGGCCATCTCGCCGTGTTCGCCGACAAGGCCAGCGACATCGGTCACGGCCTCGGCCGCGCGACCATGCCTGAAACGACGGAATATTCCGTGGTCGCCGCGATCACCGCGATGTGGCTCGCCGCACGTGCCGAGGGCATCGGCATCGGCTGGGTGTCGATCCTCAATCCGGATCGCATTCATTCCATCCTCGATGTGCCGCCATCGTGGAAATTCATCGCCTATCTCTGCGTCGGCTATCCCGAGGTCGAGTGCGACCGGCCCGAGCTGGAGCAGGCGAAATGGGAGCACCGGCGAAGCGCCGACGCGTTCACGCTGCGGCGCTAGGCTGGCATTCGAACGGTAACGCGACCGGCCGCCGGGCGCCGGATCGAAAGCCTGCGAACGAACATTCACATGCGCCTTTGGTCGATTGTGGGCACCCGCTTCCGCGCTAAACATCGAGCAAGGCAAGGCGATCGTGCAACGTAGTCCATGACGGGGCGATCTTTCGTTTCCTCGGCGATCAATCGCCGCGGCTTCATTCGTCTCGCGACTGCATCGGCCGCGGGATGGATCGCGCTCGGCGCAACGCGCAAATCGACAAGCTCCAGCAGCTCCCAGTCGGTTGGCCAAGCGGGAAGATCAATCTCACGGCTCCCAGCCCTTCTTCAGCAGGTTGCCCGGCCGGCAATGTGTTTCCGACCGGGCCAACGCGCCGCGCAAAGGGATCAACTGCCTTTGTGCGGGACCTGGTAGCATTCGCTGTTCACGAGCCTGAGGTTTTGACGACGAGCTTTATATTTAGCAGGTTGACGCCTTTGAACGGGTTCGGCGCGCTTTCGATTGTTCCCGTACCCGTGGCGTTCGCATAAGCACCTGTGCCCGACAGGATGGTGTATTCGCCCGTGGATTTGCCGTCTTTGGCCGAACCAGTGTAGCGCGCCGTGATCGAGCCCTCCTCGAACGTGTAAGTGCTATAGCCGAAGAAGGGACCCGACCCTTTAAGCAGGTCCGAGGTATTCACGAACTCTTTCACTCCGATACGGCCATCGCTGAAGACGGCAACTCCAAAGAACTTACCAGACACAACCGTCTGTCCCTCGACGTTTGCGGCCTCGATGACCTTGAGGTCGATCGGCTTCGTGATCAGCTTGAACTCAAGCACCCGCTCGCCGGCTACGGCGGGTGACGCCGCGACGGCCAATGCCAGGCCGGAAAGGAAAAAGGTGAGAGACTTCCGCATAGGCTCCTCCTTCGCTTGTTGAAATCAAGTCGAGAAGTGCCGGCGAGCCACACATCGTGCCGCCGCTTGTCGCTGCGGCATGCAAGAGAGCCCTCGGCGACGCCCCGGCAGCGACTGAAGCTCTCTGGTCCTAAGGCGCGAAGCCGGGACGCAAGTATGAGTCCGAGCGAACGGAAGAAAGTTCAGGTTTCGACTGCGGTATAATTGTGTCCAGCCATCTGGGATTTCTCGTTAGGTCGATATCGGCGATCTGATCGAGCTGGCCAAAACCTGCTTCCAAGGCGCTCCTCGGCATCTGGCCCAAGCTCGACCTGGCTCGCGCTTTGCGGCAAGATCACTGACCTCTTCCCTCTAGCGGGTCGTCGCCCTGCGCCCGGCGGCTTCGTCCACGTCGCGCCCAAACCGCTCGACCAGGAAATCGATGAACAGCCGCACCTTCACTGACAGGTGCCGCGTCGGCGGATAGACCGCATAGAGCGCTAGCGGCGGCGCAGAATAGCTGTCCAGCACCGTGCGCAGCTCGCCTTTCCGTAACGCATCGGCCGCAATGAACTCCGGCAGCAGCGCCAGGCCCCTGCCCTTGATCGCGACATCGCGCAGCACCTCGGCATTGTTGACGCAGAGCGACCAGGCCGGCTGGATCCAGTGATCGCCGTCCCTGCCTGTGAGCTTCCACTGATTGCCCGTGAGCAGGAACCCGTAGGTCAGAGAAGCATGCTCGCGCAGATCCTGCGGATGCTTTGGCGTGCCGTGCCGCGCGAGATAATCCGGCGACGCACAGATCATGCGCGCCACCGGCATGATCTTGCGCGCGATCAGGCTGGAGGATTCCAACTCCGCGATCCGCAAGGTCACGTCAAAGCCGTCCTGCACGGGATCGAGCAGATCGTCGCTGAGCACGATCTGGAGCTGAAGCTCCGGGTAACGCGCCATGAAATCGGCAAGCACCGGCCCGAGCCGCATCGTGCCGAACGACATCGGCGCATTGACGCGAAGCAGGCCGCGCGGCGCCGATTGCGCCTGCGTTACCGCCTGGTCGGCCGCCTCGATCTCCGAGAGGATCACGACCGCGCGCTCGAAATAGCGCTGGCCGTCCTCGGTCGGGCTGGCGTGCCTTGTGGTGCGGTTCAAGAGCTGGACGCCAAGGCTCTCCTCGAGGTCGGCGATGTACTTGCTGATCGCCGAGCGTGACAGCCGCAGCTGCCGGCCGGCCTCGGCAAAGCTGCCGCTTTCGACCACTTTGACGAAGGCCCGGAGGCTGCCAAGCTTATCCAAGAGACCGTCCCGCCGATTGTTTCCAAATCGTAGACATAGCCGTCATATTTGCATGGATTGTCTCCAATCCAAAGCGGAACGATATTTCCGGCCAGAGCAAGACCGCTCCCCGAATCTGGAGGACGACAATGTCTGGACTGCACCATGTCACCGCGATTGCCGGCGATCCCATCCGCAATTTCGGCTTCTACACGCGGGATCTCGGCCTGCGCTTCGTCAAGAAGACGGTCAATTTCGACGATCCCGGCACCTACCACTTCTATTATGGCGACGAGACCGGCCGCCCCGGCACCATCCTGACCTTCTTTCCGTGGGCAGGCGTGTCGGCCGGGCGCCGCGGTGTCGGCGAGACCCATCAGACCGCCTTCCGCGTGCCGCAGCGCTCGCTCGGCTACTGGACCCAGCGCTTCACCGAGAAGGGCATCGCGTATGAGGCGCTGGAGAAGCGTTTTGGCGAGTCCGTGCTGCCGTTCACCGATCCCGATGGCATGGCGCTCGCGCTGGTCGGGGTATCAGGTGCCGAGAACGAGCCGGGCTGGAGCAATGGCGAGGTGCCGGCCGAGCACGCGATCCGCGGCTTCCACGGCGTGACCCTGCTGCTCGACAGCGCGGCGAAGACGGCGGCCGTCCTCACCGACGTGTTCGGCTTCAAGGAGACAGGACGCGAGGGCTCGGTGATCCGCTTCAAGGCACCGGGCGATGCCGAAGGCAGCGTCGTCGACATCTACGAAGCCAAGGGCTTTCTGCGCGGTCACCAGGGCGGCGGCTCGGTGCACCACATCGCCTTCCGTGCGGCCGACGATGCCGAGCAGGGCAAGATGGCCGAGAGGCTCGTGAGCAATCACGGCCTGCACCCGACCGAGCAGCGCGACCGCAATTACTTCCGCTCGATCTACTTCCGTGAGCCCGGCGGCGTGCTGTTCGAGATCGCGACCGATGTCCCCGGCTTCGCCGTCGACGAGCCCGTGGCGAGCCTCGGCCGTGACCTGAAACTGCCTGCCTTCCTCGAACCGCACCGCGAGCAGATCGAGGGCGTTCTGCCTAGCCTGGAAGAGACCGCGTCATGACCGAGACTGCATTCATCCATCGTTTCGAGCCCGCGACCCGCGCGGGCTCTCCCCCGCTGCTGCTGTTGCACGGCACCGGCGGCGACGAAAACGACCTGCTCGGCCTCGGCAAGGCGATCTCGCCCGGCTCTGCCCTGCTCTCGCCGCGCGGCAGCGTGCTCGAGCACGGCATGCCGCGCTTCTTCCGCCGCCTCGCCGAGGGCGTGTTCGACGAGGAGGACGTACGCCGCCGCGCGCGCGAGCTCGGCGAGTTCGTCGCGGAGGCGCGGCAACGCTACAGCCTCGCCGCGCCGATCGCAGTCGGGTTCTCCAACGGCGCCAACATCGCCGCCGCGCTGTTGCTGCTGCAGCCGGAGGCGCTTGCCGGCGCGATCCTGCTGCGCGCGATGGTGCCGTTGTCGGATCCGCCCAAGGCTGCGCTCGGCGGCAAGCCGGTGCTGCTGTTGTCCGGCCAGGCCGACCCAATCGTGCCGGCGAGCAATTCGGCACGGCTCGCCGCGCTGCTGTCGCAAGCAGGTGCGAGCGTCACCCACAAGGTCCTGCCGGCGGGCCATCAATTGTCACAAGCTGACGTGACGCTCGCCCGCGACTGGATCAGCAAGGCCGACGCCAAGGCCGCATGATCTATCAGCGGCGCACCGTTAGAACGATGCGCCGCTGCCATCACTCGAACCAGCCGCGCCGCTTGAACCAGATCAGTGGCAGCACGCCGCTGGCGATGACCGCGAGCCACGCCAGCGGATAACCGAAGCTCCAGTCCAATTCGGGCATGTGCTTGAAGTTCATGCCCCAAATGCCGACCATGATCGTCGGCGGCACCCCGACGACCGACACGATCGTCAGGATCTTGAACAGCTCGTTCTGTTGGATGTTGATGAAGCCGAGCACGGCATCGAGCAGCAGCTGGATCTTGTCCGATAGTCGCGTCTCGTAATCGCTGAGCGAGACGACGTCCTTGGACACGGCCTCGAGGCGCTTCTTCGACGACGCCGTGATCCATTCGCTGCCGACGTCGCCGGCAAATGCGGCGATGCGGCCCACCCCTAGCAGGACATCGCGCGCCTTGGCGAGCCGGTCGGCCAGCTCGCCGACATTCTCCAGGGCCTCGCGCATCCTGCGGCTGGAGCGCACCGGGCGCTGGCTGCGCACCAGCCCGCCCTTGAAGACACCGCGCGAAAGCTGATCGACCTTGCTGCCGAGATGCTCCAGGACATCGGCACCGCGGTCGATCATGGCCTCGAGCAGGCTGACGAACACGCACATGCCGTTCTCCAGGCTCTCGTCGGAGCCGACGCGCTTGCCGATGTCGTCGAAGATCGGCAGCTCTGCAAAGCGTACCGTGACCAGCACGTGCGGACCGATGACGAAGCCCACCGGCGTGATCTCGGCCTCGTTGGCCTCGGTGACCCGCACCGCCGGCGAGCTGAGATAGAGCGTGCCGCGGTCGAAGATCAGGCGGCTCGACGCCTCGATCTCGCTGAGCGAGTCTTCCGAGGGAATGCGGATGCCGAGCAACCGCTCGACGAACTGCTTTTCCTCGTCGGTGCCGTTCAGGAGATCGGCCCAGATGATCTCCGAGGGCATTTCCGCGCCGATGCCGTGCCAGTCGTCGGACGGCCACCTGTAAAGTCTAAGCAAGAAACGAACTCCGTGGCCGCATCGTCATGCCGGATGGCGCATGTCCCTCACTCGCCGACTAACGCATGAGAGTTCCAAACGTTCAAGACCTCCAAGTGACAGCAATATTCACGCCCCCTCACCGATGCTTCCAGCGGGCATCGGAGATACCGATCGGAACACGGCCGAGCGATGCACGTTGAACGGACGCGCGGGTGATCCATGGATACGTGTAGTGCATCCCGACATGACGACTTTCCTGGGTGTTGAGGCCTGCGACTTGACCACCGCGCTGCCGGCGGCCGACGCGATCCTGTTCGGCGCTCCGGATGCCACCCCGTACCTTGCAGGTCAGACCAGCCATGCCGCAAAGGCGCCGGACGTCATCCGTCGCGCGCTGCGTCACTATGAGAGCGATCTCACCCGTTGGGATTTTGACCAGGAAGCCGAGCTGCTCGATCCGAGCAAAATGAGGGTCTTGGACGGTGGAAACGTGCCGACCGACCCAATGACGCCGGAGAGCAACCGTGATGCGATCAGAGCAGCCACGCAAGCCGTTCTTTCGGTTGACGCCGTTCCGATCCTCCTGGGCGGCGATGACTCCGTCCCGATCCCTTTCTTCGAGGCGTTCCATGACAGCAGGGGACTGACCATCGTGCAGATCGACGCCCATCTTGATTGGCGCGATCAGCGAAACGGATCCGGCTATACCTTCACCAGCACGATGCGGCGCGCCAGCGAATTGCCTTGGGTCAAGCGCATTGTGCAGGTCGGTTTGCGCGGCATCGGCGGCTCCGGTCGTGCCGAATTCGACGATGCAAAGGCCTGGGGCGCGAAGATCTTCACGGCAAGACATGTCCAGCGTCACGGAATCGCAAGCGTGCTCGACGCGATCGAGGGTGACGGCGAGTGCCTGATGACCATCGATTGCGACGGTCTCGATCCATCGGTCATCCCGGGCGTGCTCGTCCCGCAGCCCGGCGGTCTGTCCTATTTCGACGTGGTCGATCTCATACGGGGTGTCGCGGCAAAGTCCAGAATCGTCGGCCTGGACGTCGTCGAACTCGTTCCCGAGCGCGATGTGCAGAATCTTGGAGCAATTGCGGTCGCGCGGATCATCTGCAATGCGCTGGGTTGTATTGGGCGGCGGAAGGTATAGCTGCTATCGCATATGAATCGTGGCGGCGACCGGTGCGCACGCCTCGTCCTTCGAGACGGCGCTAACGCGCCTCCTCAGGATGAGGCTCATCAGCATCAGTGCCCGTTGAAACTGCTTCCGCGCATCCGATCCTCATCCTGAGGAGACCGCCCAAAGCGGGCGTCTCGAAGGATGGCCGCAGTGAAAGCGCTCAAATGCTCCTGGCGCGACAATCGAGATCTCAAGTCCACCATCCGTCACCGGGATAGGCATCACTATCCGCGGAGGAAATTTCTATCCCCACGCCCTTTCGAAGACGGCTGGCGTAGAATGCGAGAGGCGTTCCCTCATTGTGCCGGCACCAGCGCACCTCGCCGATGAAGAGCGTGTGGTCGGCGATATCGATGGATTGGACCACCTCGCAGGCGAACTGCGCGATTGCCTGCGGCAGCACGAAAAATCCTTGGCGAGGGACGAGCGGCGGAGCGTCGCACAACAAACGCCTTCCAGCAAAGTGCGCGCTGAGCGCAGCGTCTTCCGCATGCAGGACATTGACCGAATAGACGCCGGACTTGGCCACAGCCTGCCACGTCCGCCCGTGCATGAGAGAGACAAGCACAGTTGGCGGATTCGCCGAAATGGTCGTGAAGCTGTTGGCGGTCATGCCGAGCGGCGCGCCATCCTGGTCGACGGTCGCGACGACCGTAATGCCCGTCGCGAACCGCGATGCCGCTGTCCGAAAACCGGCCGGTTCGGCATGATGGCCCATTACGCCCCTTCGATCGTGAAATGGCAGAGTGTCCCTCCCTTGGGAGAATAATTCGGCACGTCGGCTGCGACCTTCCGGCCGATGCTTGAGCCGAGCGCCGCCTCCATCGCAGCAGCGTCCGGGAAGAATCCCTGGAAGATGCAGAAAGGCGCCTCCCCTGGTCCGAGTCGTTGGGGGAAAGCGTAATGATGACGCACCAGACCGGGCAGTGTCGCTGCCAGGGGTACGTGCTTGTCGACGTAATAGGCCCTGAAGGCCGATGGATCGTCGGGCGTCGGGTAGAGAACGGTCAGGCAATGCATTGGTGTTCCTCTCAGACACGGCTCAGCCAACCGTCCGGGAGCGGGACTGATTCCGTAGGGTGGTTCGCTGTCAGGCGGCGATCCTGCCGCGACTATCGATCCAGGCGTGGATGCGCTTGTCGCTGGCCAGACGATCCCACTGGCGCTCCGGATAATTGAAGTTCTCGGTGAACTCGTCGCAAAGCTCCCGGTCCTGCGACATGGCGAAGATCAGCCGGCCCATCGCTTCCGACGGCGGCTGCAGCATCATGTTGGTCCAGCGAGCGGCGGCAAGCACGCGATTCTCTCGCGCGCGGTCGACGTTCTCGACGAAGCGCGCATCGAATGCCACGGCATCGACGATCGCCTTGCCGAGCTCGAAGGCCGCGTATGAGGCCATGTTGGCGCCCTGACCCATCAAGGGATCGACGACGGAGTGAACGTCGCCCAAGGCAATCGCGAGCTTGTCGCCGTCGAAAGCCACCCAGGACTGCCGGACGGTCGGCACCACCGCGCCTTGCAGCAGGTCGAGAGGCTGGGCCAGCCCGAAGCGGTGTGTGTCGATCCGGTCGTAGGTGTGCGGATGATGCTTTTCCAGCTTGTCCAGAAGGGTCAGGCGGAATGCTGCCGGGTTGGCATCGTAGCTGAGCGAGACCAGGTCGGCCATGTCGCCGCCCGGAATGTTTTCCATCAACAGCGCCGTTTTCATGCCACCGAAGGTCAGCGTGGGAATGACGATCATCTCGCCATGGCCGGGCGAGACGGACAGGGTGACGCCGCGCGGATCGTCGTCGGGGCTGCCGTGATCGACGCCGTCGTAGAGGCCGACGCAAAGCAGGCGCTGCGGCCGACTGTACGGAGAGAGTTCGGGCCGGTGAGCGAACATGCGCCCGAGGGCGCCTTTGCCGGTGGAGACGACGAGAAGGTCGAAGCGCGAGACCAGCGCGGGGATGTCGTCATCCTGAATGCTGGCATATTCGATGCGACCGCCACGATCCTCGAAGTCCTTCATCAGTGCCGGCAGGTAGATCCGGTAATCCACCGCGCGGCTCGGCCGCTGAAATGCACCCCGGAACAGGAGTCCGCCGTCCGGGAAATTGAAGTAATGATCGTGGTGGTGATAGACCATTTGCGGATCGTCCCAGTGGTTCACTCCGAGTTCGTTCTCGCGCGCGATGGTGACGCTGTGATGCGCGACGGTGTTCATCAGCCGTGTCGCCGCATATTGCTCCGGGGCGCGGTCCGTCAGCACGGTTGCCGCGATGCCCTGCTTCTGCAGGTAGAGTGCCAGATGCAGGCCGCCGATGCCGGCCCCGAGAATGCCGATCGATTTGCTCATTCGCGTTCCTCCCCCGAACGCTGGAAGGCTAGACCGGACCCGCCATGCCGTATATGGAATGGTGAGAATATTATAAATTCCGGTGAGGAATGAATGGACCGGATCGAGGCGCTGCAGACCTTCATCCGGGTGATGGAGGCAGGCAGTTTCACCCAGGCCGCCGACGACCTCGGTTTGGGGCAGCCGGCGATCAGCAAGCGGATCGCGCTGCTGGAAGCCGAGTTTCGCTGCCGGCTGTTCGTGCGCACCACGCGCAAGGTGCGGCCGACCCCGGAGGCCGACCGGGTGTTGAAATACGCCAAGGACATTGTCGCGCTGCTCGAGAGCGCCGGCGCTCCGACGCAGAGCCGGATCGGCAATCCTTCAGGGACGTTGCGGATGACGGTGCCGACGTCGTTCGGCCGCTTCTTCTTCCGTGAGATCTTCGCCGAATACACCCGCCGCTATCCTGATGTCCGGCTGGACGTGAGTTTTACGGAACAGTTCGTCGACCTCATCGAAACCGGGACCGAGCTTGCGCTACGGATCGGCAGCCTCAATTCGAGTTCGCTGGTGGCGCGGCGGGTGGGCACGATTAAACGCCGGCTGGTGGCGGCGCCCGCGCTGCTTGCGCGTCATCAGGTGCCCTCGCTGCCGGATCATCTGCGCCGCATGCCCTGCGTCACCTACTCACGCCTGTCGCAGAAGAATCAGTGGACGTTCGAATCCGAAACCGGCCGCTACGTCGTGGACATCGCGCCGGCGTTGACCTGCGACGATGCGGACGTGATGACGCTGGCTGCATTGGAGGGACTCGGCGTCGCCGTGCTGCCGAACTGGTGTACCGTCGAGCACATCGCGGCCGGCCGTCTCGTCCATGTGCTGCCCGACTTCGTCGTGCCGCCGTTGCCCATGCATGTCGTCTATCCCGATCCGCAATGGATGTCACACCGGGCGCGACTGTTCCGCGATCTGATCATCGAACGTGCGGACGTCTTTGCGCTCGGGTGATCGCTTTCGAAACGCTGATCTCGCCCCGTCGGCAACCACAGAAATTGGCTCGTTCCGTTGAGCGTCCGACGTCTGGAAAAGGTCACAAGCGGCAGTCGAGGTAAGCACGGTTCCGCGGCCGGCCTACCCCTGAGAGCCAACATTGCGATGGCCTCAGCATTGTTCGGCTCCGGACCAACAGCAGACAGTCCATCGAGGTATCGCGGACCGCGAGCAGAGCGGACATCTCGCCCTTCAGCAGTTAGGCGCTACGGGTCAAGACAGAACCATCCAGGTCACAGCTCGTCGTTCGGTACAACGGGACGCTTAACCGCGCTTGTCTCTCGATCGGTAACCGGCGGTGACCTCATCTTTGTGGCTGGCGAACGCAGCCAGTACTTCGGTTTTCTCGCGCTTCGGCACCTTGGAGAAGTCAAGTGTCCGTCCGAGTTCAGCTGCGACCTCATCGAATTCCGCCGGGGAGATCCGCAAGCCCCGGTGCGCCTCCTCAAGACCAAGGGACGTCGTCCCCGGCCTGGTGGCCTTGAACTGGAACGGCCCCCCCGAAACGTCACAGACCCAAAGTGTTCGCATGAACTTGAGGCCAGGCAAACGTTTCAGATTCTTGGTGTGCCATTCTCTCAACTGCGGATTTTTGGATTTCTGGCCGACGATCGGGTTCTTTACAACAGCGTCGCTGAAGTGATCCACAACCGCTGCAATGGCGAAAACGCCGCCAAGTCGTTCATACAGGCTTTGATCAGGAGGGGTTTGCTGGGCCTGCGCATGCGCCTGATTGGCTCCAGCCAAAGCCACGGGGGCGGCTGTCAGCGCCAGGCCTGCGACCACGCTGCGCCTGCTGATGGAAGTCGAACGAGCCCTTGCCATGGGTACCTCCTTACGGGTTTGTGAGGCATTGCGGCACCAGCATCATCCCGGCCGCTGTGCGAGTATTGCCGGGCCGCACGGCCTTGTCGGTGATTGCCGTGCTCCCATGGGATGGTTCGGAATGGAAAAGGTTCCGGAGAAATTTTGCGCGAGATGCAAACCCATGCGCCGCCGCTAGCCTCGGTTCTCGGTCCAGACCATGCGCTACTACAATGAGGCGGCAGCAATCGAGAAAGCGAAGAAGCTATTGATGCGGGCGGGATTAGTCCGGTTGGCTAGCGGTCGCCGAGAATCCGCGCACAATAGCGAAACAGTTGGCAATCAGTTCTTACAAGGCCGATCAATCGTCTACGCCAAAGTCCGTCAATTTCCAGCCGGATTCATCCTTAGCGAAAGAGTAGATGATCGAGTCGCAAAAGGCAGAGTAAGTAACCACCCCCTTCGGGGATGTGTCCTTGACAGGCTTCTGCTTGGCAAGACACGCCCGGTGCGCAGGTCTGAAAGCACCCTTCCAGATCACAGGAAACTCCGCCGCTCGCCGCAGATCCTGGTAGAGGACGGGATATTTAATCATGTCCGATACGGCCTTCTGGTCGCTCTTGCCGACTGCAGCTTTGAACTGCGTCCAGAACGTTGCGAAACCGTCATCGCTCCCTGCCGCCAGCCCCGGTCCCGCTGATGTTAGCAAACCAGCTACAAACAGCGCCCCGCCGATGACCGGTCCGATCCAATTCATTTTAATCTCTCCAGCGTCCACTATCGGACTTGAGACCAGCCGGGCACCAAGACCTCGCGACATCTGTCGCAGGAGAGAACTTGTAGGTTCACAAGGAAAGGTCGCCTGCCCCGGAGTCATTGCGGTCGTTCTTAGGAGGCCGCGACGGGTTTGCTACCTGCATTCACCCTCGTTGTTTCTCTTCAGCGCTTTTTCCATCGGAGCTTTTGGAACGCTCTTCGAAACGATCAGCGCCCTTGGCTAGATCATGCCCTATCTTGCTCTCGTTTTTCGCTTCGTCTTCGGAAGCCGCTTCGTGCAAACCTTCAGCGGCCTGTTCCCCCGCTTTTGATGATTTTGGTTCGTGAGCCATTTGTGAAACCTTCCTGTTAAGGGGTTTTCCAGGAAACTTGCTGGTCTAGCCAGCTTGGACATACCACTTTCCAATCAGATCGCCTGGACATTGTTCCAAGTGCCATTGAGGCTCTTGGTCGCCGCGTAAACGCCAAACAGTACAGGCTAACATCGATGCGTAAAGCACGCTCCGGCGCGGGTCCAGGAGCGTTCGAAATCTCTGCGTTGCGCCATAAGCGACGACCGAAGTGAGCACGGCGGGGCGTCCGGTTCACCGCGGACAGCGGTCAAAACAATTGAAACAGCCTTGTTCGGCGCAGGGCCATTACCCGACTTGCGTGCTATTCGATCATCCGTCCGCCCGTCCAAGCATGATGACGGCTTAAGGCCAGAGGGGAGGTGGTGATTTTGACCGGCGCTGGGACTATAGTCTCCAAAGTCAGCTTATGCCGCCGTCCTTTCGCCAGCCCGTGCGTAGAGGATTTGATCAATGACCAGCGGATATTTTGAAGACGTCGAGGTCGGTGACAGCCAGAAGGCTGGACCCTATTCTGTCTCCAAGGAAGAGATCATTCAGTTCGCCAAGCGGTATGACCCGAGGCCCTTCCATATCGATGAGGCAGCTGCTGCTCGTTCCGTTTTTGGAGGACTGTCGGCATCTGCTGCCCACACGTTTGCGATCTTCATCTCGCTAACTAACCAATTACAGCCTCCGGTTCGTGCGACCGCCGGGTTGGGCTATGATGAACTGCGGCTGCCCAACGCAGTACGTCCCGGCGACGACCTCTATCTCGAAGCGATCACGTTGGAAAAACGCGAGTCGAAGTCGAGGCCCGATTGTGGAGTCGTTCGCGGCCAGTTCCGCTTGCGCAATCAAAAAGGCGATACGGTGCTGCAGTGCATCGGCAACGGCCTCGTTGCGAGGCGACCGGATGCGAAAGCATCAACGTAACCTGATGTCGGCTCGGTGGGTCGTCTGCAATGGGTCAAAAATGCGAAGAACTCAGCGTGAGCCAGTCTAGCTATGTCCTACTGTGCCGATGACATTGAATTCCGTCCGATTCGGCTGTCCGCTCTACACGCCCGAACAGCTCAGGTCTTGATATCGGCCCACCGGTTTTAGCCAGTAACGATGTGAGCCGAGATACGGTAGCGTTACTGTCTCTTGCGAACCCTGAACCAAAATCAATCGATGAAGACAAACCTTCATCGAGATTGCATTGGGGTTCGCTCCCAAAGGTCACTCGATACATGCCTCTTGGACATTTTACATCGCTAAGGAGGTAGTCCCATGCCGATCGTTCAATTCACTCGCTTCAAAACCGACAAGCCCGAGGAAATGACCAAGGTTGTCGGGCGGGCGAAGAAAATCTTCGAAAAACACGGCGCCGAATTTCTTCGGCTGTCCCGTTTCCACACCGGCCATTGGGCAGGAGAGTTGCTGGTTACGACGCGCTACGCCAATTGGGAGGTCTACGGCAAAGTGCAGGAGGCCGTGGCAAAGGACCCGGAGTTCGCGCAGATGATGGCTGACGGGTTGAAGATTGCCGAACTACAGGGCCGTAACATCGCTGTTAGCATCGATCTCTAGTCCGGGCGCCACCCGGCGGCAAACCACGTTAAGCGCGGAAGCCGCTGGACATATTGCCAGCGGCCTCTTTTTAGTTTTGGGCGCCCTCGCCGACCAATGTCGGATTCGGGTCACAGAACCGGTAATGCTCTGAACGAACGGAACAATGCTGCTTTGCTCTCAAGACCAGACATCCGCGAGGTTATGAGTACAGGCCCTAGTCTAGGATACGCTCGCCAGAACGATTTCCCGAAGCACCCGCGTTGTCGGAATCCACTGATCCTCGTTGCCGTAGTTTCCGGCCGTCAAAGCGATGATGAGCTGCAACGCTGGAATGATGAACAGGCGTTGCCCGCCCTCTCCCTGCGCCATCCACATCCGCTCCAGGCGCCCGGATGCCCACCCCTTCGGTTTCCCGAAAGCCACATCGAGAAGAAACCATTGATAGCCGTAACGGCGAAGCTCGTCGGAACTGACGACCGGCGTCGTGCAACGCGTGATCCACTCTGCGGGAACGATCTGATGGCCGTCGAGCTGACCACCGGACAGCATCAACATCCCGATCCGAGAGAAATCGCGAACCGACATCCGGGCGCCTGACGCAGCGAATGGCTCGCCATCAGGTCCTGCGGCCCATTGCGTTGGTCCCATGCCGAGCGGATCGAATAGTGACTCGCGCGCGAAGTCGTGCAGTGACTTGCCTGCCCCTTTTGCTATCAAGCGGGCGAGCAGCGCGGTCGCGCCGCCGCAGTAAGTCCAGTGCGAACCAGGCGTATCGACGATCGGACGCTCCAGTATGTAGCGATAACGGTCGTGAGCGGCATCCATTGCGGTTTCGCTGTTGCGAGGATCGGCATAAGGTAAGCTGCTCTCGTCCCAATCCGTTCCCATGGTCATTGACAGCGCATGATGAACGGTCAAGCGGGAGCGCTTCTCGTCGGCAAGATCACGATACTCCGGAAATCCGGAAAGCAGGCTCTCCTCCGGAGCCGGCACCTTCCCTTGCTGAAGCGCAATGCCATAGAGCAAGGCCACGATGCTCTTCGAGCAAGATCGCAGATCATGAAGCGTCTCCGCCGAAAACTTTACCGTCCCGAGATCGCCAACACCTCTCTGGCGATCTTGACCCTCGAAATAGCGCTCGACGATCAGCTTTCCGTTCTGGAGTACGAGAAGACCGTGAATATTCCACACGCGCCGCTCAGCGACGGCCTGATCAAGTCGTCGGACGACGTCGTTTGCGAATTGGTCGGAGGGCAACGTGGGCTGTTGCTGACCCGAGGCCAACCGCAGCGGCGGTGCCACGATCGCTGCTCCGATTCCTGAAAGTATCTGGCGACGATTTGGCACGGCCGAAAGCGCCCTCATTCCGGGGAGGTATCGTCTTATACCAAAACCTTAAGGTGAATGACAGCTCAGGGGCCACAACGCTCCCCCTGCGCGAGCAGCACCGCGGATCCGCCCCGGTCGTGAAGACAGACATCCGATTTGCTCGCACATGCCGTTCGTCCAGACGAGCGCGTGCAGCAAACTCTAAAGCACCGGCATACCGGGCGGCGGTTTGCGCTTGGCGGAAGCCTGCTCATACGCGTAGGCCAAGCGTAGCAGCTTGTGCTCGCTCCAGGCGCGGCCTGCGAAGGTGACGCCGAACGGAAAGTCGGGCGTGTCATTATCGTCGACCGTTCCCGAGATGAAGCCTCCTGGCACCATGACGCTGGGATAACCCGCCTTGGCCGCGATCGCAGCACCGGTGGCGCCGGCGAACAGCACGGCGTCGAGCTTGTGCCCGTTCATATAGGCATCCATGCCGCGCGTCTTGGCCGAGAGCAGATCCATGGCGCGCGCGGATTTGTACTCGCGCTCGCTGAGATCGCCCCTGGTCATCTCCGCGGCGAGAAAGTGGTCCTGGCCGAAAGGCAGCGCCCTGTCCGCATTCGTTTCGTTGAAGGCCACGATGTCGGCCATGGACTTGATGTTCGTGTTGGTTGTCCAATCCTTCAGATACAGATTGAGGCCGTGCTTCATTTCGTAGAGGAAGACGACCGGCGGTCTTGCGATCGTGCCTTTGTGAGCGCTCAGCAGATTGCGGTTAAGCACGGCCATGGTCGTGCCCGGCCCGCCGATCCAGCCTGTCGTCGGCATGCTGGCACGCACGATGACGGCTCCGAGATCCTCCAGCACGTTGATGGCCTCTGTCATCACTTTGACCCTGTTGGGCAGCAGCTTGCCGTAAAAGCAATCGTTGAGCGGATCGGCAGGGTCGCTCGGCACGCCGATACGCGCACCCTTCATGGCGTCGGTGGCAAGGCCGTCGGTGAAATCGTCCGGCCGCCGCTGCTTTTGCGTCGCCGGGTCGTGCGGATCCTTGGCCGCCAGCACGTTCAGCAGCAGCGCCGCGTCGCGCACGGTCCGCGTCATCGGCCCCGCGGTGTCCTGGCTGTGCGAGATCGGTATGATACCGGCTCGGCTGATCAGCCCGACGGTCGGCTTCACGGTGACGAGGCCGTTCAAGCTCGCGGGGTGCAGCAGCGAGCCCGAGGTCTCCGTACCGATCGAAGCCGCGCATAGACCGGCCGCCACCGCGACCGCCGAACCCGCGCTCGAGCCGCCCGGCGACACGACGGGGATGCCGTGATCGTCGGCCAGCGCCGGCGCATAGGGATTCTTCACCTGACCGCCCAGCGACGAATAGCCGGCGGGCATGTCGATCGCGATCATGTTGGAAAACTCGGTGAGGTTGGCCTTGCCGAGGATCACCGCACCGGCCTCGCGCAGCAGCTTGACGAGCGTCGCATCGTCCCGCGCATGCGCGCCTTCGAGCGCCAGCGCGCCCGCCGTGGTCGGCTGCTCCGCGCCGGTTGCGATGTTGTCCTTCACCAGGATCGGGATGCCGGCCAGCGGCCGCTTGGCCGACGGCTTGACGCCGTCGAGCCTGCCCGCGATCGCGAGCGCGTCGGGATTGAGCGCGCGGACCGAGTTGAGCTTGGGCCCATTGCGGTCGCAGGCCTCGATGCGCGCGAGATAGGCTTCGACCAGCGCCGTGGCAGTGACATGCCCATTGGCCAAAGCACGAGCGACATCGCTCATCGATGCATGATCGAGTTCCAGGGGGATCGGCGCCGCGGCAATGCCGGCATCGCGGCGGGATGATTTCTGCACTTCTGCCTCGCCCGACGGCGCCTCTCCACCACGAGACGCGAGCATGCCATCATGCCAGTGTTTTGCCCGACGGGTCAACTTCCGGGCGCATCGCGTCGATCGCACAGGCGCGACGTGCAAGCCATTGAAACGACTGACCCCGGCTACTGTGCATGGGGTTGTTTTTCAGGTTTTTGTTCGGAGCTGCCCCTCTCCAACGCGTGGAGAGGGCACAGCAATGGACGCCGCCTATTCCCAATACCAGGCGGAGAAGTCGTTCTCGAATTGCGGGACTTCCTTCCAGACGCCCTTCAGCTTCTTGTTGATGACGGTGGGCCATTGCGGCTGGAACAGGTAAGCCGAGACTGCATCAGTCGCCAGCATGCGCTGGGCGTCGCCGAGCAGTTTTGCGCGGCCGGCTTCGTCCGGCGTCGAGACAATCTGCTTATAGAGCGCGTTGAACGCCTCGTTGTTGTAGCCGAGATAGTAGTCCGGCTCCGTGATCTTGACCAGGTCGAACGGCTCCACATGGCTGACGATGGTCAGATCAAAATTGTGCGGGCCGTTAGGCGCAAACACCTGCGACAGCCACTGCGCCCATTCGACGTTCTCGATTTTGGCAACGATGCCGACCTTGGCGAGCTGGGCCGCGACGATCTCGCCGCCCTGCCGCGCATAGGGCGGCGGCGGCAGCTTCAATGACAATTCCAGCGGCGTGGTGACGCCCGCTTCAGTCAGCAGCTTCTTGGCTTTCTCGGGGTCGTAGGGGTTGATGCCAGTGGTGTCGACATAACCGAGTGATCCCGGTGTGTAGAAACTGCCGATCGGCGTGCCGAACCCCTCGACGGCGCCGTCGATCAATGCCTTGCGGTCGATCGCGGCGAGGATGGCGCGTCGAACGCGGACGTCGTCGAGCGGCTTCTTGCGATGATTGATCGCGACGATGGTCTTGGCCCTGGAGCCACCGATCAGCACCGTGAAGCGCGGATCAGACTTGAACTGAGCGAAGACGCGGGTCGCGATTCGCGGGAACGCGTCGACGTCGTTCGAGAGCAGCGCCGCGGCCTGCGCCGCCGGATCGGAGATGAAGCGGATCGTCACCTTGGACAGCTTGATGGCGGATGCGTTGCGGTAGTCGGCCCATTTGTTCAGCGTAATCGAGGAGCCCTTGGCCCAGGCCCCTAACTGATAAGGGCCGGTACCGACCGGTTGCGTGACATTGCTGGCCGCGCTCTTCGGCTCGACGATCGAGCCGCTCGCCTGTCCGAGCAGGAACGGCAGGTTCGGCTCGGAATATTTCACGGTGATCACGACGGTGTCGGCGTCGGGCGTCTCGACCTTCTCGAAGGCCTGATACAGGCTCTTGTCCTTGTTGGTGCTGGTCGGCGCCGCGTTGCGCTCGAAGGAGAACTTCACCGCCGCGGAATCGAACGCTTCGCCATTGTGGAATTTGACGCCCTTGCGCAGCTTGAACGTATAGGTCTTCAGATCGGGCGAAGCGGTCCAGCTCTCGGCCAGCAGCGGCGAAGTGGAGCCGTCCTCGTTGATCTTGGTCAGGGTCTCGTAGATGTTGTAGAGTGTGACTTCGGCAATCGCGGCCGCGGCGGCGTTGGTCGGGTCGAGCCCCGGCGGCTCCAGCGTCATCCCCATGACGACGCTATCCTTCTTGCTCTGCGCCAGCGTCGGCAAAGGCGCCGCGACGAGCGCAGCGGCAAAGGCGACGATCGATAGTTTCCTGAACATGCGCAACTCCCCGGCCAATCCTGTTTCCAGCTTAACGCCAATCCTGCCCGGACACTAACCTTCCATGGCCGCCCTCGGCAACGCCATCACGGCCTCGGCCTTGTGGCAGGCGGCAAGGTGCCCCTCGCCCACCTTGCGTAACGCAGGCAGAACCTCGCGGCAATGCTGGTCGGCAAGGGCGCAGCGCGATGCATAGGGGCATCCGGTCGTCGCCGCCGATTGCGAGGCGATCGCCTGGGCCCCGCGCCGGCGCCGGCCACCCCCGGCGCGGGCCCGCGGCACCGCCTCCAGCAGCGCCCGCGTATAGGGATGGGCGCCGCGCTCGAACAGATCCTCTGGCCGGCCCTGCTCGACGATGCGGCCGAGATACATCACCGCGACCTCGTCGCAGAGATAGTCGACGACGGCGAGGTCGTGGCTGATCAGGATGTAGCTCAGGCCGAACTGCTCCTGGAGGTCCTGCATCAGGTTCAGCACCTGGGCCTGCACGGAGACGTCGAGCGCGGAGACCGGCTCGTCGGCGACGATCAGCTTGGGCTGGGTGATCAGCGCACGCGCAATGGCGATGCGTTGGCGCTGGCCGCCGGAGAATTCGTGCGGATACTTGTCCATGTCCGCATCGCGCAAGCCGACCTGGCGCAGCACCGCGGCGACGCGGTCGCGGAACGTGGTGCGGTCGGCGCCTTCCAGCACGGTCAGCGGCTCGGCGACGATCCGGGCGATGGTCTGGCGCGGATCGAGCGAGCCATAGGGGTCCTGAAACACCATCTGGAAATCGCGCCGCGCGCGCCGCAGCTCGTCGGCCGGCAGGCGGTTGAGATCGCGCCCGAGCAGCGCGACCTGGCCCGAGGTCGGCCGCTCCAGCGCCATCACGACGCGCGCGAAGGTGGACTTGCCGGAGCCGGACTCGCCGACGATGCCGAGGCTCTTGCCGGCCCGGACCTGCACGCTGACACCGTTGAGCGCGCGCACCTGCCCCGGCGGACGGAACAGGCTCTCGCGCGGCAGCGTGTAGCGCTGCTCGAGATTCCTGACGTCGAGAAGCGGCGCGGTGCTCATGCAATCAGCGCTCCGATGCGTTCGGCCATCGACACGTCCGTTCGGATGCAGCGCGCAAAATGGCCGGGGCCGACATCCACCATCGGCGGCAGCGCCGCGCGACATTGATCGATCACGAGCGGACAGCGATCGGAGAAGGTGCAGCCGGACGGCAGATCGGCAAGCTCCGGCACCGTGCCCGAGATCGTCTTCAGCCTCGTCCCCTTGCGCGCGCCGAGCTTGGGCCGGGCACGGAACAGGCCCTGCGTGTAGGGATGGCCCATGCGACGGAACACTTCGTCGGTCGGGCCGCTCTCGACGACGGTGCCGCCATACATCACCATCATGCGCTGGACGTTCTCGGCAATGACGCCGAGATCGTGCGAGATCAGGATCATCGACATGCCGCGCTCCTCGACGAGATCGGCGATGAGGTCGAGGATCTGGCCCTGGATGGTGACGTCGAGCGCGGTGGTCGGCTCGTCCGCGATCAACAGGTCCGGCTCGCAGGCAAGCGCCATCGCGATGGTGATGCGCTGGCGCTGGCCGCCGGAGAACTGATGCGGATAGGCATCGACCCGACGCGCCGGATCGGGCAGCCCGACGCGGTCGAGCAAGGCGATCGCCTCTTTGCGCGCCTGCGCCGCCGAATATTTCTTGTGACGCCGCAGCGGCTCGGCGATCTGGTTGCCGATCGTGTGCATCGGGTTGAGCGCAGTCATCGGCTCCTGGAAGATCATGCTGATACGGTTGCCGCGCAGGCGGCAATAATCCACATCCGCAAGTCCGACGAGCTCGTCGCCATCCAGCTTGATGCTGCCGGTGACGACGGCACTCTCCGGCAGCAGCCCCATCAACGACAACGCCGTGACTGACTTGCCGCAGCCGGACTCGCCGACGAGCCCAAGCGTCTCGCCGCGCTTCAGCGCAAAGCTGACACCGCGCACGGCCTGCGCCGGCCCGCGGCTGGTGTTGAGGCGAACGCCGAGATTGTCGACTACGATCAGCGGCGTGTTGGAGCGCTCGGCCATTGTCATCGCTCCCGCGCCAGCCGGGGATCGAGCAGGTCGCGCAATCCGTCACCGAGCAGGTTGAGGCCAAGCACGGAGATTGCGATCGCAGCGCCCGGATAGACCGCGAGCATCGGCGACTGGAACAGCAACGTCTGCGCGTCGTTCAGCATCCGTCCCCAGGACGGCTGCGGCGGCTGCGTGCCGAGGCCGAGATAGGATAGCGCGGCCTCAGCGAGAATGGCGAGCGCGAACTGGATGGTGACCTGCACGATCAGGATCGACAGGATGTTGGGCAGCACATGCTCGATGGTGATGCGGAAGCGCCCCTTGCCCGCCGCGCGTGCCGCGAGCACGAATTCACGCGCCCAGATCGCATTGGCCGAGCCGCGCGTCAGCCGCGTCAACGTCGGGATCTGGAAGATGCCGATCGCGACGATCGAGGTCACCATGCCCGGTCCCACCACGGCGGCGAGCATGATCGCCGACAGCACGGCCGGAAAGGCGAAGGTGAAATCGGAAAAGCGCATGATGATCTCCTCCGTCCAGCCACGCCGGGCCGAGGCAATCAGGCCCAGCGTGACGCCGAAGGTAAGACCGATGCTGACGGCGATGACACCGACCATGATGGTGGATCGGGCCCCCGCAAGCAGCAGCGAGACGATGTCGCGGCCGAAGGAATCGGTGCCGAGCCAATGCGCCGCCGAGGGCGGGCGGAGCTTTGCGGCAATATCAATCTCGTAAGGCGACCACGGCGTCCATACCAGCGACAACAATGCCGAAGCCAGCACCAGAAGGCTCAGCGCGCCACCGAGGACGAAGCTGCGGTGGCGCAGTGCGCGGCGCCAGAACGTGCGCGCCGGCAGCGGACGCGTTGCGACGGGCGCGTCCATGGTGATGGGCGCGCTCACAGGTCGTGGACCTTGATGCGAGGATCGATGAAGGCATAGAGTACATCGACCACGAAATTGACCACCACGACCATCGCGGCGAGCAGCATCACGCAATTGCGCACCACGATCAAGTCGCGGTTGGCGATCGACTGGAAGATCAGGCGGCCGAGGCCCGGAAGGTAGAACACGTTCTCGATCACGATGGTGCCGGCGAGCAGATTGGCGAATTGCAGCCCCATCACCGTCATCACGGGAATCATGGCATTGCGCAGCACGTGGCTCCACAGCACCTCGCGCTTGCCGAGGCCCTTTGCGCGGGCGGTGCGGACGAAATCTTCGCGCAGCACTTCGAGCACGGCCGAGCGCGTGACGCGCGCGAGGATCGCGGCCTGCACCACCGCGAGCGAGATCGCGGGCAACAGTAGCGACTTGATCCCCGGCCAGATGCCGTCCTCCCAGCCGGCGAAGCCACCGGCCGAGAGCCATTGCAGTCGCACCGAGAACAGCAGCACCAGGAGAATCGCGAACCAGAAGTTCGGCAGCGCGATGCCAACTTGCGTCAGCGACATCACGCCGACGTCGCCGAGCTTGTTGTGATTGGCGGCGGTGTAGATGCCGGCGGAGAGCGCCAGCGTCACCGTGATCGTCATCGCCATGATCGCGAGCGGAATGGTCAGCACCAGCCGCTCTGCGATCAGGCTGGCGACCGGGATGCCGTAAACATAGGAATTTCCGAGATCGCCGACGAGGAGGCCCTTGGTCCATTGCAAATAGCGAACGGCCAGCGGCTGGTCGAGCCCGAGCTTGACGGTGAGCGCGCGAACCGCATCCGGCGAGGCGTCGGCGCCCATCAGCATCTGCGCGGCGTTGCCGGGCAGCGCGTCGAGCACCAGGAAGATGATCAGCGATGCGCCGACCAGCGTCGCCAGCAGGGTCAACAGACGTCGGAGGACAAAGACGCTCATGCGCGCTCGGCTTCAGGGCTCACCCACGCCACGATCAACATGTCCGGACGCCTTAAGCAAGCTCTTTGCTGCATGCCCATCTCCTCAAGCAGGCCAGCGGGACAGAAGATCGCTTGACGCCTCGAACAGTGCGCTCACGCGTAGCAATTCCGCGTCAGCCCGGAAACGGCCGACCAGCTGAAGCCCGATCGGCAGGCCGTCGCGGGCAAAGCCCGATGGAAGGCTGATCGCGGGATGGCTGGTCATGTTGAACGGCATGGTCCAGGGGAACCAGTGCGGCCGGACGCTGTCGTAATGCCTGCCGTCGATCTCGATGCTGCCGAACAGGTCCTGCTTGATCGGCAGCGCGGTGCGCGTCAGGGTCGGCATCGCCAGGAGGTGACCGCGCGCAAGCAGCGATTGCACGCGGCGGAACAACGCGGTGCGCGCGAACATCGCCTCCTGGTAATCGACGCCGCTGACTTCGGTTGCGAGCGCGAGCTGCTTGAGGAAGGCTTCGCTCAGCTCGTCGCCGTGCTCGGCCGCGAGTTTTGCAAAGCGCGTGCGCCAGACGGTGTGGTTGATGGCGCGCCAGATCGGCTCGATGTCAAAGCCTTCGCCGGAGAATTCCTCGAGCTCGGCCCCTAACCCGGCCAGCCGGTCGAGGCTCGCCTTGAAACTGGCGGCGACCTCGGCTGAGACCGGACGGCCCGGCGGCGTCAGGCAGTACAGGATCCTCATCCCGCGCAAATCGCCACGCGGGGCGGTGGTGCCGATGAAGTCAGGCACGGGCACGCCAATCGACCAGGGATCGATAGGATCCTCACCCGCCATTGCTTGCATCATCAGCGCAGTGTCGGCGACGGTGCGGGTGGTCGGCGTGACATAGGTCTGGTTGCCGAAAACGTCGAGGGCCTGACTGTGCGGGATCACGCCATTGCTCTGCTTCAAGCCCACCACACCGTTGCAAGCCGCCGGAATGCGCGTCGAGCCGCCGCCGTCGGTCGCGATCGCAAGCGGGGCGATGCCGCTCGCGACAGCGACCGCCGCGCCGCCGCTGGAGCCGCCGGAGGAACGGCAGGCGTCCCACGCATTGCGGGTCCGACCGAACAAAGGTGAATCGGTGAGGCACTTGCTGCCGAACTCAGGCGTCGTGGTCTTGCCGATCAGGATCGCGCCTTCGCTGCGCAACCGTGCGACGGCGACAGCATCCTCGGCCGGCACATTGTTCTTGTAGGGAACGGCGCCAAAGGTGGTCTTGACGCCCTTGGTGTTGACGATGTCCTTGACGGTGACGGGGATACCATGCAGCAGGCCGAGCGGTTCACCCGCCATCACCTTGCGCTCGGCTTCGCGCGCCGCTGCGATCGCCTCATCCCCGCACAGCGTGATGAAGCAATTCAATTCGGGCTGGAGCGCTTCGGCGCGGGCAAGCACGGCGCGGGTGAGCTCGACTGGCGAAATCCGCTTTGCCGCGACGAGACCGCGCAGCTCGGTTGCGGACAACAGACAGGGATCGCCGTTCATCGTCACATCACGCTCCGAAGCGGACCGCCATTGGCCCGTAGACATTGACAGCGAGAATGACAGTTTTGTTAACTCGTCGTCCAATACGATTTTTGTGGTCAACCCATACGCTCTCGGTATGCCAATGGATCTCCGCCGGCTCCGCTATTTCGTCGCCGTCGCCGAGGCGCGCAGCATCGGCAAGGCGGCCGAGCAGCTCCGGATGGCGCAGCCGCCGCTCTCGGTCCAGATCCGCAAGCTCGAGGCCGAGATCGGCGCGCCGCTGTTCCGCCGCGGCACCCGTGGCATGGATCTGACCGAGGCGGGCCAGGCGTTGCTGTCGCGCGCCAGCGAAGCGCTGGCGCTGGCGGCCGATGGCGCCGAAGCCGCGCGCGCGGTCGCTTCGGGACGGCGCGGCCGGCTGTCGGTGGGTTACATGTTCGTGCTGGCGAATGCGATGCTGCCGCGGCTCATCCCCGAACTGCGCCGCGCCGTTCCCGGCGTCGACCTCAGCTTCGCCGAGCTCAGCGCCTCGACGCGCGAGGCCCGCCTGCTCGACCGCAGCGTCACGGTCGCGCTGTGTATGCCTGCCATCAATCACCCCGAGATCGAGGTGGCAAAGATCGGTACACAGCCTTTCATGCTGGCCATGCCGATCCGCTCGCCCCTCGCCCGCTTGAGCTCCGTGCCGATGGCGCGGCTGCAGGGCCGTCCGCTGATCGCACTCCCGCATCCGGACCATGGGCCCGCCTCCTCCGCGGTCGTCCCTTTATTGCGTCGGCACCAAGTCGTGATGCCGATCGCCAGCCGGGTAGAGACGGTGCATTCGGCGATGAGCCTGGTTCTGGCCGGCGAAGGTCTCGCCATCCTGCCGGCCTGCGCACAGCTCGGCGCGCCGCGCGGAGTCGTATTCAGACCCCTGCGTGACGTCGCTGACTCCCTCGAAATCGCAGTCTGTTGGCGGCGGGACTCCCAAAGTCCGCTGATCGGAACCTTCCTCAAATGTGCCGAGAAGGCTGTCGCGCGGATGTGACGCGGACTACCAGCTCCAATTGATCTCGTGGCTCCAAGGCGGATCGGCGCCCGGACGCGTGCAGGTCAGGCCGGCGCAATTGGCCGCAAAGGACAGCGCACGGCGGAGCTCGTCCGCGCCGATGTCCTTCAAACGCGGCCGGGCGATGCGGCCCTGCTTGTACAGGGCGAACAGCAGCGCCGCCTGAAAGCTGTCGCCGGCGCCAATCGTGTCGGCCACCTCGACTTTGGGCGCTGCGACTTCGATCTGCCCTGCTTGCGCATGCCAGGCGATGGCGCCGTTGTTGCCGCGGGTGATGACGACGAGGCTCGTGCCCTGCGCCAGCAGTGTGTTCGCTCGCTGCTGATAAGGCTCCTCGCCGAAGAGATAGGCGAAATCGAAGTCCGACATCTTGATGAGATCGGCGCTTCCGGCGAACTCGGCCATGCGGGCGAGATAAGTCGCCTTGTCCTTGACGAGGTTCGGTCGGCAGTTCGGATCGAAGGAGATCGTGGACGACGCCCGCCCGTCTGCGATCAGCGCCTCGGTCTCGGCCGCACCCTGATCGTTGACCAGCGTGGTCGAGCCGACATGGAGAGCTTCAACTCTGTCGAGCGGAATGGTCCCGCGCCGGTAAGTCCAGTTCCGCGTCGCGGTCTCGGCATCGTAGAAGGCGTAATGCGACTCGCCTTCGACAATGCGGACAAAGGCGAGCGTGGTCTGGTGGTCGCTGCGGGTGGCGAGATCGAGCGCGACGTTCGATGCGGTGGCATGATCGGCGATCATGCGCCCGAACAGGTCGGTCGAGATGCCGCCGACAAAGCCGGTCGGCGCACCCAGCCGCGCCATGCCGATCGCGACGTTGAGGCAGGAGCCGCCGACCGCGGGCATCACCGCCTCGCGCCCTTCGAGGTTTCGCGTCGGCACGAAATCGATCAGCGCGTCGCCGCAGGCAATCAGCATGTCCTTCAACCTTTCGCGACGCTGCGCATCGCGGCGCGGCTGCCGCCATCGACCTCGCGCAACAACTTGTAAACCTCGCGCTTGCGGGCGTGAAACGCGGCCATGTCCGGCGCGGTCGGCTCGCTCTTGCGTCCCAGCGCCGACATCTTGGCCATTGTCTCGCCGATCGAGGCATAGGCGCCGCCGGCGACCGCCCCGAGCATCGCAGCGCCCAGCAGCACCGGCTCCTTCGTCTGCGGCAACGCGACGGTGAGGCCGGTGGTATCGGCCATGATCTGGCGGACCAGTGGGCTGCGGCTGGCGCCGCCGCCCATGATCATGATGCTGGAGCGGACCCCATGGGCGGCAAAGGCCTCGATCACCTCGGCGAGACCATAGGCAAGACCGCAGAGGCCGGCAACGAACAGCCGTTCCATGGAGGCGATGTCGGTGTCGAGATCGAGGCCCGCGATCACCGCGCGCGTGTCAGGATCGGCATAGGGCGAGCGGTTGCCGATGAATTCCGGCAGCACGTGGACGTCGCGCGCCAGCAGGGCGGCGCGGCTGGCATCGCCGGCGCGCGCGATGATGCGGCGCTCGAGGAAATCGATGAGGTCGAGGCCCTCGCTGCGCGCCGCCGCGCTCGCCTCGCCATGGCCGGGATGCGACTTGAGGAGATGATCGATCGCCGCGCCCGCGGCGGACTGGCCGCCTTCGTTGAGCCAGAACTCCGGCACCATGCCGGAATAATAGGGACCCCAAACGCCCGGCACGAAGCACGGCTCCTTCGTCGTCGCCATGATGCAGGCCGACGTTCCCATGATGTAGGCGAGACGGTCGCTGACATCGCTCGCGCCGCCCGCCCCGTCGCGGCCGCCGATCGCGCCGATGCCGCCGGCATGGGCGTCGATCAGGGAAGCGCCGACCGGGGTGCCCGGAGCGAGGCCGAGCTCAGCCGCGGCTGCCGGCGTGAGCCCGGCGCCGAGGCGCGTACCGGGCGCAACGATCTCGGTGCCGATGCGGGCGTATTTCTCGGTGACGAAGTCGGACAGGCCAATGCGCTTGAAGAACGGCGCGCTCCAGCCGCCGCCGTCATGGGCGAGATAGTTCCACTTGCAGGTGACGGTGCAGGTCGAGCGCTGCAGCGCCCCGGTCGCGCGCCAGGTCAGATAGTCGGCCAGATCGAAGAAGTGCCCGGCGGCCTCGAAACTCGGGCGCAGATGCCGCTTCAGCCAGAGCAGCTTCGGCATCTCCATCTCCGGCGAGATCGAGCCACCGACATAGCGCAGCACGGCATCCTCGGTCTCGTTGATCAGCCGCGCTTCGGCCGTGGCGCGATGGTCCATCCAGACGATGACGTTGCGCTGCGCCTCGCCGGAGGTGCTAACGGTGAGCGGCTCGCCTTGCGGATCGAGCACCACGAGGGAACAGGTGGCGTCGAAACCGATGCCGCCGATGCTGCCCGGCGCAATCGCTGCTTCCGCCATCGCCGCGCGCACCGATTTGGCGCAGGCCTGCCAGATATCTTCTGACGACTGCTCGACGATGTCGCCGGCCTCGTGCCAGATCCTGATCGGATGCCGGGCAGTCGCGAGCAGCGTGCCGACCTCGTCAAACACCCCCGCCCGCGTGCTCGTGGTCCCCACGTCGACGCCGATATACGCTCGCGGCATGGTCGCTCCCGGTCGCTTTCCGTCCGTTCCGACGCAAGCCTACCAGCAAGTATAGCCGCCATCCACCAGCACGATGCTGCCGGTCATCAGGCTCGCGGCCTCGGACGAGAGGAACAGCACGACGGAGGCGATCTCCTCGACCTGCCCCATGCGCGCCATCGGGGTTCCACCGATCCAGGCGTCATACATTTTCGGATTGCTCTTCACGAAGGCGTTGAGCGGCGTCTCGATATAGGTCGGCGCCACCGCGTTGACGCGGATGCCCCGGGCGCCCCATTCGGCGGCTAGTGACTTGGTCAGATGGTGCACCGCGGCCTTGGAGGCGTTGTAGAAGCACTGCTCCTGCGGCTTGTTGACGATAAAGCCGCTCATCGACCCGACATTGACGATGGCGCCGCTTTTCGCCTTGAGCATGTGTTTGCCGAATTCGCGGCAGCACCAGAATGTGCCGTTGAGATTGACGTCGATGACGTTGAGCCAGTGCTCGTCGGTGACGGTCTCAGCCGGCGTCTCGCTACGCGCGATGCCCGCATTGTTGACGAGGATGTCGACTTTGCCGTGACGGGCGACGAGATCGTTCGCAACCTCCGCCACGCGCCTGGTGTCGGTGACATCCATGATTGCGGTCTCAACGTCGTAGCCCTTCGCCTTCAGGCTGGCTTTCGCGCTGTCAGCGACCTTGCCGTCGCGGTCGCCGATGATGACCTTCGCGCCGGCCTCGGCCAGCGCCTCGGCGCAGGCGAGGCCAATGCCCTGCCCGCCGCCGGTGATGAACGCGGTCTTGCCGCTCAGCCTGAACTTTTCCAGATACATGATCGTCTTTCCGTGTTCTTGCCGTTTCTTGTCAGCCCCGAAGAGCGTTGCCGCTCTCGTCGAAGCGGTGAATGCGCGCAGGGTCCGGCATCAGCGACACCCGATCGCCGGCATGCAGGCTCAATTCGCCGATGTAGCGCGCCGTCAGCATGCCGAGCGCGCCGGCATCGACGTAGAGGAAGGTGTCACTGCCGAGATGCTCGGCCACCGCAATGGTGCCCTGCCAGCCTCCACCGCCGTCGCGCTCGATCTTCAGATGCTCCGGCCGGACGCCGATCGTCTCTGCCCCCTTCTGCAAAGCAAGCTCGCCGGTGACGAAGTTCATCTTGGGCGAGCCGATGAAGCCGGCGACGAAGAGATTGGCGGGTCGCTCGTAAAGCTCCAGCGGCGAGCCGTATTGCTCGATCTTGCCGCCGTTGAGCACGACGATCTTGTCGGCCATGGTCATGGCCTCGACCTGGTCGTGGGTGACGTAGATCGCGGTGGTGCCGAGCTGCTTCTGAAGTCGCGTCACCTCGATGCGCATCTGCACGCGTAGCGCGGCGTCGAGGTTGGAGAGCGGCTCGTCGAACAGGAATGCCTTGGGCTCGCGGACGATGGCGCGGCCAATCGCGACGCGCTGGCGCTGGCCACCGGAGAGCTCGCGCGGCTTGCGGTCGAGATAGGGCGTGAGGTTCAGCGTCGCGGCGGCCGCCTCGACCTTGCGGTTGATCTCGTCCTTGGGCAGGCCCGCCATCTTCAGGCCGAAGCCGATATTGCCGCGCACGCTCATATGCGGATAGAGCGCGTAGGACTGGAACACCATCGACAGCCCGCGCTTGGCCGGCGGCGTATCGACGACGTTCTTGCCGTCGATCAGGATCTTGCCGCCAGAGACGTCCTCGAGCCCCGCGATCAGCCGCAGCAGCGTGGTTTTGCCGCAGCCGGAGGGTCCGACGAACACGACGAAGGAGCCGTCGGCAATGTCGAGGTCGGCGCCCTTAATGATGTGCACGGGACCGAAGGACTTTTGCACGCCCTGAAGTGTGATCTGACCCATGATCCCCCTCTACTTCACCGCGCCAAAGGTGAGCCCGCGCACGAGCTGCTTCTGGCTGAACCAACCGAGGACGAGAATGGGCGCGATCGCGAGCGTCGAGGCCGCCGACAGCTTTGCCCAGAACAGCCCTTCGGGGCTGGAATAGGAGGCGATGAACGTGGTGAGCGGCGCAGCGCTCGAAGTGGACAGGTTCAGCGTCCAGAACGCCTCGTTCCAGGCCAAGATCAGGTTGAGCAGCAAGGTCGATGCGAGCCCTGGGATCGCCATCGGCGTCAGCACATAGACGAGCTCGCGGCCGATCGTGGCGCCGTCCATGCGCGCGGCTTCGAGGATGTCGCGCGGGATCTCCTTGAAATAGGTGAAGAGCATCCAGATGACGATCGGCAAGTTTCCGAGGCAGAGGATGAAGACGAGACCGACGCGGGAATCGAGCAGGCCGAAGCTCTTGTAAATCAGGTAGATCGGCACCAGCACGCCGACCGGCGGCATCATCTTTGTCGAGAGCATCCAGAGCAGGATGTCCTTGGTGCGCTTGGTCGGCGAGAACGCCATCGACCACGCCGCGGGAATTGCAATCAATAGTGCAATCAGCGTCGATCCGCCGGCGATGATGATCGAGTTCATCGCGTGGTGCAGATAGTCGCTGCGTTCCTGCACGGTTGCATAGTTTTCCGTGGTCCAGTGGAAGAACAGGAAGGATGGCGGGATCGCGAATGCCTCGAGCTCGGTCTTGAAGCTCGCCAGCCCCATCCACAGGATCGGGAAGAAGATCAGGAAGCCGAACAGCCACGCCATCACCGTCGATATCACCACCCGCCGTGTCGTCGCCATCCGTGCCATGTCAGGCCTCCAGGTTGCGGCCGACGATGCGGACCAAGAAGAAGGCGACGATGTTGGCGATCACCACCGCGACGAGCCCGCCCGCGGAGGCGCTGCCGACGTCGAACTGGATCAGCGCCTGCGAATAGATCAGAAAGGCAATATTAGTCGTTTGCAGGCCCGGTCCGCCGCCAGTGGTGACGAAGATCTCGGCAAACACCGTCAGCAGGAAGATGGTCTCGATCAGGATCACCACGGTGATGGGACGCGCGAGGTGCGGCAGCGTGATGTAGATGAAGGTCGAGACCGCGCTCGCACCGTCCATCTCGGCGGCCTCCTTCTGCTCCTCGTCGAGCGATTGCAGCGCGGTGAGCAGAATCAGCGTCGCGAACGGCAGCCATTGCCAGGTCACGATCAGGATCACGGCGAGCAGCGGCACGTCGTTGAACCAATCGATCGGCGTCAGGCCGAACAGCGAGGCGAGCCAGGCGAACAGCCCGGACACCGGATGCATCAACAGGTTTTTCCAGACCAGCGCACTCACCGTCGGCATCACGAAGAAAATGCGCGATCACCATCAGCCGCACGAAATTGCGGCCGATCACGGGTTGATCCATCAGCAGCGCCAGCGGAATCCCGAGCAGGATGGTCAGCGCCAGCACCGAGCCGACCAGCACCAGCGTGTTCTGAAGCGAGGCCAGGAAGGCGGGATCGGTGAGGAAGTAGCGGAAGTTTTCGAGGCCGACGAACGATTCCGAGCCGGGATCGAGCAGGCTGTAGTGCAGCGTCGAGAAGTAGATCGTCAGCACCAGCGGGACGATCATCCAGATGAACAGCAGCCCGACGGCCGGGGTCAGGAGCGACCGCGCAAGAAACTGCGTCTGCCGGGTTGCCATTCTTGGCACTCCGCTCGGAGGAAGAAGGGCGGCCATCCAGCTAAGGATGGATGGCCGCAAGGTTTGAGCTCAGGGAGAGCTCGGGTTCACTTAATGTAGCCGGCGCGCTTCATCTCGCGCTCGGTAGCGGACTGCGCAGCCGTGAGCGCTGCATCAACCGTTGTCGATCCCGCAAGCGCCGCCGAGAACTGCTGGCCCACCTGCGTGCCGATACCCTGGAATTCAGGGATCGCGGCGTATTGCACGCCGACGTAAGGAACGGGCTTCACCGTCGGCTTGTTGGGATCGGCGGCGTCGATCGAGGCCAGCGTCAGTTTCGCAAACGGCGCGACCTTCAGGTACTCATCGTTCTGATAGAGCGAGGTGCGAGTGCCCGGCGGCACGTTGGCCCAGCCCTCCTTCGACGCCACCAGCTTGGTGTAGTCCTTGCTGGTTGCCCAGGCGATGAACTTCTCGGCAGCTTCCGTCTTCTTGGAGCCGGCCGGGATTGCGAGATTCCAGGCCCACAGCCAGTTGGCGTTCTTGCCAAGCCCGGTGTTGGGCGCGAGCGCGAAGCCGACCTTGTCGGCGACCTTGGAGTCCTTGGGGTTGGTGACGAAGGACGCCGCGACCGTGGCATCGATCCACATCGCGCATTTGCCGGCGTTGAACAGCGCCAGATTTTCGTTGAAGCCGTTGGAGCTCGCGCCGGGAGGGCCGGCTTCCTTCATCAAGTTGACGTAGGTGGTGAGCGTCGTCTTCCATTCCGGCGTGTTGAACTGCGGCTGCCAATTCTCGTCGAACCAGCGCGCGCCGTAGGAATTGGCCATCGCCGAGAGGAACGCCATGTTCTCGCCCCATCCGGCCTTGCCGCGGAGGCAAATGCCGTAGGTGCCGGCGCTCTTGTCGGTGAGCTTCTTGGCGGCATCGATCACGAAATCCCAGCTCGGCTTTTCCGGCATCTTGAGCCCGGCCTTGTCGAACAGATCGGTGCGATACATCACCATCGAGCTCTCGCCGTAGAACGGCGCGGCGTAGAGCTTGCCGTCGACGGAGACCGCGTCCCTGATCTTGGGCAGAAGGTCGGCGACGTCGTAATCGGCGCCGAGATTGGCGAGCGGCACCAGCCAGCCCTTCTTGGCCCAGATCGGCACCTCGTAGGTCCCGATTGTGAGCACGTCGAACTGGCCGCCCTTGGTGGCGATATCGGTGGTGACGCGCTGGCGCAGCACGTTCTCCTCCAGCGTCACCCATTTCACGGTGATGTCAGGGTTCTTCTTGGTGAACTCACCCGTCAGCCCCTGCATGCGGATCATGTCGCCATTGTTGACGGTGGCGATGGTCAGGGTCGTTTCGGCCATCGCAGGGACGGCCAGCAGGACAGACACGCCGCAGACGGCGCCCAGGACATGTTTCACGGTGACCTCCCCTCAATTCGCGTTTTGAGCATATGCCCACGCGTTGGGCGTATGTTCAACGGGGTCGCCGCACTTGTCAAGCACGCGCGCGGGCGTTCTAGCAACTTATGAGTGCTGCGGTGCGGGAGAGACAGAAGATCCCCGAGGCGGAAGCGACGGCAATTGTTGGGAATGAACCCGCGGCTTGCTCCACCTCTCCCGCAAGCGGGAGAGGGAGCGCAGTGTCCACAGCCGCGGGAACTCGTCCCTACCGCTCCAGGATCGCCCTTGCCGTCGCTTCGTCGGTGATCAGGCCGTTGATCAGGCCCCCGCTCAACGCCGCAGAGATCGCCGCCACCTTGGCGGCGCCCACCGCCGCCCCAATCGTCGTGGCCTTCGCCGGCACTTCCGGCGGAATGCTGGTGAGGCGCTTGTTGGTGCCGGCCTTGAGCAGGCGGCCTTTCGCGTCGTAGGCCCAGCCGGTGATCTCGCCGATGGCGCCCAGGCGCATCATCTCGAACAATTCGTCGCGGGTGACGAAGCCGTCGATGTGCACCTGCGCCTTCTGGTCCATCTGGCCGATGCCGACGAGGCGCAAGTCGGCTCTGGCCGCGACCGCCTTGACCTTCGCGATCGGCTCGATGCGTACCATCCTGTTGCGCTCGTCCTCCGACGACATCAGGAACGGCAGCGGCATCGGATAGTGCCGCGCCCCGGTGCGGTCGGCGAGCCGTCCGACGGTGTCGTAGAAGCTCGCCGAGCCGTCGGCGGAGATGTTGCCGACCAGCGAGACGATCTGATGATTGGGCCGGTCGATCGGCGTGACGCGCTCGACCGCGGCACGCACCGCCCGGCCGGTGCCGAGCGCGACGATGACAGGCGTCTCCGAGCGGAGCGTGGAATCGAGCAGGTTGGCGCAGCGCTCTGCAATGCCGGCGTTCGCCTGCGGTGCGGCGGGATCGGCCGGCACCACCTCGCAATGAACGAGGTCGAACCGTTGCTTCAGGCGGGCGGCCAGCTCCATGCAGGCGGCGATGGGGTGTTCGAGTCGGAAGGTGATGAGGCGCTCGGCGAGGCACAGCGAGACCAGCCGCTGCGCCGAGGCGCGCGACACCTGGAGCATCTTTGCGATCTCGTCCTGGGTGTGGCCGGCAATGAAATAGAGCCAGCCCGCGCGCGCGGCGTCGTCGAGTCTCGACTTGTCGTTCTCGGCGGCCATGCGGGCTCACATCTCCCAGAAATCGCTCATATGCGCGAAGACCCGATCGGCCCCGGCGGCCGATAATATAGCCCGGCCGTCGCGGCTGCGATAATGGCCGCCGCCGACAAATCCCCAGACGGTCATGCCGGCGGCCTTGCCCGCCTGCACGCCGCTGACGCTGTCCTCGATCACCAGCGTGCGTGAGGGCGGTGTGCGCATGTTCTCGGCGGCATGGAGAAAGAGATCGGGCGCCGGCTTGCCGTGCCTGACCATCTGCGCGGTGTAGATCCGGTCGTCGAAATGTGCCCGAAGACCTGTGACGCCGAGCGAGAGCGACACGCGATCGATGTCGCTGGACGAGGCCACACAGAACGGCACGGTCAGCCCCGAGATCACCGCGTCGACCCCGAGGATCGGCACAAGGGAGGCGGCAAACGTCTCCAGCACGCGCGATTTCAGTCGGGGCAGGAAGGCGTCCGTCAGCGAGTGCCCGAGATCACGATAATGCTGCTCGATCGCCTTGGTGCTGCGTCCGAGAAACAGCTCGAGCGCCTGCTCCTCGCTGAGCACGAGACCGAATTCAGCCAGCACCTCGGACAGGCAGCGACAGCTCAAGAGCTCGCTGTCGACGAGTACGCCGTCGCAGTCGAAGATGATCAGATCGGGTTTCGGCCGGCCCTGGTCCATCCGGCCATTCGATCATATACCCAAGGCATGAGCAATAGTTCAACAGCAACACCGTGACGCGTCAGTGCGCCACCTGCCGGTAGATCGCCGGCAGCGCCGCGGGCAATCGCTTGATGTTGCCGACGATGGCATAGCGGCTGCGCCCGAACAGGATCGGAAAATAGGATTGCGCTGCCGCGTCTATCGTCACGCCGAACACCGCAATTCCGAGCCGGCGCGCTTCCTGCACGGACCTCCTGGTGTCTTCGACCGCAAAGCGCCCCTCATAATGGTCGACGTCGTTCGGCTTGCCGTCGGTGAGGACGAGCAGCAGCTTCTTGCGTTGCGGCTGGCGTGCCAGCTC